>DAHUZI010000016.1 GCA_027306595.1 Candidatus Dormiibacterota bacterium | reverse complement strand
GGGGCGCGGTGGATCGATGCGGAGGCGCTCGCCCGCCTGCTGCCGCCCCCGGTCGCGATCGCCGCCGTGGGGGCCGCGCTCGCGGCCGAGCGCGCCGGCGCGGCCGAGGCGCCCGCCCGCGTGCGGGTCGGGGCGGGAGGCACCCTCCTCCTCACGATGCCGGCCGCCGGTCCCGACGGGCTGGGGGTCAAGGTCCTCACCGTGGCGGGCGGGAACCGCGAGCGCGGGCTCCCCGCGATCCAGGGCGTGATGCTGGTTCTCGACCGCGCCGAGGGCCGGCTGCTGGGGCTTCTGGACGGGCCGCGGCTCACCGCGATCCGCACCGCCGCCCTGGCCGGGTGGGCCACCGACCGCCTGGCCCGCCCCAGTGCGGCCCATCTGGTCGTCGCCGGCGCCGGCGCGCAGGCCGCAGACCAGATCGCCGCGGTGTGCGCCGTTCGCCCCATCCGCCGGCTCACGCTCTGGAACCGCACCCGCGCCGGCGCGGAGCGGCTGGCGGAGCGGGTCGCGCCCGACCATCCCGACCTTGAGATCGCCGTTGCCGATGCCCTGGCCGCCGCCGCCCGCGACGCGGACGTCGTGACCCTGGTGACGGGCGCTGGCGACCCGCTGCTGGGGCTGGCGGACCTGCCGGCGCGCTGCCACGTCAACGCGATGGGGGCGCACACCCCGACGACACGCGAGCTCGCCTCCGACGTGGTCGCGGCCGCGGCCGTCTACGCCGACACCCTGGCGGGCTGCCTGCGCGAGGCGGGGGATCTGCTGATCCCGATCGCCGAGGGACGGTTCGGCCCCGAACGCATCCGGGCGCTGGCCGACGCCGGCCCCAGCCCGCAGCCTCTGACGGTCATGAAGAGCGTGGGCTCGGGGGTCTTCGACCTCGCCTGCGCCGCCGAGGCGCTCCGCCGGGCGGAGACCGGAGCCTAGGGGGGGGCGCCGGGTCCGGGCGGGAGCCGGTCCACCGGGACCCAGAGCCACTTCCGCCGGCCGCGGTGGCCGCGCAGGATCTCGACCGCGCCGGGGGCGACCCCGAGCCAGCCGGCGACGGCCGCCACCACCTGGCGATTCGCCTCCCCACCCTCGGGCGCCGCCGTCACCCGGACCCGCAGCCGGTCGCCGTCGCGCGCGCAGTGGGCCGCTCGGGCGCGGGGCACGACGAGGACCTCCACCCGCATCCCAGGCCCCCTGGGCTCAGCGGCGCTGGCTGGCGATCCCGAGGATCCGCTCCGCCGCCCGGCCGGTCCCCGGCTGCGCCTGCAGGCGGCTGGCCAGGGCGCGAAGCCGGCGATGCAGCCCGGCGTCGGCCGCCAGCCGGTCGATGGCGCCGGTCAGCTCCGCGTCCCCGAAGGCATAGGGCGGCAGGCGGACGCCCAGGCCGGCCTCGTCGATCCGCTGGGCGTTGTCGTGCTGGTCCCAGAAGAGGGGGAGGACCACCATCGGCCGACCGAAGTGGCACGCCTCGGTGATCGTGTTGTTGCCGCCGTGGGTGATGACGACGTCCACCTGGGGCAGGATCCGGGGCTGGGGCAGGAGGGCGGCCCCGTCCTGGTTGATGGCGAGGCGGAGCTGGTCGTGCTGGGGACCGAGGCTCACGATGGCCCGGTGCCGGCTGCGGCCGAGGACGTCGAGCAGCCGCGCCATCAGGGGCACGTCCGCCGAGCCCAGGCTGCCCAGACTGCAGTAGACGAGGGCGCCGTCGCCGGTGCGCAGCCGCTCGGGCGGGCGGTACCGGTGCTCCGCCGTCCGCACGCAGCTCTCGAGTCGCGACCAGCTCGGGCCCAGCGGCCGCGAGCGAGCGTAGTCGAGGGCCGCCGGGTAGAGGAAGAGGTTGAGGTACGGGGAGGCGTGGATGAAGGCGGCGTTCGGCAGGGCTGGCGCCCCGCGATCCTGCACGAACGCCCCGAACTCGGCCCGCAGCCCGTCGAGCAGCTCCGCCTCGCGGCGCCGGAATGGCTCCCACCCCGAGCGATCCCGGGTGGGATAGCCGGAGTAGGGGGGCGGGAGCTCGGGGTCGCGGATCTCCAGGGGGTTGCAGGAGACGATCCGCACCCACGGGCAGCCGTGGGCCAGGACGGCGGGGAAGGCGACGACGTTGTCGACCACGATCACGTCGGGGTCCAGCTCGGCGAAGATCGCGCGCAGCCGCTCGTCGACGTACTGGGCCCCGGCGACCAGCTCGGCCCAGATCGGCAGGACCAGCCCCTCGAGCTGCTCGATCGTGGGGCGCTGGAACTGGGGTGCGGTGTCGCGGATGAAGTCCTTCCAGAACTGGCCGGGCTCCTCCGGCTGCGCGGGGGCGGGCTTGAGGCGCATGACCCGCTCCTCGAAGCCCTGGGCCTCGAGGGTTCCCTGGAACGACGCCTCGACCACGAAGACGACGCGCGCGCCCCGCCGCTGCAGGGCCTGGGCGATGCCGACACAGTTGTTGGTGGGCCCGAAGGCCCCCTCGGGGAAGAGGACGACGAGCGGGGCGGCCATGCCGGTGCCACCGTAGCAAGCCAGCGATGCACCGCGCCCCCGCGTTGTGGCACCCTGCAGCGGCACCATGGCGAGCGAGCCCGTCTCCCACCTCGCGGCGAGCCCAGCCGCCGCGGGCCCGCTGGCCGGTATCCGGGTCGGCATCGTCGGGGCCGGGGCGATGGGCGAGGCGATGCTGGCCGGCATGCTCCGCCAGCACCTCCTCAGCCCCGATCAGGTTGTGTGCAGTCACCCGCGGCCGGCACGGGCCGCCCACCTGCGCCAGACCTACGGCGTCACCGTCGTGACGGCCAACGCCCAGGCTGCGGGCGACGCCGACCTGGTCCTGATCGCCCTCAAGCCCCAGGTGC
Organism: Candidatus Dormiibacterota bacterium; assembly: GCA_027306595.1. Classification (GTDB taxonomy): domain Bacteria; phylum Chloroflexota; class Dormibacteria; order Aeolococcales; family Bog-877; genus DAHUZL01. The sequence continues at coordinate 63,027 of DAHUZI010000016.1, read as the reverse complement.
TGCCCCACGTCGTGCCCGAGCTCGCCCCGGTCCTGCGCGCCGAGCAGCTCGTCGTCAGCATCGTGGCCGGGGCCAGCACCCGGGCCCTGGGTCGTGGACTCCGCCACCCCGCAATCGTGCGCGCCATGCCGAACACACCGGCCCAAATCGGCCAGGGGGTCACGGTCTGGTACGCCACCCCGGTGGTCACCGAGGCAGGCAAGGCCTGCACCCGTGGCATGCTGGCGGCGCTCGGCCGCGCCGTCGAGGTCGAGGACGAGGGGCAGGTGGCGATGGCGACCGCCGTCAGCGGCACCGGCCCCACGTACATCTTCCTGTTCATCGAGGCCCTGATCGACGCCGCGGTCCACGTGGGCTTCGCCCGCCATGTCGCCCGCGACCTCGTCCTCGACACGATGCAGGGGTCCGCCGCCTTCGCCCTCCAGAGCGGTCGGCACGTGGCCGAGCTGCGCGACATGGTCACGTCACCCGGAGGCACCTCCGCCGAGGCGCTGGCCGCCCTGGAGCGAGGCGGGTTGCGCACCGTCGTCGGCGACGCCATGTGGGCGGCCTACCGGCGCACCCTGCAGCTGGAGGAGGCGCTGGAGCGCGGCACGCCGGCGGCGAACCGGTCGGGGGCGGGCGGAGCCGGCGGGGATGCACCCCACCCCGGCTCGCGGGGACAGGCGACCGCCGACCGCTAGCGGTCGATCAGGGGTGCGCGGACCGGGGGGGCTCGGCCAGCTGGCGCAGGATCCCCTCCACGACCTGGTGGCGCGGGGGCCGACGCCCGCCTCCGCGGCGGGTGCTCGCGCTCCGGCGCTCGGTGCCGAGCCGCAGGAGGAAGGGCTCCTGCTTGCGCCAGACCCGCTCGATCAGGGCTCGGACGTCGGGCTCGTCCTCACAGACGATGCCCTGGGCGAGCAGCGACCGCCGAACCGTCTCCGGCAGCTGGGGGCGCTCCTGCAGATTCAGCTGCTCCAACGCCTCGAGGATGTCGTCGAGCCGCCGCAAGAACTGGCGCCGCTCCGGATCTGCCGTCTCCTGAACCATCAGCGCCGCGATTATCGTCGCTCCCGGCGTCCCGCGGCTACGGGCTTATACTCATGGCCACACACGAGAGCCGCGCCTCTCGCGCCCCACTCCGTTGATCGGGGCCCCGGCTGGGTGACCGGGGACGGGGGCCCCGGACAGAGCGCGGTGGGGGATCTGCGTGTACGCTGTTGCCACCCACGCCATCGCCGCCGCCGATGCCGACGAACTGCGCCGCCGACAGCGCCTGGACGCCCGCGACGCGCCGGTGCAGGGCGTGGACGCGCTGGTCGCCCAGCTCGAGGCGCTTCATCTGGAGGGGCGCAAGCGCGTGCCCGCCTCGCTCCAGCCCGCCCTCGATGCGCTCGGCGACCTGCTCCCCGAGGCCCTGCGCCCGGAGCTCCACGCCGGGATCACCATCACCCATCTCCTCGATCAGCTCTTTGATCTCCAGGAGGCGCTGCTCGAGCGCCGGGTGGGCGCGGCCCGGCGCTCGATCGTCGACCTCGAGGGACCGGCCTCGCTCCCGACCGCCAGCTGATCCGCCGCCGGGCGCGGCAGTGGATCATGGCCCGATGTCCCGATCCGCGCGCCCCGCCACCGGCCGGTGGTGGCTCCTCGCCGTCGTGACCCTGGTCGCCTTCGTCACCAATGTCGACGGCACGATCGTGGTCGTGGCCCTCCCGCGGCTGATGGCCGGGCTTCGGATCGCGGCCACCACCGGTCTTTGGACCCTCACCGCCTACCTCATCACCAGCACGGTGCTGCTCCTGCCCGCCGGCCGCTGGTCGGACGTCGCCGGACGGCGCCGGACGTTCCTCGCCGGCCTCGCGGTGTTCACCGCCGCGACGATCGCCTGCGGGGCCGCGCCCTCGGGCACGTTCCTCGTTGCTGCCCGATTCGTCCAGGGGGCGGGCGCCGCGCTGGGCCTGGCGACGGCCGTCCCCCTTATCGTCCAGGTCTTCCCCCCGGGCGACCTGGGACGGGCGCTGGGCGTCAACTCCACCGCCTGGGTCCTGGGCGCGATCGTCGGGCCGGTGGCGGGGGGAGCGCTGGTGGCGAGCCTGGGCTGGCGGGTCGTCTTCTTCGTCACGGTCCCGTTCGGTGGTCTCGGGCTGCTCGGCGGGTGGTGGGTCCTGCGGCCCGATGCCCGCACCCACGGTCGCGCCGCGGTCGACTGGACGGGCGCCGCGCTCTTCGGCCTCGCCCTGGTGGCCGCGCTCCTCGCGCTCTCCGAGGGCCTCGCCTGGGGCTGGGGGGCGACCCCCACGGTCGTGCTCCTGGCGGCGGCGGCGGGGCTCGGGCTCGCCTTCGCCGCTCGTGAGCGCCGGACCCCAGCGCCGCTCTTCGACACCGGGCTGCTCCGCCACCGCCACTACCGCAGCGGGCTGGGGGTCGTCCTCCTGTACATGATCGCCCTGTCCGCGACCACGTTCCTGCTCACCTTCTACCTCCAGGGCGCGCTCCACCTCGGGCCGCTGGCGGCCGGGCTCGCCCTGGTGCCGCTGGCGGCGCCCCAGCTGGTGCTGGCCCCGCTGGGCGGGCACCTCGCTGATCGGATCGGCCCGGCCCGGCTCGTCCTCGTCGGCCTCCTCGTCCTCACCCTTGGGGCCTGGCTGCTGGGCCAGCTCGGCCCGCGCCTCTCCCTGCCGCTGGTGGTCGGGCCCCTCCTGCTCATGTCGGCGGCCAACGCCCTCGCCTGGCCGTCGCTCACCAAGGCGATGCTCTCGGCGGCGCCACCGGCACGGACGGGGGTCGCCTCAGGCATGTACTTCACCCTGCGCAACGTGGGCATGGCGCTCTCGCTCACCCTCGCCCTGCTGGTGGCCGAGGCGAGCCTGTCGACGCGGGTCGCGACCCGCGTCTTCCTCGGGACCGCTGGGGTCTTGGCACCCCGGTCGGGGGCGGCTCTGGTCCACGCCACCGACGCGGGCTTCCACCTCTTCGCCGGCTTCTACCTGGCGGCGTTCGTCCTCGGAATGGGCCTGCTCGGTCGGGTCGCCCGACCGCTGGAGCACCCCGCGCACCGGGCGGCAGCCGAGGGCGGAGCCGGCTAGTGCCCCCGCTCCAAGCCTCGCGATCGCCTGCGAGGGCCGCGCCCCGCATGGCTGGCGCCCGTCGCAGGCAGCGGCGCCGCCCCAGGGCTGCGCTCGTCCCCCGCGCCGGTCACCCCAGCCCGGGCAGGGGTGGACGACGCGCCCCGCGCCGGTCACCCCCGGGGCCCAAGCGCGCACCATCCGGCGCGCGGGCGGCCTGGTGACGAGCGTGGTGGTGGCCGTGGAGCTGGCGTCCGCCCTGAAGCGGTCGGCAGGACCGGTCGGCGGTGCGTCGCCCGGGGCTCGGGCGGCGTGCTCGGCGCCTCGTGCAACGGGGCGCCGCAGCGGCACTCGGGGGATCAGCTCGAGGCGGTGGCGCGACGCCCCGGGCGACCGCGCCGGCGGGTGCGCCCCGGGGCGCACCCGCTCCACAGCCGCGGCCCCGGGGCTGAGTCGGCCGAGGCTCCCCCGCACCGAAAGGGCCCCGGCCGCCAGGTCCACCGCCCCGAGGGCCGCGCTGTCCGATCCGACACCGACCGGGCCAGCGACCCGTCGTGCGGACGACTCGTCCTCGCGGCACCCGGCCGAGCCCTGGTGCGGGTCGCCGGCCGGCAGCTCCACCGGCGCCCCGATCGCAGCCCACCGGCGGCTGGCGACGCTGTCTGGCTGGGCGTCGCGCGGAACCGCAAGGCGCTTGCCCGTTCGTGTGGATCCGGGAGGCAGACGGGAACCTCGCGCGAGTGCAGCCGTTGTGACCACAGACCCCCAGGACGGCAGATGAAGGGAACGCCATGGCGCCGTTGGTGTACTCGGCCATCATGTCGCTCGACGGCTACACAGCGGACGCGGACGGCAGGTTCGACTGGGGCGCCCCCGGCCCCGGGCGCACACCGTCACCAACGCCCTCGAGCGGGGGATCGGCACCCATCGCTCCGGAGGCAGGACGTGCGAGACGATGGCCTACTGAAAGACGTTCGTTGCGGTCGCAGATCAGCACCCATGCGCCCTTGAGTTCGCTGGGATCTGGCGGCCGCCACCAAGATCGTCTACTCGACAACCCTGCACGAGCGGTCCACCGCCAGAACCCAGTCGAGCCCGAATTCGATCCGGAAGCGGTGCGGCGGATGAGGCGGACAGCAGGCAGTTGTCTGTCCGTCGGGGGCTCGACCCTCGCGCGCCAGGCGATGGCGGCCGGGTTGCTCGACGAGGTCCACCCGTTCCGACCCCCATGACCATCGGGGATGGCACGCCCGCGCTTCCCGGTGACCTCCGCTCGCCCCTCGAGCTGCTGCGCATGGACCGCTTCGGGGGTGGGGTCGTCCACCTCCAGCATCCCACCCACAGCTGACGCCCGGGGCCCGGCCGGCGTCGCCATGCTGCGCCTCACCGCCGGGCATCCCCGGCTCCAGTCGGCTCCGCGACGCGCCGACCGCGACCGTAGTGCGCTGAGGTCCTGGCGGCGAGGGGGCGCCCGGATCGTCCGGATCCCGGTGGCCCCGCCGAGGCCCTGGCCACCGTCCCCGCCGCGCCCCGGTGGCGCGGGTGGGGCTCGCCCGAGCCCCACCCGCCCTCGGCTACCTCTTGGAGAGCGTCCACACCTCCGGATAGATGTGGTTGGTCGAGTCCTGCGCCGTCACTCCGTGCAGCCGCTTGCTGATGACCGAGATCTGATAGACGCTGTTGGGCATGTACAGCAGCGGTAGCTGCCGGGCCACGAAGTCTTCGTATCGGTAGAGCGCGCCCAATCCGGGCTGGACGTGGCTTGCGTTGATGTTCGCATCGTTCACCGGATTGTCGTAGTTGCCAACATTGTCGGGCGCCCCGCTGTGGAGGATGATCTCCCCCGTCGGGTAGTAGACGGGAACATAGGTCGTCGTCGGCGCGCCCAGATACGTCATCTCCCAGGAGCACCCGCTCCCGGTCTTCGCATCGCACCCGGCCTCGGTGGCTGCCACCGTGCTGAAGGGCGCCTGCGACAGCGCCAACTGGATCCCCGCCTCCGCCAGACTCGACTTCCACGCCTGCATGATCTGCGAGTAGGCGGGCGTGCCGCTGGCGTAGAGCATGGTGAAGTTCAGCGCTGCCCCCCGGGCGATACCCGCCCCGCACTCCGACGGCCCGCTCCCCGGACGCTCACAGGAGGCTGCCGAGTTCGCGCCGTGCAGGACCCACCCGTGGCTGGCCAGCAGCTGGCGCGCGGCGCCGACGCTGTACGGGTAGAGCGGATGGGCCGCCAGCGGGCTGACGAATTGGCTGGGGGGCTGCACCGGGACCGGGCCGTAGTCCGGGCTGCCATACCCCTTGAACACCCGGCTGATGTACTGCGACTCATCGATCACATGCTGCATCGCCTGTCGGATATACAGCTGGTCGAAGACCCGCCCCACGCGGGGATTGGCGAAATTGAACGGGATGTAGGAGATCCCCCAGTACAGCCATGGCTTCACCTGGTATCCGCTGCTGAGCAGCCGCTGCTTGAGGGCGACATCCTGGAATGGCAGGTAGCCGTAGTCAACCCGGCCCGCGAGCAGGGCGTCGAACTCAGCGGTGGCGCTGGTGAAGGTGAGCAGCTCGTACTTCGACACCTTCGGCCGCTGCGGCCCCGAGTAGTGCCGGTTGGGCACGAATGCGGCATATCCTGTGGCGGGGTTGAACCCGGTGTTGGGCTGGAGCCGCCACGGTCCGTCGACCACCTGCCAGAGCGGATTGGTGTCCCAGGTGGCGAGGGTCTTGGACTGATCATTCAGGTAGCTGTAGACCGCCCGGGCCCCGGCTGCCGTTCGGTCGTAGTTCCCGATGGCCCCGCCGGCCGCCTTCCGGTCCCACGCATGCTGGGGGATCGGCGTGATCTGGGCGAGTCCGTTGTAGAGCAGGTAGTTCTGGTTGAACTGTTGATTGAAGGTGATCGAGAACTGGCCCGGACGGGCGAAGTTCATGCCCACGATATGAGAGCTCCAGTCGCCCGGAGCCCAGATACCCCACGAGCTCTTGACCGCCAGCAGCAGGTGCATCCAGAACTCGACATCCCTGGACGTGACCGGCCGACCGTCCGACCAGACATAGCGACGCAGCCTCACGGTCACGGTCCGCCCCCCATTGGAGAACTCCGGTGGGTAGGCGAGACTCAGCCGGTAGTTGATCGTGGGAGCGGAACTCGACTCGTGTCCGAACCAGTACAGCGGCCGCCACAGCAGGGGCTGGAAGTACGTGATGTCCGAGTTCTGCGCATCCTGAATCGGATACATCGGGAAGATGTAGGTGGGGGGCGCCCCCACCTGGTTGGCGAACGTCACCACCCCGCCGCTGCCACTGCCGGTCTGACCCTGGCGGCTCAACTGGGCGCCAGCTGACACCGCCCCACAGGCCGCCAGCAGGCTGGCCCCGGCGATCGCTGCCGCACCCACGACGAGCCTGCGCACCCGCGTCGACTTGCTCAAGACATTCCTCCTTCGCCACAGGTCCTCATAGACCTGGCCATTCGACCCGTCACACCTGTTCGCCGTGCCCGCCCACGGCAGCGCCCCCGCCTTCACGGCCAGCGGCTTCCTGCACCCGTGCGAGCCCGTGCATGGTCGAGCGCGCCTGCTCATAGGCCGCCCGGTACAGTTGATAGATCTCGTCGTACTGTCTCCGAAGCCGGCGCTGCGGTTCGACCACGCGCTGCTCATCGCCTCGGCTCCTCGAGGTCGCGCCTCCATCCCCAATCGCCATGAGGACCGCGCCGTGGGCGGCGCTCGCGTCTGTGTGCGGAACCGTCTGCGTGTATCCGGTCACGTCGCTGACGATCTGCAGCCACAGACGGTGCATGGACCCGCCTCCCGTCGCCAGCAGGCGGGGCGGCAAGCCCGTCACCTGCCCCATGACCTCCAGGTTGTGGCGGATCCCGTACGCCACGCCCTCGAGGATGGCCCGGAACAGCGCGGGGCGCTGGTGTCGGAGCGTGAGTCCGATGATGGCGCCCCGAGCCCTGGCATCGAAGATCGGCGTCCGCTCCCCCGCGAAGTAGGGAAGGACTAGGAGCCCCATCGAGCCCGGTTCCACCCTCTCCGCGGCCGCGAACAGGCTGGCCCAGCTGGGGCCGCCGCAGAGGTCGCGGAACCAGTTCGTCACCGACCCCGTGGTCGCCATGCCGGCGGCCACCGTGATGGATCCCGGCAGGATCCCCGCCGTCGTCCACAGGCGCGGGTCGGGGGAGAACGTCTCCACCTGCTGGACCAGGAACGTGGTCGACCCGTACATGACGCAGGTGTCCCCGGGGTCACGCATTCCGACCGAGACGGCCTCGGCCCAGGCGTCGATGCTGCCCGCGCAGACCACGGCCCCCTCGGTGATCCCAGTGTCCGCGGCCGCGGCCGCGGACACGCGGCCCACCTGCTCCATCGGCCAGACCAGCTCGGGCAGCTGGATCGGCCCGGCCAGGCTCTGGGCCCAGTCGCGGTGCCAGCTCTGGCGGCGCAGGTCGTAGAGGGGGACCGCCTGGCTCGCCGAGTGGTGGTCCAGGATGTAGGCGCCGCAGAGCCGCTGAACGATGAAGGACGAAGCCATGTACAAGCGGCGGGCCGCCTGCCACACCGATGGCTCGTGCTCTTGGAGCCAGAGCAGCTTCGGCCCCACCGCCTGGCTCGTCAGCGCGGAGCCGCACGTATCGAGGATGGGCGTCGGGCCGAGCCGCTGCGCCAGAATCTCGATCTCGTGGGACGCCCGCGTGTCGATCCCGTACAGGATCGCCGGGCGCAGCGGCCTGGAGTCGGTTCCGGTCACCAGGGCGCAGGGCCCGATGCCGCTGACACAGACGGCCGTGACCTCGAGCCCCTTGTCCGCCAGCAGCTGGCGGGCCAGGCGGCGGACGTCATGCCACCAGACGCGGTCGGCATCGTGCTCGGCCCAACCAGGATGGGGCATCGCCACCGCGTGCGGGCACGCCGCGGTGGCGATCACCTCGCCCTGGGCGCTCGCCAGGATCGCCTTCGACGAGGTGGACCCGATATCCACCCCCAGGACGTAGCTCACCGTCAGCGGTCCGAAAGGTCGTCGAAGTCGATTCCGGTTAGGCGGGCAAAGGCACGCAGGGACTCGCCGTGCTCGCCGGGGACCCCATGGATGTGGTTGGCCCCGAAGCGGGCGAGGAAGGTCGTCGCGTCGGTGTCCAGCCGCGCGAAGGCGTGGGGCCACTCGGGGGTCGTCTCCTGGATCAGGCGCTGGTTCGTCGCGTCGTCGTACCGCTCGATGTCCCCGGCCACGACCTGGAGCCGGTACCGCCCGTTGAGGCGGCTCAGCCGGGCGAAGGTGAATCGACCGGGGGCTGCCACGTGGTGGACGGAGGCCCCGCCGGCCGGGAAGAAGAACACCTCTGGGTACAGGTGGGTGCTCCCCAGGTTGACCTCGGGATCATCGCTGCGCTCCGCGAACCAGGTCGCGTGCTGCCCGGAATTGCAGAGGTCCCACACCTGCCGGTCCTGGTGGTAGTGACGGACGTCGGCGAACAGGACGGGGAGGTTGGCGATGTGCTTGAGGACCTGCATCGTGAGCGCCCCGTCCATGTCCGACTCCGTCGCACAGACGTGGGGAGCCTTCGGTCCCTCCCAATCGTACGGATCGTTGAGAAAGGCCTCGGCGATGTCCATCGTCGCGTAGTGCGTTGTCAGTTCCGGCTGCCCCTTGATCCCGGAGAAGTCGAGGTGCCACTCGTCGATCAGCGCGCGCATGCCGTAGTAGGCTCGGATCTGCAGCTCGAGCTTGGCAGGGGTCAGGGCGGCGCCGTCGTAGTGGACCCCGGCGGCGTGCCGCTCCAGCCAGGTCCGGGCAGCGGTCACGCGCTCCTGGTCCACGAGCCCCGCCAGGCGGACGAGCTCGCCCTGGTCGATGTCTTCGACGTCGATGCCGAACCGCCGAGCCCACTCCTCGGGGCTCGCCGCCGCCGTGTACATGCCCATCGGCCGGCCACCGATCCGCCCGAATGTGGAGCCCCGCAGGCGCGACGCCGCGACCGCGGCGCCGATCGCGCTGTGCAGCCGGTCGCCCAGGGCCGGGTCGGAGACGTCGCCCCAGGCGCGAAGATGGGCGCGACCGATCTGGTCCAGCGCGCCGCCGGCCGCCAGCATGCCCACCATGCCCGGCTGGTGGCCGTCGAGCGCGCCGAGGAGCAGCAGGGGGGCCTGAGTCGCCGTCGCGGCCAGCACGGTGAAGTGGGGGAAGGCCCAGATGGGGTAGTGCAGCAGCACCAGGTCTGGGGCAGCTGCCCCGACGTAGCGGGCCTCACGGGTCGCCAGGACGTTGGTGGTGAGGACTGCGCGCCCTTCGTGCACCGTGTGACCCTGCCCAATCAGCCAGCTGCGAAGCCGGTCGGTCGCGGACGCCACGTAGGACTCGATCTGCGCATAGACCTCCGGGCGCCCGTCACCGACGGTCAGAAGCCCGATTCGAGCCATGGCTCATTCCCCCGTGATGGCACCGGAGGTGCCGCACGACTTCCGAAGGCGCAGGTCGAGATCGAGGCGTTCCGTCCTGGGCTCGGAACGCCCGCCCCCCATCCGCTCGATCAGGAGCGCCAGGGCTCTTTGGGCCATCCGGGTGACGGGCTGGGCCAGGACCGTGAGTGGCGGATTGGTGATCGCCGCCCAGAAGGGATCATCGAAACTGATCAACGCCAGCCGGTCGGGGATGGCGACCCGCTCCGCCGCCAAGACGCCCAGGGCCCCCGCGGTCATGAGGTTGTTGCTGATCACGACGGCGGTCACGCTGTCGGGGTGGCGGAGCAGGCGCTCCATGGCCCGCTGGCCACCCTCAGCCCGGAAGTCGGCCTCTTCGACGATCGGAGTCAGGCCGGCACGGCCCATGGCGCGGACGTACCCCTCGCGCCTCTCGGCCGCGGTGGCCACCTCGGCCGGCCCCGCGATGAGCCCGACCGAGCGGTGGCCGGCAGCGAGCAGCCTGGTGGTGGCCAGCTCCGCGGCCCTGGCGTTGTTGGCCAGGACGGAGTCCGCCCCGTCGGCGTCGACCGCGCGGTCCACGGCGACGACCGGCGTCGCGGTGCGGATGGCATCGGCGATGGCCCCGGCGAGGTCTCGGGTGGGCGAGAGGATGATGCCGGCGACCCGCTCCTGCGTCAGGATCCGCAGATACGTGGTCTGCTTGTCGGGGTCCTCATCGGTGTTGCAGAGCAGGACCCGGTAGCCGGCCGCGAAGGCCGCCCGCTCGATCCCCCGGACGAGCTCGGCGAAGTGGGGGTTCTGGATATCGGAGATCAGGACGCCGATCATGTCCACCCGCTGGCGCCTCAGGTTGCGGGCGACCCGATTGGGCTCGTAGCGCAAGGCCGCCACCGCTGATCGAACCCGATCGGCAAGGTCGGCATCGACTGACGAGACGTCGTTCAGGACGCGCGAGACGGTCGCGGGCGAGACCCCTGCCCGGGCCGCCACCTCTGCGATTCGGATCGGCACCACTGCCTCCGAGAAATCGATTGCTGCACGTGGGCTAAAGACGCGAAATCGATTTCTCGCAATTATACGGCGGCCGCGCCGGGCCCCGCAAGAGTCGGCGCTCGGTCGCCAGGGGCGCCCGGGGCATCCGGGGCCGCAGGCCCCAGGGTGCGGTCCGCGATCGACGCCCCGAACGCCGCTCCCGACGGACAGATTCGGCCGGGGCCGTCGCCGAACCGCTGGCGCCCCGCGCGTGACCGGGCCTCCCCGCACCCCGCCGATCGCACGGGGGGCAGGCCTGGTCGCCGGCGAGCCGACCTCCGCTTGGGCTCAGTCAGCGGCGCGCGCCAGGAGGCCGCGGGCGATGATGAGTCGCTGGATCTCGTTGGTCCCCTCCCCCACGATCAGCAGGGGCGCATCACGGTACAGCCGCTCGATCGGGTAGGCGGTGCTGTACCCGTAGCCGCCGAAGATCCGCATCGCCTCCAGGACGACGTCGTGGCAGGCCTCTGAGCTGAAGAGCTTCGCCATGCCCGCCTCGACGTCGCTGCGTTGGCCCGTCTGCTTGCGCCGCGCGGCGGCGAGGGTGAGGAGCCGGGCGGCCTCGATCTGGGTCGCCATGTCGGCGAGCTTGAACTGGATGGCCTGGTGCTCCGCGATCGGCCGCCCGAACGCCTGCCGTTCGCGTGCGTAGGCCATGGCGAGCTCGAGGGCCGCGCGAGCCACCCCCACGCCGCGGGCCGCGACGTTGATCCGGCCTACCTCGATGCCCGCCATCATCTGCGCGAAGCCGCGACCCTCCTCGGAGCCGAGCAGGTTGGCGAGCGGCTGCCGGTTGCCCCGGAACACGAGCTCGGTCGTCTCCACACCCTTGTACCCGAGCTTGGCGATCGGGGCCCCGGCCTCGAAGCCCGGCCCCTTCTCACACAGCAGGCAGGAGAGGCGGCGATTGGGCGGATCGTTCTCGGTCCCGGTCCGCACCAGGGTGGCGACGAGTCCCGCCCGGGCGCCGTTGGTAGCCCACATCTTGGTCCCGTCGACGACGTAGGCGTCGCCGTCGCGGACGGCGCGAGTCCGCACCGCCTGCACGTCGCTTCCGCCCTGGGGCTCGCTCATGCTGAAGGCGGCGCGGAGCCGTCCGGCGGCGAGCGCCGGCAGGAAGCGCTGCCGTTGGGCGTCCGTGCCGAACGTCGCGATGAGGTAGGCGGTGATGACGTGGGTGTTGAGGACGCCGGCGAGCGACATCCAGCCGCGAGCCAGCTCCTCCACCACCAGGGCATAGGTGACAAGGTCGAGGCCCGCGCCCCCGTACGGCTCGGGGACGGTGAGCCCGAAGAGGCCCAACTCCCGCATCCCCTCGACCATCGCCTCGGGGAACCGGTCCCCGTGTTCGAACTCGGCCGCGTGGGGGATCACCTCCCGATCCACGAAGGCCCGCACCGTAGCCACGATGGCCGCCTGCTCCGCGCTCTGCAGGTCCTCGGTCATGGACTCCTCCCTCGGCCGGGCGCCGGCCGCCCCGCCCATTCAGATGACGGCGGGCGCCCGGTAGCGCCCGAACACCTCGGCCAGGGTGCCGCACACCTCCCCAACCGTGCAGCGCGCCCCCACCGCGTCGACGATCGCCGGCATCAGCGCGGCGGCCGGATCGCGGGCCGCGGCGCGGAGCCGGTGGAGCGCCGCGCGAGCCGGGACCGGGTCGCGGTCCCTCCGCGCCCGGGCCAGCCGCTCGAGCTGGGCGGCCTCCAGGCCGGGGTCGACCCGGAAGGCTGGCACGGGGGCGGGTTCGGGGCCGCCCGGGCCGACGGCGACGTTCACCCCCACCACCCGGCGCCGCCCGTCGGCCAGCGCCTGCTCGGCGAGGACCGCCTCCTCCTGGATCGCCTGCTGCATCCACCCGGCCTCGATGCAGGCGACCGCGCCCCCCCGCCGTTCCACCTCCGCCAAGAGAGAGCGCGCGCGCTGCTCGAGCCCGTCGGTGAGGGCCTCGACTGCGTACGACCCGCCGAGCGGGTCGGCGGTGTCGGCCACCCCGGTCTCCTCCAGGAGCACCTGCTGGGTGCGGACGGCAAGCCGCTGCGCCGCCTCGCTGGGGATGCCCAGCGCCTCGTCGTAGCAGGAGAGGGCGAGCGACTGGACCCCGCCGAGCACCGCTGCCAGCGCCTGGTAGGCCGCCCGCACGATGTTGGTCAGCGGCTCCTGGGCGGTGAGGGTCGAGCCGCCGGTCTGGGTGTGGGTGCGAAGCTGGAGGGAGCGGGGGTCGCGGGCGCCGAACCGCTCTCGCATGAGGTCGGCCCAGATCCGTCGGAGGGCTCGGAACTTGGCCACCTCCTCCAGCAGGTGGCTCTGGGTGTTGAAGATCCAGGACAGGCGGGGGGCGAAGTCGTCGATGGTGAGGCCGAGGGCGAGGACCGCATCGACGTAGGCGAGGGCGTTGGCGAGCGCGAACGCCATCTCCTGGACGGCAGTGCTGCCGGCCTCGCGCAGGTGATACCCGCACACCGAGATGGGGTTGAGGCGCGGCGTCTCGCGGGCGCACCAGGCGATGAGGTCGGCCGCCAGCCGCAGCGAGGGTCCGGGCGGGTAGATGTAGGTCCCCCGGGCGACGTACTCCTTGAGTACGTCGTTCTGGACGGTGCCCCGCACCAGGGCCCGTCCCACGCCCCGCGCCTCGGCCGCGACCACGTACATCGCGACCAGGACCGGCGCCGGCGCGTTGATGGTCATCGAGGTGCTGATACGGTCGAGATCGATGCCCTGAAAGCACTCGGCGAGGTCCTCGACCGTGTCCACGGCGACCCCCAGGCGCCCCACCTCGCCGCGGGCGCGAGGGTCATCGGAGTCCAGACCCATCTGGGTGGGCAGATCGAACGCCAGCGAGAGCCCGGTCTGGCCGTCGTCGAGGAGCCGGCGGAAGCGTCCGCTCGTCTCCGCGCCGGTCCCAAACCCGGCGTACTGGCGGATCGTCCAAGGGCGGTTCCGGTAGCCATCGGCGCTGAGACCGCGGGTGTAGGGGGGGGCCCCGGGGCGGCCGACTCGGGTCGCATAGGCGTCCGTGTCGACGTCACCCGGCGTGTAGAAGGGAGCGACCGGCAGCCCCGATGGGGTCTGGACCGCCGAGCGGCCGTCCGCTCGAGCCCCCGAACCGGTGCGAGGCTTCTCGCCCGCGCCCGCCGACGGCTCCGAACGCTCGCCCCTACCCGGCATGCACGCCCGCCCCGCGGCGGGGCGCCCCGACCAGGATCACCATCTTGCCGGCGTGCTGGTTGTGGCGCATGACCTGGTGGGCCTGGGGGACCGCTTCGAACGGGAAGACGTCGCCCACGACCGGCTGGATCTTGCGCTGGACGATGAGCTCATTGGCCTGGTGGCACTCGTAGGCATTGGCGAAGTGGGAGCCGATGATCGACTTCTGCCGCATCCACAGGTAGCGGACGTCGAACTCGAGGTTGTACCCGGCGGTGGCACCGCAGATCACCACCAGCCCGAAGCGCGAGCAGACGAACACCGAGGTGGGGAAGGTCGCGGAACCGACGTGCTCGAAGACGATGTCCACGTCGCGGCCGCCGGTGAGCTCGCGGATGCGCTTGCCGAACCGGCGCATCTCCCCGACCCGGTGGCGGGCCTGCTCTGCCGACTCGCCGTCGCGCTTGACCAGGTCGAACTCGCTGCGGTTGATGGCCGCGCTGGCACCCAGGGCGCGGGTCAGGGCCGCCTTCTCGTCGGACGACACAACCGCGATGGCGTTGGCCGAGAAGAGGCGGCAGATCTGGACCGCCATCGACCCGAGCCCGCCCCCGCCACCCCAGACCAGGACGTTCTGCCCGGCGCGGATGCGGGCGCGGTCGACCAGCATCCGGTAGGCGGTGAAGTAGACGAGCCCATAGGAGGCGGCCTCCTCCCAGGTGAGATGGCGCGGCTTGGGGAGCAGCTGCTGGGACTGGACGCGGCAGAACTGGGCGAACGAGCCCCACGAGGTCTCGTAGCCCCAGATCTTCTGCTCGCTGCAGGCCATCGGGTCGAGCCCGTTGCACTCCGGGCATTCACCACAGGACTGGTTGCAGTGGACGACCACCTCGTCGCCGAGGTGCCAGCGATGCACGTTGGCGCCGACCGCCCACACCACGCCGCTCGCGTCCGAGCCCGCAATGTGGAAGGGCTCCCGGTGGAGCTTGAACACGGAGACCGGCTGACCGAGGGCCGCCCACACCCCGTTGTAGTTCACGCCCGCCGCCATCACCCGTACGATCACCTCATCCGGTCCGGGCTCGGGGGTCGCGACCTCCTCCAGGTGCATGGCCCGCTCCGGCTCCCCCTCCCGCTCGGGGCGGATGACGAAGGCCGGCATGGTCGGGGGCAGCGTGCCGACAGTCAGCGGCTCGGCGAGCGCAGCGGTCAAGGGCACACCTCCGGGGGTCGGCGCGGGCCGCACGGTCCGCGCCGGTCTCGTCCCGCACCCGGGCGCACGCCCGGGACACGCCGACGGCGCGGCTGGGACCGTCGGTCGGCTCAGGGTAGCGGCCCGGCCGCTCGCTGCCAAGTGCGAGGCCGGGGCCAGCCGGTCGGTCCCGGGAGCGGTCGGCCCTCGGGCCCGTCGCCGCCCGGCACCCCATCGCCCCGCACCGGCCGTGGTTGGGGGGGGCGGCCAGCGCGCCCCGCTCCTCGCTGGTGGGGCCAGGGGGCCGGAGCCGGGGGACGTGGACCGGGCCGGTCGGCTTGCCGCTGCGCCTCAGGTGGCGGCCTGGCTCGACTCCGGCCGCAGCCGCCGGGCCGGCCCCGGCGGGCCGGTGGGCCGACCCCGGCGGGTCGCGAGCACGGAGCCGCCCAGGATGAGCACGAAGCCGACCCCGAGCCCCCAGGTCACGGGCTCGTGCCGGACGGCCACGCCGAGGACCACCGCCACCGCCGGGTTGACGTACGTGATGATGGTCGAGCGCACCGGCCCCGCCACCGACACGAGCTCGAAGAACAGGACGAAGGCGAGGGCGGTGCAGACGACCCCGAGGGCGGCGATGCTGGCCACGACAGGCGCGCTCGGCCAGTGGGAGGGCCTCTGGAGGACCGCCACCGGCGCGTAGGCGACGGTGGCGACGAGCAGGGCGGCGAACACCACCCCGACACCGGGCAGCTGGCGGAGCCATCGAACGAGAATCTGCGGACCCGCCGCGTAGCAGCACACGACGACGGCCATCTCGATCATCGCTCCCGCCGTCACATGGCCAAGATCCAGCCCGACCACCGCCGCCACCCCGAGCAGCCCGAGGAGCAGGCCCGCCATCTGGACGCGCCCGAGCCGCTCACCGGCGCCCGCCACCCAGGCGAGCACCATCCCGACCAGGGGGACGAGCGCAACCAGGAGCCCGGACAGCGAGCTCGTGAGGCGGACCTCCGCGTCCGACAACAGCACCCACGGCACCGCCACTTCGGTCGCCGAGAACGCCAGCATGGGGAGCCAGGCCCTGGCGACCGCCCGGAGGTCGCCGCGGGCGATCGCCAGAGGGCAGAGGAGCCCGGTCGCGATCGCGGTGCGCCCGAAGACCAGCACGGTGGGGCTGACATGGGCGACGGCAATCTTGATGAGCAGGTAGGGCAGACCCCAGATCACGCTCATCGCCGCGAACAGCAACCACCCGCGGCGGCTCATCGGCACGCTCCTCTCTGGTCCGGTCCGGGCCGATGGCGCCGCCGGTCACTCGGACGGCCGGATCCCGGCCCGACCGCCCCGAACGGTCGTTGCTCCGCTCACGATAGCGGCACCGATGCCGGGCTCGGCAGCCGCGGCCGCGGCCGCCGCCGGTCTGCCAGCCGCGGTCGCCAAGAGCACCGCTCGGAGCACGACGGCCTGGTTGCGGCGATCGTCGCGCGATCCGTAGAGGAGCACCACCGGCCCGTCGACGAGCAGGGTGCGGAGCTGGTCCAGCGCCGCGGCCCGCTCCGGGGTTCGCAGCTCCTCGCGATATCGTCGCGCGAACACCGGCCAGCGTTCGGGCCGATGCCCGTACCAGCACCGCAGGGCATCCGAGGGGGCCACGCTTCGCAGCCACAGGTGGAGACCGAGGGCTTCCCGGCTCACCCCTCGCGGCCACAGACCGTCGACGAGAACGCGCAGGCCTGCGGGCGGGGATCGCCGATCGTAGACCCGGTGGAGGTGGATCGCCGCCGGACCAGAGGCCCCACCGCCTGTGGCCGGCCCGCGGTCGGCGGGCGCCGCCCCCTCCCCCCGGTGAGCGGCATCGGCAGGCACGGGGGCGGTTCTGGAACCGGTGGGCGGCCCCGGTTCCCCCTGTTCGCGGCGGGCGCGAGTGCCGGCGCGCACGTCCCAACTGTACGCCCGGCCGCCTCCTTGCCATACCCTGGCGCCGGCGCGATACTCCAACGGGATCCGGGCAGGCCGCTCCGGCGGGACGGCCCCGGGCGGGGCGGGCGCCGGGCGGGCGAGCCGGGACGACACCCGCTCCGGGGGTGGGTCGCTCCCGATCGAAGCGACCGCGTCGGAGCGCGGGATCACCTCGGGAGGGCGCTGATGGGCGAGCGGGTCACGATGACGATCAACGGGATGTCGCACGAGGACGAGGTCGAGCCGCGCACGCTTCTCGTCCACCACCTGCGCGAGACCGTGGGGCTCACCGGCACCCACGTCGGCTGCGACACGAGCCAGTGCGGCGCCTGCACGGTCCTGCTCGACGGTGACGCCGTCAAGTCGTGCACCGTCCTGGCGGTGCAGGCGGACGGCGCCGCCATCACCACCATCGAGGGGATGGCGCGCGGCGATGAGCTGCACCCGCTCCAGCAGGCGTTCTGGGATGAGCACGGACTCCAGTGCGGCTATTGCACCCCGGGGTTCATCATGACGGCCGCCAAGCTCCTCAGCGACAACCCCAACCCCACCGATGACGAGATCAAGATCGGCCTCGAGGGCAACCTCTGCCGCTGCACCGGCTATGTCAACATCCTGAAGGCGGTCCGCACCGCGAGCCGCCGCATGCTGAGCGGGTCGACCGCCGCCAGCGCCTCCGCGCGGTCGTCGGAGTAGGGCGATGGCCGTCTCCCAGCTGGTCGGCGCCCGCGTTCAGCGCCGCGAAGACCCCCGCCTCATCACCGGGCACGGCCACTACACCGACGACGGGGAGCCGCGCGGCTGCACCGCCCTCCAGGTGGTGCGGAGCCCGCATCCGCACGCGCTTATCCGCTCCCTCGACACCGCCAGGGCCGTGGCCGCGCCGGGGGTGCTTCGAGTGCTGGTGGGAGCCGACTTCCGTGCCGTGCTCCGGGGCACGATGCCGGTGACCCCGTCGTTCGTGGCCGACAAGCGCCAGGTGCCGGAGCGGTTCCCGATCGCCGACCGCGAGGTCGTCTACCAGGGTGAGCCGGTGGCGGTGGTCGTGGCGCTGTCGCGGACGGCGGCCGCGGACGCCGCCGAGCTGGTCGACGTCGACTACGAGCCGTTGCAAGCGGTGGTGGACCCGGATCGGGCGCTTGAGGCCGACAGCGCCCGCACCCACGCCGGGGCGCCGGACAATGTGTGCTGGGACGTCACCTACACCGGCGGCGACGTGGCCGCGGCGTTCGCCGAGGCGGAGGTGGTCATCCGCGAGCGGATCGGGCAGCAGCGGCTGGCCCCGACGGCGATGGAGCCGCGGGTGGTCATCGCCGAGCCCGATCCCTACGGGGGCCGGCTGACGATCCGCTTGGGGAGCCAGAACCCGCACTTCATCCGCCTCTTCGTGAGCCAGGCCCTGGGCATGGCCGAGACCCAGGTGCGGGTGGTCTCGCGGGACGTGGGGGGTGGGTTCGGATGCAAGATCAGCCCCTATCCCGAGGACTACCTCGTGCCCGCCGCGGCGCGACTGCTGGGACGCCCGGTGCGGTGGGTGGAGACGCGAAGCGAGGCAATGGTCGGCACCAGCCACGGGCGCGGGCAGGTGTACGACGTCGAGGTGGCCGCCAAGCGCGACGGCACCCTCCTTGGGATGCGGCTCACCCAGATCCTCGACGTCGGCGCCTACTGCGGCACCTTCGGCGCCTTCCAGGCGGTGGCGGTGTACATGGCCCCGGGGGCCTACCGATGGCGCGGGGTCGAGGGGCGCACCGTGGGAGTGCTGACCAACAAGGTGCCCACGGACCCCTACCGCGGGGCCGGACGCCCGGAGGGCACCCACCTGGTCGAGCGGATGGTCGACCGGCTGGCCGGCGAGCTGGGGATGGATCCGGCGGAGGTACGGCGCCGCAACTTCGCGGAGGCGTTCCCGTTCACCAATCCCTTCGGGCTCGTGTACGACTCGGGGGACTACGGGCGGACGCTGGCTCGCGCCCTCGACCTGGTCGACTACCCGGCACTCCGCCACCGTCAAGCAGCGCTCCGCCTCCAGGGCCGCTACCTGGGGATCGGCCTCTCGACCTACGTCGAGATCTGCGGCCTCGGGCCCAGCGCGGCCACCGCCGCGGCCACCGGCGGCATCGCCCTGGTGGAGGGGGCGCAGGTGCGGGTGTTCCCGACCGGATCAGTGGCCGTGTACGTCGGGACCCACGCCCAGGGGCAGGGTCACGACACGACCTTCGCCCAGATCGCGGCCGCCACCCTGGGGATCCCCATCGAGCAGGTCGAGCTCCACCACGGCGACACTGACGAAGGGACGGGGTTTGGCTACGGCACGTACGGAAGCCGGAGCCTGTCGGTGGGCGGGATGGCGATTCGTGGCGCCACCATCAAGGTGGTGGAGAAGGCGCGCCGACTTGCCGCCCATCTGCTGGAGGCGGACGAGGCCGACGTCATCTTCGAGGGCGGCCGCTTTGCCGTGCGGGGGAGCCCGGCCGCGTCGAGAAGCTTCGCCGAGGTCGCGCTCGCCGCCTACGGCCCCGACCTGCCCCATGGGATGGAGCAGGGGCTGGAGGCTGTTCACTACTTCGACCCCGCCAACTTCGTCTGGCCGTTCGGCGCTCACGTCTGCGTTGCCGAAGTCGACGCCGAGACCGGCCAGGTGACGATCGACCGCTACGTGGCGGTCGACGACTGCGGCACGGTCGTCAACCCGATGATCGTGGACGGCCAGATCCAGGGGGGGATCGCCCAGGGGATCGCCCAGGCCCTGTTCGAGGAGGTCGTCTACGACCCCGACTCCGGACAGCTTCGGACCGGCACCCTGCTCGACTACCTCGTGCCGACGATGAGCGAGCTGCCGGTGCCGGAGCTGAGCCGGACCGTCACCCCAAGTCCGATCAACGCCCTGGGGGTGAAGGGTGTCGGCGAGGCCGGCACCATCGCCGCCAGCGCCGCGGTCATCAACGCCGTGTCCGACGCGCTCCAGCCGTTCGGCATCCGCCATGTCGACATGCCAGCCAGCCCGGACCGGCTCTGGCGCCTGATCCAGGAGGCTCGACGCCCATGATCCCCGCCAGCTTCGAGTACCGGCGCGCCTCGGACCTCGATGATGCGACCCGCCTGCTCCGTGAGCTGGGGCCCGAGGCCAAGGTGCTGGCCGGCGGCCACAGCCTCATCCCCCTGATGCGGCTGCGGCTAGCCCAGCCGACGGCGCTGGTCGACCTCGGGCGCGTTCCCGGCCTCGACGGCGTCCGGGTCGATGGCGACCGCCTGCGAGTCGGTGCCCTGACCCGTCACGCTCAGCTGGCAGCCTCGCCAGTCGTCCGCGGGGCGCTGCCCTTGCTCGCGGCGATGGCCGCCGAGGTCGGCGACCTCCAGGTCCGTGCGCGCGGCACCATCGGCGGGGTGATCGCCCATGCCGATCCTGCCGGCGACTACCCGACCCTGGCCCTCATGCTTGACGCCGAGATCGTCACCACCCGGACGACCCACGCTGCCGCCGACTTCTTCCAGCACATCTTCACCACCCCGCTGGAGGCGGACGAGGTGATCCGCGAGATCGCCTTCCCGGTCGCGCCCGGTCCCCACCGGTACGTGAAGTTTCGGCGCCGGCGCTGCGACTGGGCGATCGTGGGGGTGGCGGCCCAGCGGCTCGACGGCGGCTGGCGGCTCGGACTGACGAATTGCGGGCCGACGCCGCTGCGCGCGCGGGCCGCCGAAGCCGCCCTGGCCCAGGGCGAGAGCGCCGCCGGGGCCGGCGCGCGCGCCGCCGACGGGCTGACCCCGCCGTCCGACCTTCGGGCCAGCGCCGACTACCGATGCCACCTGGCCCGGGTGCTCACCCAGCGGGCACTGGAGGAGGCGACAGCCTGAGCCGTCCGGGGCGCGCGGGCGCTGACCGCCCGCCGCCCTGGCTCAGGCCCCGGGGTTGAGCGCCGGGGCGAGCACGATCTTCACCGCCCGCCCGGCGCGGAGAGCGGTCAGCGCATCGGGCAGCCGCTCGAGGGGCCAGACGCGGCTGACGATCGGCTCGACGTCCACCAGGCCCGACTCCAGCAGCCGCACCGCCCGCGGCACGGCGTGGTCGCCGACATAGCTGCCGAGCAGCCGGATCTCGTGCCGGGTGAGGTCGTTCTGGGTGACCGCAGCGCGGGCCCGGCTGTCCATGCCAAACAGGACCACCCGGCCCCGGGGCCGCGTCCGGGGGACGGCCACGGCGAGCTGGGAACCGACCGCGTCGACGACGAGGTCGGCGCCCTCCGGCAGGAGGCCGTCGAGGTCGGCCTCGGCCCCGACCGCCTCCGGGTCAACGGCCGCGACCGCCCCCAGCCGCTCGGCGAGGGCGCGGCGGGCTGCGACTGGCTCGACCACGACGCATCGCACCCCGCTCGCCCGCAGGACGGCGACGAAGAGGAGCCCGATGGCGCCGGCGCCGAGGACGAGGGCGACCTCGCCGGCCAGGGGCTGCGCCTGGTCGACGCCGTTGAGGACGCAGGAGAGCGGCTCCGCCAGCGCGGCGACCGCGGTGGGAACCGCCTCGCCGATGCGATGGCAGGCCGACGCCGGGGCGGTCACCCATTCCGCCAGCCCCCCGTCGCGGAAGATGCCCAGGGCGCTGAGGTGCTCGCAGTGGCTGGGCGCCCCGAGTTTGCAGAACCGGCACCAGCCGCAGGGGAGATTCGGCGCCACCGCGACGCGGTCGCCATCGCTCAGGCCGCGGGCGGCTGGCCCGCGCGCGGCAACCCGGCCGATCATCTCGTGACCGAGGACGACCCCTGGAGTCGCCGGATGGCCGGGCGGGTCCTCGAGGATGTGAAGGTCGGTGCCGCAGATCCCGCACCCATCGACCGCCAGGAGCACGTCATCGTCGCCTAGGGCCGGCACCGGACGCTGGGCAATCACCACCCGGCCCGGCCCGGCGAAGACGGCGGCGCGCATCGCCGGTGGCGGTGGCCCCCCCGGCAGCGCCCCCACCTTGGTGACGCTCACCCGTGCCATCGCTGCAGGAGCCGGTCGCGGTCGTAGGCCTGGCGCAGCGGGCCGACTTCGGGCAGCCCGGCGACCGCCGGCGGCGCCACATCCCACCAGGTCCCTGCCGGGGGAAGGTCCTCGTGGGGCGCGACTTCGGCGACGACGACGGTCGGGCCGGGCTGGCGGCGCGCGGTCGCCAGAGCGGAGCGCGCCGCCTCGGCGGTGTCGACGCGCAGCGCCGTCGCCCCCAGCCCCCGAGCCACGGCGGCGAGATCGAGCGGGAGGTACGCCCCCTCGGCCGCTGCCGCGCCGGGGCGGCGGAGCCGGAACTCGGTGCCGAAGCGCCGACCGGTTCGGGACCCCTGCAGACGGTCGATGCTGTGGAAGGCGTGGTTCTCGGCCACGACAACCGTGATCCGAAGCCCCTCCTGGACCGCCGTGGCGATCTCCGACGGCTGCATGAGGAAGGTCCCATCTCCGATCAGGGCGATGACCTCGCCCTCCGGTTGCGCCAGTCGCACCCCGAGGGTGGCCGGGATCTCGTACCCCATGCACGAATAGCCGAACTCCAGGTGGCAGCGGCGACCGCCCGTCGCGTCCCAGACCTTGAGGAGGTCGCCGGGCGCACCGCCGGCGGCGGCGAGGATCGTATCCCCATCCCGAGCGGCGGCCTGGAGGAGCCCGATCAGCTGCCCTTGGGTCAGCGGGCGCCCTTGCGGCGCGAGGGCGGCTGTGCGCAGCGGGCCCCAGCGGGCCAGCGCCGCGCGGATCTCGCGCTCCCAGGCCGGGCGGGGGCGCACGCCGGCGACCGCCGCCGCCCGCCCGAGCGCCTCCAGGCCCAGGCGGGCGTCGGCGACCATGGGCGCCGCCCCCTGCTTGCGAGCATCGCGGTCGCTCAGGTTGATCGACGCGAACCGCACCGACGGGTGCTGGAACAAGGACTGGGAGGCGGTGGCGAAATCGGTGAGCCGGGTCCCGACCTGAACGATGAGATCAGCGCTGGTGGCCACCTGGTTGGCGGCGGGATTGCCCTCCACGCCCAGCCCGCCCAGCCCCCACCACCGCGCCTGCTGGACGGCACCCTTGCCGGCGAACGTCTCCGCCACCGGGATGCCGAACCGACCGGCGAGGCTCGCCAGGGCCGCCTCCGCCTCGGCGTACACGACCCCGCCCCCGGCGACGATTAGGGGTCGCGTCGCCGCCGCCAGCAGGGCTGCCACCTGCTCGACCTGGCCGGGCGAGGGCTCGACTCGCTCGATCGTCCACGTCCGTTCGGAGAAGAACGCATCCGGGTAGTCGTAGGCCTCGGACTGCACGTCCTGGGGCAGGGCCAGCACGACCGCCCCCGCCTCGACCGGACTGGTGAGCACCCGCATCGCCTCCGGGAGGGCGGTGAGCAGCTGCTCGGGTCGCCAGATCCGGTCGAAGAAGCGCGCGACCGGGCGGAAGCAGTCGTTCACGCTGAGATCCCCCGCCAGGGGGTGCTCGAGCTGTTGGAGCACCGGGCCTTGTCGCCGGGTGGCGTAGACGTCACCGGGAAGGAGCAGGACCGGGAGCCGGTTGATCGTCGCCAGCGCGGCGCCGGTCACCATGTTGGTGGCACCGGGACCGATCGACGAGGTCACCGCGAGGACCGAGCGCCGCCGCGACGCCTTGGCGTAGGCCACCGCCGCGTGCACGAGCGATTGCTCGTTGCGCCCCTGCACGTACGGCATCTGGTTGCGGAACTCATCGAGGGCGGCGCCCAGCCCGGCGACGTTGCCGTGGCCGAAGATGCCGAGCACACGCGGGATGAGCCGTCGTCGCTCGCCGGCTGCATCGGTGTACTGCCGTGAACAGTAGAGGACGAGCGCCTGGGCCATGGTCAAGCGCCGGGTCTCGGCGGAGCTCCCCGCGCCGGGCTCCCGCATCACGCCGTCCCCGGACCGGATCCGTCGGGGGCAATCACCACGGCGCCGGCGGCGGACGTCATCGGGAGGCGGGCATCGGCACGCTGACCGCTCCAGGCACCTCGCACCCACGCATGGGCGGGATCGTCGCAGAAGGCCATCGTCCGGTCCGCGGCCGGTCCGGCCAGGACGTTGAGGTAGTAGAGGTCATAGCCGGGGGGCGCCACTGACGGCCCGTGGTAGCCGCGGGGGATGAGGACGACGTCGCCGTGGGCAACCGCGGCGCACAGGTCAATTGAGCGGTCGGCGGTGTAGAGGCGCTGGAGGGCGAACCCCTCGCCGACGCGGCGGTGGCCGGCCGGAGCGCGGCGCGCGATCTCGAAGTAGTAGATCTCCTCGAGCCTCGCCTCGCCCGGGCCCGGCGTGTCGTGCTTGTGGGGTGGGTAGCTCGACCAGCTGCCCTCGGGGGTCAGCACCTCAACGGCGATGAGCCGATCGGCGATCGGCACACTGGGATCGAGGAAGTTGTTCACCTGACGGGTGGCCGCCCCCCGACCACGAACCTCGACGGCGACCGACTCCGCGGGTCGATGGACGGGTTCACGGCGGGTGCGGGCCTCGGCGCTGGGGAGCGCGAAGCGCCCGCCGCCAGCGCTCTCGATTCGGACCGTCGCGTCGCGCGGCACGTACGCGAAGTCGGTCACCCGAGAGAACACGTCGGGTCGTCCGGCCAGCTCGAACTCGCGACCGTCGCAGCCGACTCGGCAGGCTCCGGCCAGCGGGAGGATCACCAGCTCGCACGACCCGGTGGTCAGCTCGAGGGAGCCTCCGGGCGTGAGCTCGACGATGCGAAGGCCGCAGTAGGTCCAGCCCGCGACCGATGGGGTTACGGCCGGGGTCGGCCCGCCCGGCGGCCGCGCGAGGTGCAGGGGGTGGGTCACGCCATGACCGCCCGGCCGTCTGCCCGCGGCCGGGCGGTGCGAACCTCCTCAACGACCCGGTCCACCGCTCCGGCCACATCCCCATCGGCGGGATAGAGCATCGAGCGCCCCATCACCACCCCGCATACATTGGGAAGGCGGAGTGCCCCGCCCCAGCGCGCCAGGGCCTCCCCCGGGTCACCGCTCACCTCCCCCCCGAGGATCAGGGACGGGAGCAGGGTGGCCCGCATCACCTCCTCCATGCGGTCGACCACCGGCACCTTGAGCCAGGTGTAGGCGGAGGTCGAGCCAAGCCCCGACGCGATGGCAATCGAGCGCATCACTGACTCCGGCGCGAGGTCGTTGCGCACCCGGGTCCGGGTTCGATGGGAGACAAAGACCTCCACAAGGGCGATCAGCTCACGTTCGGCGAGCTCCGTCACCGCCCGGCCGCACGTCTCCAACGTCCGGACCGCCGCGGCGTCGTCGGGGTCGATGCGGAGGAGCATCTTCCCGCCGTCGAGCCCAAGGGCGGCGACGCCCGCCGCGGAGAAGCCGGTGAAGCGATCATCGATCTCGAAGACCGTGCCCGTCAGCCCGCCCCGATTCATGGACCCGAACACGAGTCGGTCGTCGAGCACCGGGCGCCCCTCCAGAATCCCGACGGCGAGAACGTCCTCGATCACGTCGGCGGTCGCCAGCAGGCCGTCGACCCCGGGGCGCTCCAGGGCCACCAGGACCCGATCCAGCAGAGTGCCCCGGTCGGCCATCGCCAGCGGGTCGGCCCCGGCCCGGAACACCCCCCGGGCCGAGTGGTCGGCGGCGACGATCACCACCGCATCGGGGCGGTCCGGCCGGGCCAGCCGCCGGCGGCGGCGCGCGGCCTCCTGGATCGCCTCCGGCCGGCGCAGCCGCAGCTGGGCGATGCGGCGCGCCCGGTCGTCAGACACGCTGCCCGGCCCCCATCACGGCGTCGATCTCCTCCGCGGTGGGCATAGCTTGGGCGCAGGCGAGCCGGGAGGCCACGATCGCCCCGGCGGTGTTCGCAAAGCGCAGGCACCGATCGAGCGGCCATTCCGCCAGGAGACCGTGGCAGAGGGCGCCGCCGAAGGCGTCGCCGGCCCCGAGCCCGTTCACCACCGCAATCGGGGCCGCCGGCACGGAGACCTCCGCCCCGTGATCCCGCGCGAGGACCCCATCGGGCCCGCGCTTGACCACCGCCAGGTCGAGCCCGCGCCCGAGCAGGGCGGCGGCGGCCGCCCGCGCGTCGCGGGTGCCGGTCGCGACCTCGCACTCCTCGACGTTCCCGACCGCCACGGTGACCTGCTCCAAGGCTACGGTGACCTCGCGCCGCGCATCCGCCATCGAAGGCCAGAATTGCGGACGGTGATCGAGGTCGAGAACGGTGAGCCGGCGTCGACCCCGAGCTGCGAGCGCGGCCATGACTGCCGACCGGCTGGGCTCCTGGGACAGGCCGGTCGCCGTGACCCAGAAGACCCGGGCGGCTCGGATCGCCGCGAGGTCCAGGTCGTCAGGCCGGATCTGGAGATCCGGCGCGGTGGGCGTGCGATAGAAGTAGAGCGGGAAGCGGTCGGGGGGGAAGAGCTCGCAGAAGGTGACCGGCGTGGGCAGCTCCGCCACCGCGCTCACCCAGCGATCGTCGACCCCGAGCGCACGGAGCGCCTTGTGGACGTAGACACCAAATGGATCCGCCCCGGTGCGGGTGATGACCGCCGCTCGCCGCCCCAACCGGGCCGCAGCGACCGCGACGTTGGTGGCGGTGCCGCCCAGGAACTTGCCGAAGGTGGTGACGTCCTCCAGGCCAACGCCGCTCTGGAGGGGGTAGAGGTCCACACCGACGCGCCCGGTCGTCAGGACGTCGAACGGTTCGTCCTCCGACGCGCCGCCCTCAGCCGCACCCTCGCCGTCCGTTTCCGTAGCGCGTCCTCCGACCCGTGTCGCATCCACCTGGAGGTTCACGGGGCGCGCTCCCGCCCGGCGGCGCGCACCGCACGGGCGGAACGCCGCCCGGCCCCCGATTGCCCGCCTGCCCCACCCCTCTCGCGCGATCACCTGACGGAGCTGCCGCCGCGGGCGGCCGGTCGAGCTCGGCCTGACCGTCCGTCCGAGGATAGGCGGCTCGAGATGAGGATGTCAAGTCATCCTGATGACAGCTTCTCGATCGCTCGCGATCTGCTACGCTGCCCTCGATGACCGCCGTGCCCGCCTCGGCCCCCGGGAGCGGCATCGACCGGACCAGTCCGGTCCCGCTGTACTTCCAAATCGCCCAGCAGCTCACCTCGGCCATCGATGGGGGCGCGCTGCCGGCCGGGTCCCGCCTCGAGAGCGAGGTGGAGCTCGCCGAGCGCATCGGCGTCAGCCGGCCCACGATCCGTCAGGCGATCGACCGCCTCATCGAGCAGGGGGTCGTGGTCCGCCGCAGGGGCATCGGCACCGTGGTCGTCCCCCAGCGGATCCGCCGGCCGCTCCAGCTCAGCAGCCTCTACGACGATCTCCTGGCCGCCGGTCGGCGGCCCACCACCACGGTGATGACCGTGACCACCATCCCCGCCGACAGCGTCGTCGCCCACGCCCTCGGGCTCAGCCGGGGCGCAGGCGTCCAGTTCCTCGAACGGCTGCGATCCGCCGACGGGGTCCCGCTCAGCCTGATGCGCAACTACCTCCCGGCGGGCCTGGTCGAGCTCGAGCCCCCCGGGCTCGAGGCCCGGGGCCTGTACGCGGTCCTGCGGTCCGCGGGGATCCAGCCGCAGGTGGCCGAGCAGACCCTCGGCGCCCGCGCCGCCACGCCCGCCGAGGCCCGCCTGCTCGACGGCCCCCGAGGGCTGACCGTGCTCACGATGGACCGGACCGCGTTCGACGCATCTGGGCGCGCAATCGAGTATGGCTCGCACTGCTACCGCGCCGACCGGTACACGTTCGAGATGCGGCTTGTGGTGCGCTGAGACGCGGCACCGGCGGGGCCGGGGGCGAGCGCCGACCGCCCGCCGGCATCCTTTCACTGATAGGATGTCAAGACAATAGGGCGAGAGGAATCCCGCGAGGGATGGGGTGCCGCTCGCGAAGCGAGGAGGAGTAGGGCTATGGTGAAGTTGC
The DNA here is from genome assembly GCA_027306595.1 of Candidatus Dormiibacterota bacterium. GTDB lineage: Bacteria > Chloroflexota > Dormibacteria > Aeolococcales > Bog-877 > DAHUZL01. The sequence continues at coordinate 35,346 of DAHUZI010000016.1, read as the reverse complement.
GACCGCGGCGCCGGAGCCTGGCCGCCCTGGGGACGACTGTGCTCCTGGCTTCGATCGTAGGTACAGGCGCAACGGTCATGGGGAAGACCGAGGCGGCGCCGGTCACGCTCACGGTCGAGATAAACGCTGTCCTCCACGGCAAGAACGCGGCCGAGGCCGTCTGGCTGACCAAGGACGTCATCCCCGGCTTCGAGAAGAGCATGCGCGCCAAGGGCCAGCCGGTCACCATCAAGCTGATCGGCAGCGGCGTGAGTGGCCAGGACTACGCCAACGCCCTGGCCCTCGACATCAAGGCCGGCGGCGGTCCTGACATCTTCGACCTGGATGGGCCCTACTACGGGGAGTTCGCCCAGGCGGGGTACCTCAAGCCGATCGATCAGCTCGTCGGTCCTCAGGCCCTGAAGTGGGCGGGTTGGAAGAACATCCCCCAGACCGTCCAGGCGATCACCGAGTTCCAGGGCCAGCAGTACGGGATCCCGGGCGGCACCGACGGCCGGGTCCTCTTCTACAACACCCAGCTCTTCCGCAATGCCGGGATCCAGATGCCCTGGCATCCCACCAGCTGGGCGGACGTGATCGCAGCCGCCAAGACCCTCCAGCAGAAGGACCCCGGCATCGAGGCGCTCCAGATCGATGGCGGCGCGCAGATGGGCGAGGCGACCACGCTCCAGGGCTACCTGCCGATCCTCGCCGGAGCCGGGCAGCTCATCTACAACGAGAGCACCGGCAAGTGGCAGGGCAACACCGCGGCGATGCGGGCGGCGGCCGGGTTCTACCACACCATCTACTCCACCGGTCTGGCCAACTCGCAGCTCCAGCTTGGCCCCAACGGGCGCAACGAGACATTCCAGGCCTTCTCCCAGAACAAGGTCGGGATCTACCTTGAGAGCGAGTACCTCTACGAATCGGTGATCAACTCCACCGGCATCTACCCGATGCCGGGCCGCAACCAGAACGTGGCATGGACCCTTATCCCGGCGCAGAAGCCGGGAGCGGGATTCCGCGGTCAGGACTTCGTCACCCTATCGGGTGGCGGCGGCACCACCCTCAATCCCAACACCAAGCACCCGGCGCTGGCGTGGCGCTTCCTCACCTACGAGCAATCCACCGCGTCGCTGCTGCGGTACGAGCCGCTCAAGCAGTTCATCTCGGCGAACTCGATCGTCAACAAGGTGGCCTTCCAGCACCACCCGATGCTCACGTTCATCGCCCAGCAGTGCCTTCCGATCACAGCTTACCGGCCCTCGCTGGCGGTGTACCCGCAGGTGTCGGTTCTCATCCAGCAGCTCGCCCAGAACCTTGCGACCGGCATGAGTGTCCACGCTGCCCTGGCCACGTATGTGGGCCAGCTGGACAAGATCGTCGGTGCAGCCCACGTCGCCAACTCCTGAAGTCGTTCAGGCTGTGCCCCCCGGTTCGCCGGGGGGCACAGCCGTCGCCGCGGGGCTGAGCCGAAGGTGGGCGATCGGCTTTCTCACCCCGTCGATGCTCCTCATCGGCGTCTTCCTTGCCTTCCCGGCGGTCTGGACCATCTACCTCGGTCTGACCAACTTCCGGCTCCTGGGAACGGCGGCCCTCCACTCCCGTTTCGTCGGCGGCGAGAACTACCTCAACGCGCTGACCGGGGGCGATTTCCTCCACTCCCTCTACATCACGTTCATCTACGTGGTGTTCTCCGCGGTAATCGGCCAGTGCGTACTCGGGTTCACGTTGGCCTGGGTCCTGCGCAACTGGCGCGGCCCGATCCGGCGGGGGCTGGAGTCCTTGATCATCGTCGCCTGGATCGTTCCGGGCTCCGTGGTCGCATTCCTCTGGCTGGCCTTTCTCCAGGGCAACATCGGACCGTTGGTCGAGACCGGTACCCTCAACACCATCCTGGGCGGGATCGGGATCAACTGGTGGCTGGAGCTGCCAATGCTGTCGATCGTGGTCTTCAACATCTGGCGCGGAACCGCATTCTCGATGCTGCTGTTCGGGGCCGGGCTGCAGGCGATTCCGCCCTCCTACCTGGAGACCGCCAGGGTGGCGGGAGCGTCGACCTGGCAGATGATGCGCGACATCGTGATTCCGCGCTCCCGCGGGCACATCTTGACCAATCTGCTGCTGATCAGCCTTTGGACCTTCAATGACTTCACGCCGTTTCTCCTGACCGGCGGCGGTCCCGGCAACCAGACCCAGTTCCTGCCGGTGTACATCTACCAGCAGGCCTTCCAGCAGGGGGCGCTGGGGTACGGCGCCGCGATCTCCACATTGGTGCTCGTCATCAACCTCGTGGTGGCACTCTTCTACATGCGGATCCTCAGGGAGCGACGCTGATGGCGGCCACCGGGGCGACGTCGGCAGTCGACACGGCGGCAGAGGACCGGCGCTGGCTGGTTCGGGCGCTGGTGAGCCGGATTGTGCTCTACGGCTTCCTGGCCCTGACCGCCGCCTTCTTCGCCCTGCCGATGGCCTGGCTGGTGCTCGCGCCGTTCGAAGCCCATCCGACCCTGGTGGCTGGCCTGACCGATCCGACCTTGCAGAACTTCAAGGCCATGTTCGACAACCCGTCCGTTCGGGGGTCGCTGCTGAACTCGATCCTGCTGGCGCTCGGCACCATGGCCGTCGTGGTCGCCTCGGCCGCGCTGGCCGCCTACGCTCTCAGCCGCGCCCGGGTGCCGGGACGCGACGTCATCCTGTACATCCTGCTCCTGTTCTCCTCGGTGGTCACCGGCTCAGCGGCGATGGTGCCGATCTTCCTGCTCGCCTATGACCTCCACATCATCAACACCCTGACCGGGGTGGCCCTGGTCCTGGCCGGCGGGCTGCTGCCGGCCGCGATCTTCATCCTCAAGGATTTCATGGACTCGACCCCGGCCAGCTACGAGGAGTCCGCCCGGGTGTTCGGCGCCAGCCCGTTCCAGATCCTGCGCCACATCGTTCTGCCCCTGGTGCGACCCGGATTGGCGGTGATCGCGGTCTGGACCATCGTCACCGTCTGGGGGAGCTTCCTCACGCCCTTCATCCTCCTGCAGGATCCCAGCCAGCAGCCAGCCGCCGTCGAGATCTACAGCTTCTACTCGGCGGGGGGCACGGCAAACCTGCGCCTGATCTCAACCTTCGGCCTGCTCTACACGATTCCGGTCGTCATCATGTACCTCGTCGTTCAGAACCGATACGGCTTTCGCTTCTACGGGGGGCTCAAGCGCTGATGGCGGGCATCACCGTTGCCAAGCTGACCAAGGTGTTCCCCAACGGAGTACGCGCCCTCCAGGAGGTCGACCTCCAGATCGCGGATGGCTCCTTCTTCGCCCTGCTGGGTCCGTCCGGATGCGGGAAGACGACCCTCCTGCGCACCCTGGCAGGCCTGGAGGCACCGACCCATGGCACCATCTCCATCGGCGACCGCGACGTCACGCGCCTGCCCCCGGGCGCCCGCAAGGTGGCGATGGTCTTCCAGGACTACGCCCTCTACCCGCACATGGATGTGGCCGACAACATCGCTTATCCGCTCAAGATCCAGCGGATGGGTCGCGGCCCCCGACGTCAGCGGGCGGCCGAGACCGGGGCCCACCTCGGTCTCGAGGGGATGATGGATCGCCGCCCCGCCCAGCTCAGCGGCGGGCAGCAGCAGCGCGTGGCCCTGGCCCGCGCAGTCGCAAGCCACCCCCACGTGTTCCTGTTCGACGAGCCGCTGTCGAACCTGGACGCCCGCCTGCGGATGGAGGCCCGCACCTTCCTCAAGCGCCTGCACTCGGACCTCACCACCACCACCGTGTATGTCACCCACGACCAAGCCGAGGCCCTGGCCGTCGCCGATCGCATGGCGGTGATGGATCGCGGCACGATCCGGCAGATCGGGAGCCCTGTCGAGGTCTTCCATCGGCCCGCCAACCTGTTCGTGGCCTCGTTCATCGGCAACACCCCGATGAACCTGATCGACGCCCATGTCGTCGGGGGCCTGCTGCGGATCGGGGACGATACCGTCCCGCTGCCCCCGAACACGGCCGATGCGGTGCGCGAGGGCGAGCCGGTCGTCCTCGGCGCTCGCCCCGAATACGTCGCGCTCCGCCCCGGACCGGTGGCCGGCGGGGTGCGGAGCCGGGTCGTCATCACCGAGCACCTCGGCACCTCCATCCTGGTGGACCTAGAGAGCGCCGCTGGTCCCCTCCAGGCGGTGGTCGCCGAGGATGAGGCACCGCCGCTCGGATCCGAGGTCTGGCTGGTCGTCGCCCTCGCCCGCGCCCTCCTGTACGCGAAGGAGAGCGGCGAGCTGGTCGGCGCTGCCCTGGGCGGACCGCCGACGCAGCGAACCACCGCGGCCAGCACCGCGACCCTGCCGGGGGCGGCGTCATGACCAGGCGCCGCGGCCGCCGCCGGGTCCCCCGGCGGTGACGATCGGCCCCGGACAGCAGGTCGTCCATCACCGCCGGTTCGGCCCAGACGACCGTGCCCACAGCTACTACCAGTACCTGCCGGTCGACGTCGGCGGACCCATGCCCGGGCTCACCGTCGAGCTTGGGTACGACCGCACGGCCGCGGTCATCGACCTCGGCCTCTTCGGGCCCGATGGCTTTCGCGGCTGGTCGGGGGGTGAGCGCCAGCGGGTGACGGTGGGACCGGCCGCTGCGACGCCCGGGTACCTGCCGGGGCCCATCACCTCTGGCCCGTGGCGGGTGATCCTTGGCCTCTACCGGGTCGGCCCGGCGGGGGTGGCCGTGCGGGTGGAGGCGAGGGGACAGCTCGACCCCATGCCGGAGCCGCCCCCCCCGCCCCCCGCCCCGGCCGTTGCCCCAACTGAACGGCCGCCGGCGGCGCCAGGGCACCGGTGGGTCGCCGGCGACCTGCACACCCACACCGTCCACTCCGACGGGCAGCTCACCATCGACCAGCTCGCGGCCCAGGCCCGAGCCCGGGGGCTCGACTTCCTGGCGGTGACCGACCACAACACGGTGAGCCACCACCCCCACCTGGCCGCGGCGGCGGCCCGGTACGGCCTCACCCTGATCCCCGGGCAGGAGCTGACAACCGCCGAGGGCCACGCCAGCTGCCTGGGCGACGTGGGCTGGGTCGACTTCCGGCAGGCCGCCGACGACTGGGTCCAGGTGGCCCGCGAGCGCGGCGGCCTGCTGTCGCTCAACCACCCGGTCACCGCCGAGCTCGGGTGGCGGCGCCCGATGCGGGCGGCCCCCGATCTGGTCGAGATCTGGAACGGCTCCAGCTGGGACCGCCGGGACCCCGCCGCCGTCAGCTGGTGGCAGGATCGCGGCGCGGGCGTTCCGGTCGGCGGCAGCGACTTCCATCGCCCGGGCGACCCTCCTCCCGGGACCCCGACCGCCTGGGTGGAGCTAGCGGACACCGACGGCGGCCCCCCCGATCCCGCTCGGGTGCTCGAGGGGCTCCGCCGGGGGCGGGTCGCGATCAGCGCCGATCCCCGCGGCCCGGTTGCGGTTCGGTGCGAGGGCGAGCTCTGCGTCGCGGGCGGAGACCGCCTGCGCGTCGTCGCGGCGGACGGCTCCGTCACCCCCATCACCGGCGCCCGCTTCCGGATGTCGGCGCCCGCCGGACTCGCCCGTCTTGAGGGCCCAGACGGGTTGGTCCTTGGGTTCACCCCGTGAGCCCGGCTCCGCAGGACCGGGCTCGGGACGCCGCTCAGCGGCGCAGGTGGCAGGTCGCGATCTCGAAGGGGGCGAGCGCGAGCGCGATCGACCCGTCGCGGACGGCGATCGGCTCCAGCGGGCGTCCGAGCAGGTCCGCCCGCCGCGCCTGCGTGAAGGCGCCGCGGATCCTCGCCACCCCCGGCTCGGGCGACTCCAGCACGAGGCGCAGCTCGAGCCAGCCGTCGCGGCGGCGCAGCGCGCTCAGCACCACGCCGGCCCCCTCGATGGTGAGACCGGCCGACCCGGACGGGATCGAACCGGCGACCGCCGTCCCCGGCATGGCGCGCAGCCCGTGGTGATAGCGCTCGGCGACGCCGACGACGTCGGCCTCCGCCCAGCCGCCCGGGTGGGGGTAGCAGGCGACGGTGGTCGCGACCGGTCCCAGGCACTGCGCGCCCGGGGTCGCGACCTCAGGGCCGGCCGGCTCCTCCCGGTAGCGGTTGTCGTTCCGGCTGATCTGGCCGATCGCCCGCACCACCGTGACCGCGAGCGCCCGCCCGTCGAGGAGCTCGACCTCGCTCACCTGGTCGAGGAGCACCGCCAGTCCACCGGCGTCGACGAAACCGCGGGCGGGGTGGGTGGCCAAGGGGACCTCGCCGGATCCGCCCTCGATCGGCCCCGCAACGCGCTCCACCACGGCGAACTGCCCCTCGGTGGCCAGGCCGGTGGCCGGACGGGGCAGCGGCAGGTGGAGGCGGAGCCGGTGGTCCGTGCACGGGTTCGTGAACGAGAGCGCTATGCGCACGAACGGCTCGCCCGCCCGAAGGCTGCAGACCGTCTCGACGACCGCGGTCCGGCCGCGAGCGCTCCGCGACCGGCCCTTCGCAGCCAGACCGGCCGGCCAGCGGTAGGTGCGGGTGATGACCAGCTCCCCGACGACTGGACCGGCTCGGCGCACGGCGACGGTCACCGCCTGCGGCTCGGCGACCAGTCGATCGCGGGCCGGCGGCGCGTAGTTGTAGGCGTCGCCGGCGTCCCCGCCGTCGACGAGCGCCGCGATCCCGGTGCACTCCTGGCCCTGGCCGACGATCCGCAGGGTGCCCGCGGGCTCGACCGAGACCAAGACCCGACCGTTGTCGAGCCGGCCGGTCGCCGCGGTCACCGGATGGGCGGGCACGGCCGAGCCGGCGACGGGCCGGTAGGCGGTCCACCCGAGCGCGGGGGCGCTGACCACGGCGGCGAGCCGTTGCCGCGGCCGGGCCGTCAGCGTGACCTGCCAGGCCCCCGGGACCGCCTCGGCCTCGGCCTCGAGCTCGCTGGCCAGGCGCCAGGGCTCGTCGGCCGCGAGCTCGTCGCCCTGCCCGAGGTCGATCACGAGCCTCCGCCGTCCCCGGTCGATGCGCCACCCCAGCACCTGCAGGCCGAAGAGCTCGCCCCCATGGATGCGGCGGGCGAAGCGGACCAGGCGCCTGGCGTCCAGCCGCTCGGTGTGGAGCACCCCACCGGTCCGGGCCAGCTCCTGGGTGGCCAGCGCTCGTCCCCCCGCGTCGGTGAGGACGACCACGCCAGGGGCGTCGCCGAGGGGGATGTCGAGCTCAACCAGCCCCTCGCGAGGGATCGGCGAGGGGTTGACGACGCACAGCGCACCGGCGGGCACGCCAGCCGCGAGGGTCGCGCAGACCCGGTCGGTGACGCCCTCGGCCAGCTGGGCCGCCTGATGGAGTCGGCCGGCCACCTCCTCCGCCACCGCGTCGATCCCGCAGCCGGTGACGGAGTCGTGCCCGGCGGAGTCGACCACCCGGTCCCAGGCGAGCTCGAGATAGGGCGCGGCTTCCGCCGTTCCCCAGAGGGCGTCGAGAGGCTCGGCGAACCGCTCCAGGAGCCGCTCCGCGCGCGTGCAGGCCGCCTTGACCGCAACCCGGGTCGACGTCACCCCGACCAGCAGGTTCGCCCGAGCGGCGGAACGCAGCTCACCGGACCAGCGCGGCAACCGGCCGCGCTCGGCCTCGTGGCGCGTCGCCGCCCCGGTCGCCTCCAGGTATCCGGCCAGGGTGGCGAGCTCGAGGCGGAACTCGGGGGCGGAGCGCTGCAGGGCCGCGACCGCGGCCACCAGGTCCGGCATCGGGCTCGTGTGGTCCCCGCCGCACATGGCGAGGATCGGCCCCGAGCCGAAGTAGGGCGCGACATCGGCTGCCACCCGCCGCAGCCGCTCCACCGGGTTGCCGCCCGGTGCCAGCAGGAAGGCCGCGTGCCCGTAGCCGTCAGGCAGGTACTCCGCCAGCACCTCCGACCCATCGGGAGCCCTCCAGACGAAGGCATGGCGGCGGATGGCGGCGGGCACCCCGCGCCAGACCACCGCCCGGGCGAGGCCCGCACGCCTGAGGATCTGAGGCATCTGCGCGGCATGGCCGAACTCGTCGGGGAGGTAGCCGGCGGCCAGGCATCCCCCCAGCTGCTCGGCTCGCCGCATGCCGCGCTCGAGGTTGCGTACCAGCGACTCGCCGGAGCAGAGAAACTCGTCGGCGAGCACCCGCCAGGGTCCGATGGCGAGCTGGCCCCGCTCCACCAGCTCCCGCACGCGCTCCTCGGATTGGGGCCGGATGGCGAGGTAGTCGTCGACCGCGGCCAGCTGCCCGTCGAAGGTGAAGCAGAACCCGGGGTCGCGCTCGGCCAGATCCAGCACGCGGTCGACGAGGTCGACAAGTCGCATGCGGAAGCGCTGAAATGGCTGGTACCACTCGCGATCCCAATGGCTGTGGGGCACCACGAACATCCGCGTCGGCGCGTCGACTGCGGCGGCCGTCGATGACGGCGTGGGCTTGGCGAATGGCGCCGCGCGCATGGCCACGGGCGCATGGTACCAGTCCCTCGCAGGGGATCGCCCTTGGCATCGCGCACATTCCCCCGCGTGGTGAAGACCGGGTCCGGTGATGCGGTGATCATTCCCCCGCCCACACCATGGCGCCGTGCCGATGCGCTCACCGAGCTGACTCGCGGATGCTTCGACCTGCTCATCATCGGTGCCGGCATCATCGGCAGCCGCATCGCGCTGGAGGCGAGCGCCGCAGGCCTTCGTGTGGCCCTCCTGGATGCGCGTGACCTCGGCGGCGCGACGTCGGCGGCGTCATCCAAGCTCGTGCATGGGGGACTCCGCTACCTCGCCACCGGTGACATCCGTCGTGTGCGCGAGGCGCATCACGAGCGCCGGGTCCTGGTGCACCGGGTCGCGCCGCACCTGGTGCGGCCGCTGCCCTTCCTCCTCCCCGCCTATCGTGGCGGCCCCCATCGCGCCCCCACCCTGGCGGCCGGCCTCCTGCTCTACGCCAGCCTCTCCGCATTCCGCGACGCGCACGCCCGGTTGCTCACCCCCGCCCGCGCCTGCCGGTTGGTCCCAGCCCTGCGGACCGATGACTGCATCGGCGCCGGGCTGTTCATGGATGCCACCACCCACGACCACCGTCTCTGCCTCGCCACCGCCCGCGGTGCGGCCCTGGCCGGTGCGGTGGTCCTGAACTACGCGCGGGTCGTCGAGCTGGATCGGGTCCCCGGCGATCGGCACGCGGCCACCGTGGTTGCCGCCGGCTCCCCCGACCCGATTCGCGTCGCGGCCCGCACAGTCATCAACGCCGCCGGTCCATGGGTGGACGCGGTGCGGCGGCTGGAGGACCCTGCCGCGCCACCGCTGGCCCAGCTCAGCAAGGGCGTCCATGTCGTGCTCCCGCTCGACGAGCCCTGGCGGGCCGCGGTGGTCGCCCCCGTCGACCGCTACCGGGTGACGTTCGCCATCCCCTGGGAGGGCATGCTGCTCCTGGGCACGACCGACACCGCCTACGAGGGCGACCCCGACGCGGTCGCGGTGACCGACGCCGACGTTGCTGCGGTCCTCGACGAGGCGCGCTCCGCCCTCACCATGCCGACGCTCGCCCCCGGGGCGATCCGGGCCACCTTCGCCGGCCTGCGGGTGCTGCCGCGCCTCCCGGGAGGTCCAGCCCGAGCGCCACGCGAGCGCCTCCTGGTGCGAGGGCCGACGGGGATGGTGTCGGTCGCGGGTGGCAAGCTCACCACCCATCGGCGGATCGCCCACGAGACGCTGGCGATGCTGCGGGCAGATTTGGGGGTGCGGCACCTGACCCTGAGCGACGCGCCCCTGCCCGGGGGGACGCTGGCCACCCCCGAGGCGCTTCGGATCGCCGCCGCCCGCCTCGAGCGCCGGTATCCGGCGCTGGATCCGAGCGTCTGCCGCCACCTCGTGCACCTGTACGGGAGCGACGCGAACCGCCTGGTCGCCCGCGGTGCCGCCCAGCCTGGGGGGCTGGAGCGGATCGACCCCCGGGGACCCGACATCTGGGCCCAGGTCCACCGGGCGGTCGACGAGGAGTGGGCGCTGACCCCGGACGACGTGCTCCGGCGGCGGACAACCGTGGGGCTGCGCGGGCTGGCGGAGGCGCCGGTCATCGCCAGGGTGGCGGCCCTGCTTCGCACGGCCGGGGGGCCGGCGCCGCTATGAACCGCTCTGAGCCGGGCGGGACCGGCAGCGGTCGCCAGGAGCGCAGGCCGGCTGGGGTCCGCCGCGGCGGGACCGAGCGCGCGGTGGCGAATGCACCGGTCAGCTACGGGGTGTTCGAGCTGGCCCCGACCGGTCCGCCGTTCGTCGCCGCCGACGTCCTGCTGACCGACCTCGCTGACGCCGGCTACGACGGCGTCGACCTCGGTCCCCCCGGATACCTCGGCGATGTGGACGCGATCGCGGAGAACCTGACGGCCCACCGCCTTGCCCTGGCTGGCGGATGGATCTCGCTTCGGTTCCCCGACGCCGCCGGCTTCGCGGACGACCTCGGCGAGCTGGACCGGCTCCTCGACCTCTTCGTCGCCGCTGCCGCGGCCGGCGCCCCGCCGCCGAAGCCGACGCTGGCCGACGCCGGCTCGCCGATTCGACGAGCCAACCCCGGCCGGGGGTGGGACCGGCCCGAGATCCGCCTGCCGGATGCGGACTGGGGGGCGTTCGCCGCGCGGGTCAGCATCGCCGCGGATCACGTTCGCCGCCGCGGCCTGGAGCCCACCTTCCACCACCATGCCTGCACCTACGTCGAGGCCCCGGTCGAGATCGAGCGGCTGCTCGAGCTCACCGACATCGGGCTCTGCCTGGACACCGGACACCTCCTCCTCGGCGGCGGCGACCCGATGCGCGCCTGGGACAGCTGGCGGGCGCGCATCAACCATCTCCATGTCAAGGACTGCCGGATGGATGTGCTCCAGCGGTGCGTCGCCGAGGGGGCGTCGATGGAATCGGTCTGGAGCCAGGGCGTGTTCTGCGCCTTGGGCGCCGGCGACCTCGACGTCGAGGCCTTCCTTGGTGCGGTCTGCGGCTCCGACTACGCGGGGTGGCTGGTCGTCGAGCAGGACGTGATCCCGGGCCCTCACACCACGGTGGCCGCCATCACCGCCGAGCAGCGGCACAATCGCGAGGTGGTGCGGCGACATGGGTTCTGATCCCGAGCCGGTGGGGCTGGCGGTGATCGGGGCCGGCACGGTCACCCAGGGCGTCCACCTGCCAGCGGTCCGCAGGCTCCGCCGGCGGTTCACGCTCCGAGCCGTCTGTGACGCCTCGCCCTCGAGGGCGCGGCGGGTGGCCGCGGAGCACGGCGCCTCGGTGCTGGCGACCACGTCGCCCGCGGCGGCGATCGGAGCCGCGGGCGTGGAGGCGGTCCTCCTCGCCACCCCCGGGAGCCACGCGGAGCTGGCCCGGGCCTGCCTGGCCGCCGGTCGACACGTCCTGGCGGAGAAGCCGCTCAGCGCCACCGTGGCCGCCGCCCGGGCGCTCGGACGGCAGGCCGCCGCCGCCGGGCTCGTCCTCCAGGTCGGGACCATGAAGACCTACGACCCCCTGGTCGGGGCCGCGGCCCAGGCCTGCCGGTCGGTGCGAGCCCGACGGCTTGTCAGGGTCACCGTCTGCCATCCGGCCGACGCCTCCCAGGTGGCGCACCTGCGGCTGGAGCCCGACACCGACGCCGACCCGGCGCTGGTGGCCGCGGCGGAGGCCGCCGAGGCGCGAGCGGTCAGCGCGGCGATCGGGCCGATGCCGGAGCCGTGGGGGCGCGCCTACCGCGGACTCCTTCTCGGCTCGGTGGTGCATGAGTTCGCCCTGCTGCGCGCCCTCGGCTTTGGGCTCCCCGATCGCTTCGAGCACGCCGAATGGTGGCCCTGGCCGCCGGCGGCCGCGACGCCACCCTGCATCCTGGCGGTCGCCGATCTCGGCGCCGACTGCCGCCTTGTCCTCTCGTGGAACTGGCTGCCCGAGCAGCCCGAGTACCTGGAGGCGATCGCCGTTCTCGGGACCGACGCGCGGGTGCAGCTCGACGTTGCCGCCCCCTACCTCCTCGAGGCACGCAGCCGACTGACCGTGGAGCGGCAGGCGGGCGCGCTGCGGACCGAGACCGTGTCGCGGGCCGGGCACGAGAGCGGGTTCCTTCGGCAGCTGGGGGCCTTCGCCGACGCGGTCCGCGGCGGCGCCCCGCCGGCGGCCGACGCCGCCGGGGCGGCCGCCGACGTGGCCGCCCTCCAGGCCCTCATCGTGGCACTGGCCCAGCACGCCGGGGTCTCGGTCGGGGGGGAGGCCGGGCGCCTTGGCGCCGCGCACCCCCAATCCACGCGCCCGGGGCCGGGTGGGGAGGCAGCCGACCGTTCGGCGTGATCGGCGGCCTCCCCGCCGCCCGATCGGCCCCCGCCCCGCCGCGTCGGCGGCCCCGGCGGGGCGGCCGCCACCCCCGGACTATGATCGTGCTCCATGCCGAACCCGGACTCGGACCGTCCCCCGGAGGGCGGCGGGGGCAGGCCGAGGGCGGCTGGCGGGATCGCCACCCCATCCGCCTGGCCGGGCGCGCCTGCGCTCCCAGACCCCGCCGCGGTCGAGCGCGCCCTGCTCGCCACCGGGTACATCGCCGATCCGGCGCTCGCCACCAGCTGCTTTCTCGCGATCGCCCTCGAGCGGCCGCTTCTGCTGGAGGGGGAGACCGGCAGTGGCAAGACCGAGCTAGCCAAGGCGCTCGCCGAGGTGCTCCACGCGCCCCTGATCCGCCTCCAGTGCTACGAGGGGATCGACATCGGCCAGGCCCTGTACGAGTGGAACCATCCCCGCCAGCTGCTCGCCATCCGCCAGACGGAGCTGCGCGGGTCCGGTCCTGTCAACCTGTACGGGGCCGAGTTCCTCGCCCGGCGGCCGCTCCTGCAGGCCCTCGACCCCGAGGATGGGCGTCGCCCGGTCCTGCTCGTCGACGAGCTCGACCGGGCCGACGACGAGTTCGAGGCCTTTCTCCTCGAGCTCCTGTCCGACTGGCAGGTCACGATCCCCGAGCTAGGGCCGGTGCGCTCCGAGCACCCGCCGGCCGTGATCCTCACCTCCAACCGCACCCGCGAGCTCCATGACGCGATCAAGCGCCGCTGCCTGTTCCACTGGCTTGAGCTGCCAACGCTCGACACCGAGCGGCGGATCGTGAGGACCCGACTGCCCTGGGTCGGCGAGCGGCTGGCGCGGGCGGTGACCGCCTTCGTTGGCGAGCTGCGGGCGCTCGACCTGTACAAGCCACCGGGGGTGGCCGAGACCCTGGACTGGACCCGGGCCCTGGCCGCCCTGGGTGCGGACGACCTCAGCCTCCCCGCGATCGATCTGACGCTCGGCAGCCTGCTCAAGTACCAAGAGGACCTCGCCACCGTCCGGGCCACCGGGGTGGCGGCGGTCCTCGAGCGGAGCCGTGGGCATGCCTGAGCGGCTGGGCGGCCCCGGGGTGAAGCGGGCGGAGGAGGAGCCGACGGCCACCGGGGAGGGGCTGGCGCTGCTCGTGATGCGGCTCGCCCGCCGGCTCAGAGGCGCTGGGCTCCGCCTCGGGACCGGCGATGTGCTTGTGGGAATCGAGGCCGTGGCCGCGGTCGGCCTCACCGACGGCACCAGCTGGGCCCACGCCCTGCGGGCCAGCTGGTGCCGCTCGCGCGAGGACCTCCTGCGGTTCGAGACCGTGCTCGCCATCGCCGCCGGCGGTGCCGAGGCGCACGCCATCCCGAAGCCGATCGCCCCCGGACCTCGCGCGCTCCACCTCGGCGCCGCCGACGCGGCCGCCCCCGGCGCGGGCGGGCGGCGGCGGCCCGGTCATCGGCTGGTCCCGTCCGAGCACGAGGGCCTGGCGACCGTCGACTTCGGCGCGTGCACGCCCGCCGAGCTCGCCGAGCTCGCGGCCGCGATCGCGGAGCTGCGGATCGGGCTCCCCACCCGCCGCAGCCGGCGGAGGCGGCCGGCGCGGCGCGGCCCCCAGATCGACTGGGCCCGCACCCGGCGCGCCGCCCTGCGCGCGGGCGGCGAATGGCTGCGCGTCTACCACCGCCGTCCCCGGCGCCGTCTGCGTCCGGTCCTCCTCCTCTGCGACGTGAGCGGCTCGATGGAGCGCTACGCCCGCGTCCTCCTCCGCTTCGGCCACGCGGCCGCGCGGGGTGGGGCGCCGATCGAGGCGTTCGTGTTCAGCACGACGCTCACCCGGGTCAGCCGGCCCCTGCGGCTGCGGGACCCCACCCAGGCGCTGGCGGCGGTGGGGCGCCAGTCGGCGGGCTGGTCGGGCGGGACTCGGATCGGGGACGCGGTGCATGAGCTCTGCACCCGCTGGGGGCCGCGGGCCCTCAGCCGGCGACCGCTCACGGTCGTGGTCAGCGACGGGTGGGAGACGGGCTCGCCGGAGCGGCTGGGGCGGGAGCTCGCGCGGCTGCGACGCTCGAGCTGGCGGCTGATCTGGGGCAACCCGCTCATGGGCGATCCGGGGTACGCGCCCACGGCGCGCGGGATGGCGGCCGCCCTCCCCCACATCGACCTCCTCCACCCCGTCCACAATCTGCGGAGCCTGGAGCAGCTCGCAGCGGTGCTCACCGCAACCGATCCGGGCGCGGCCCCCGGGGCGCGCCGCATCCCCGGCCGGCCGCGCTCCGGGTGAGTCCCGCCGCGGCGACGGCGGCCGGGGGCCAGCCGTCGGCCGCGCGGGTCAGTGGATCGGCCCCTCCCGATCGCGAAGGCGGGGGGCCGGCCGGCCGCTGGCGCAGGCAATGATCTCGGCCGCGATCGCGATCGCGGTCTCCTCGGGGGTGCGGGCGCCGATGTCCAGGCCTATGGGCGCCATGACGCGCGCCAGGTCGGCCTCCGACACCCCCATGGCCCGGAGCGCCTCAAGCCGACGGCCGTGGGTTCGGCGGGAGCCCATGGCGCCGAGGTACCCCACCTCGGTCCGCAGGGCCGCGACGATGGCCGGGAGGTCGAACTTGGGATCGTGGGTGAGGACGCAGACCGCGTCCCCCGGTCCGAGGGCGTCGCCCACGCGCGCCAGGTACCGTTCGGGCCACTCCACCACGACCTCGTTTGCCTGCGGGAAGCGTCGCGCGGTTGCGAACGCGGCGCGGGCGTCGCACACGACCACCCGATAGCCGAGCCCGGCCGCCACCCGGGCCAGCGAGCCGGTGAAGTCGACGG
Source organism: Candidatus Dormiibacterota bacterium (assembly GCA_027306595.1). Taxonomy (GTDB): domain Bacteria; phylum Chloroflexota; class Dormibacteria; order Aeolococcales; family Bog-877; genus DAHUZL01. The sequence goes on along the minus strand of DAHUZI010000016.1, from coordinate 20,268 downwards.
CCCCGAAGATGACCATCCTCGGAGGTGGGGCGAAGGCCTCGAGGAAGACGGTGACCGCCCCCTGCCGGGCCTCCCCTCGCAGCCCGTAGTGGCGCAGCCCGCCCCGCCCCGCCCCCAGCGCGGCGAGGGCGTCGCGGGCGACCACGCGGGTGAGCTCGGGATCGCCGAGCGCGCCGAGCACCTCGGCGCCGGGCCGCACCACGATCGTGGCCCCGACCGGGCCGCCCTCGAGGACCGTCGCCAGCGCCGCCGGCTCCCCGGAGCGCAGGGCGCGGCTGAGCGCCTCGTACCGCCCGCTCACCAGTCCAAAGGGGCGATGAGGAGGTGGATGGTGCCGCCGCAGGTCAGGCCGACCGCGAACGCGTCATCGTCGCTGATCCCGTAGCGGACCAGGTGCGCGGGCGCGCCCGCGCGAAGCATGGCGAGGGCCTCGTCGACCACCGCCCCCTCGACGCAGCCGCCGGAGACGGATCCGGCAACCTCCCCGTCCTCGCTCACCGCCATCGCCGCCCCAGGCAGCCGGGGCCCGGAGCCCTCAAGGTCCACCACCCGGCAGATCGCGACCTTCCGGCCAGCGGTCCGCCAGCGATCGATGTCATCGAGGAGCTCGCGCATGGTCCCCTGAACCCCGACGGCCGCCCCCCTCGGCGCAGTCTACGCCGCGGAGGGCAGCCGCCGGTGGCCGGCGAACGGTCAGCCCGTCACCGTCCAGTACTCCGGGCTCAGCGCCGACACCGCGTTCTGCACGACCCCGTGCAGCCGCTTGGCGATCACTGAGATCTGCAGGGGCTGGTTCGCCAGCCAGACCAGGGGCAGGGTCTTCGCCACGTAGTTCTCGTAGACGACCATGGCGTTGGGATTCCCGCTCACATGGGTGGCGCGCACGTTGGCGTCATTGACCGGGTCCGCGTACCCGCCCGCGTTGGCCGGGGAGAGCAGCTGGCCCCCGGTCGGGTACGGGGTGCCGAAGCTCCAGCCCCCCCAGGAGGCCAGCTGCCAGGTGCAGGTGGGGCCCTTGGTGCAGGGGTTGGCGATCGTGATCACGGTGTTGAAGGGGACCGACGAGAGGTTGAGGGTGAGCCCGATCGCGGTCGACGCCGACTTCCAGTCCTGGAACTCCTGGTCGGTCGTGACCGACCCGGAGGAGTAGATGACGTTGAAGGTGAGGGGCGCGCCCTTGGGGATTCCGGCGCCGCAGGCGTTGGCCCCGCGCCCGGGGCGCACGCAGGTGGTGGTGCCGTTCTTGACCACCTTCCAGCCGTGAGCGGTGAGCAGCCGGGCGGCCCGGCCGGGGCTGTACGGGTAGGGATTGTCCGCCTCGTAGCGGCTGACGTAGGGGCTCTTCGGCTGGACCGGCACCGGGCCGTAGTCCGGGTAGCCGTACCCCTTCAGGATGGTCCGAATCCAAAGGGGTTGGTTGATGGTCAGCTGGAGGGCCTGGCGGATGTAGAGCTGGCGGAAGTAGGGCGCGTACTTCTTGTTGGTGAAGTTGAGCACCACGTAGTTGAGCCCGACCGTCGGCCAGGCCTGGATCCGGTCGCCCCGGCTGGTGAAGGTCGGCTTCAGCGAGAGGTCGGTGTAGGGGATGTAGCCGTAGTCGATCTCGCCGGCCCGCAGGGCGTCGAACTCAGCGGCGTTGCTGGTGAAGGGCAGCTCGATGAGCTTGGCGATCTTCGACTTCACCGGCCCGCTGTAGCCGGGGTTGGGCTGGAAGACAGCGTAGCCGGTCGAGGAGTTGAAGGCGGTGAGCCGATAGGGTCCATCGACCACCCGCCACAGGGGATCGGTGGCGTAGGTCGACAGCGTCGCGGACTGCTTGTTGAGGAAGGCATAGACCTTCTGCGCACCCTTGGTGGTGAGGTCATAGTTGCCCACCGGCCCGCCGGCCGACGTGCGGTCCCACGACTGCTGCGGCAGCGGCACGAAGGTCGGCAGCTCGTTGTTGATCAACCAGGCCGGGGCGTAGGCCCGGTCGAAGCTGAGGGTGAAGGTCCTCGGGCTGTCGATCGTGAACTTGGTGACGAAGTCGGGGAAGTCCCCGGTCACGTACCCGCCCCACTGCTCCTTGTTGGCTCGCAGCAGGTTGAAGAAGAACTGGACGTCACGGGTCGTCACCGGGGCGCCGTCCGACCATCGGTACGGCTTGAGGGTGATCCGAACCCCGCGGTCGTGGTTGAGGAAGACCGGCGGGTCGGCGAGGCTCAGGACCGGGTTGGGCACCAGCTGGGTTCCCTTGCCGATCCAGTACAGGTTCCGATACAGCAGGGGCTGGAAGTAGGTGAGGTTGTTGATGCCGTACTGGGCCCCGGGGGTGATCGGGAAGATGTAGTTGGGGCTCTGCCCCGCCCCGTCGGCGAAGGTCACCGTTCCGGACGGACCCGTCCGGGGCGCGGCGGCCGCCCCCGCGGCTCCACCGCCCGCCGTCGCCAGCGCCGCCAGCGCGACTGCGATCCCGGCAACTGTCACCGCTATCCGGTGGCGGGCCGCGGCCGCCATATGCACGCGTCTCATCGGTGCCCCCCTGTCATATGGAGAACTGGGTGCCCCGGATCTGGGTGGGGATCGTAGCACGCGCTGCCGACGGGCGCGGGAGGGCACGGCCGGCGGCGGGGCGGGGACCGCCGGGCGCGATACTGCAGCGGTCCGATGCGGGACCGTGCCGACCACCCAGGAGACGCACATGGCCATCCCCCCCGCCGGCCGACGCCCGACCCCAGGCGCGATCGCGACCGCCGCCATCCGCCATCAGGTCGTGCTTGAGGACCACGACCTCAGCGCCACCGCTGCCTTCGCCATCGCCGTCCGGCGGGTCACCGACGGCGAGCGCTACCGCTCCCACCTCTGGTGGATCCCGCTCCCCGCGGGGCGCCCGCGGCCGCTGACCACCGGACCCGTCCGCGACAGCTGGCCCAGGATCAGCCCCGACGGCCGGCGAGTCCTCTTCCTGCGCGCCCGGCCAGACGCCAGGCAGCCGACCGCCGCGGTCATGGTGATGGAGCTCACCGGTGGGGAGCCGTGGCCGGTCGCCCGCCCCCCCCACGGCGCCGGCGCCCCCTGCTGGGCGCCGGACGGGAGCCGGATCGCGTACGCGGCTCCCGTCGATCCGCCACGCTTCCTCGTGGGCGCCGGAACCGGGACGGATGGCCGTCGGACCCCGACGGCCCGGCGCATCACCCGGATCGACTGGCGCCTGGACGGGGTCGGTCACCTCGATCGCCGCGACCACCTCTTCGTGGTCGTGGCCCGCCCGGGGGCCCGCCCCCGGCAGCTGACACGGGGCGACTTCGACGTGCGGGAGCCCAGCTTCTCAGCCGACGGGTCCTCGGTCCTCATCAGCGCTGACCGCGGCCGGGACAGCGCGCAGCACCCCCGACCGACGATCTGGCGGGTGCCGGTGACCGGCGGCGAGCCGGCCGAGCTCCTCGCCCTCGCGGGGCCGGCCGGCCGCCCCGCCTGCTCGCCGGACGGCCGGTGGATCGTGGCGGTGGGGATCGACGAGGTCGACCCGCTCGACGACGCGCTGCCGGGCCTGTTCGTCGGGCCGGCTGGCGGGGGCCGTCCCCCTGAGCCGCTCGCCCCCGCGCTCGACCGGCCCGTCGGCGTCTTTGCCGACACCGATCTCGCCGGCTGGACCGGCGATGCCCGGCCCGGCCCCTTCTGGTGCGGCCCCGACACGGTGGTCACGCTGGTGACGGACCGCGGACGCACCGTCCCCTGGGGGTTTCCGGTCGACCCCGCCAGCGGCCGGCCAGCGGGCGCGCCCCGTCCGCTGCTCGCGGGTGACCACCTGGTCTGGAGCCTGAGCGTCCGCGACGAGGCGGTCGGGGTGATCAGCGCGACCGGCGACCGGGCGCCTGAGCTCTTCGTCGTCCCCCCGGCTGGCGCGCCCCAGCCACGACCGGCTCCGCGCACCCGGATCGGCTCCGCATGGCAGCGCCACCTCCCCGCGGTCACGGTGACGGAGCTGGCGGCCCCGGGTCCGGGCGGGCCGGTCCCGGCGTTCGTGGTCTCACCCAGACAGTCCGGCGGCGGACCGCTCCCCCTGGTCGTCGACGTCCATGGCGGCCCGGTCGGAGCCTGGGGACCCACACCCCCGCTCGAGGCGTTCCTCCTCTGCGGCCGCGGATACCGGGTCGTGCTCCCCAACATCCGCGGCTCTGCCTCGTACGGGCGGGAGTGGACTGCAGCGCTCCTGGGGGGGCGCTGGGGCGACGTGGACGCGGCCGACGTCCACGCCGTGGTCGACCACTGCCTCGCCCTCGGGCTCGGCGTCGCCGACCGGCTGGGAGTCATGGGGCTCTCGTACGGTGGATTCCTGACCCAATGGTTGGTCGCGACCAGCGGGCGCTTCCGGGCGGCGGTGGCCGAGAACGGCGTCGCCAACCAGGTCAGCGCCTTCGCCAACTCCGACTGTGGTCCCCTCTACAACCGCAGCGCCCGCCTCGGCGATTCCCTCAGCGCCGAGGGGGTCGCCACCCTCTGGAGGCAGTCGCCACTGGCGCACGTCCGCACCCTCACCACCCCCCTGCTCATGCTCCAGGCGGAGGCCGATCTGCGCTGTCCTCCCCAGGACAACGAGCAGCTCTTCATCGCCCTGCGCCTGCTCGGTCGCACCGTCGAGTACGTCCTCTACCCCGAGGAGTCGCACGTCTACATGGCGATCGGGCGCCCAGATCGGCGCATCGACCGCATGACCCGGGTGCTCGAGTGGTTCGATCGCCACCTCGGCGAGGCGCGCGGAGCCGAATAGGACAGGCCGGCCGGCGAGGGCTCCAGCTCCCGCCTCGCGCCCCGGCCGCCCCGGCCCGCTTTCGCCGTGGCGCGGGCCGAGCGCTCGGGGGCCGCGCCCGGCCCCGGCGGCCCCGCGACCGACCGGCCCTCGGGTCGGGGCCGGATCAGCGGGCCCGAATGCCAAAGGCGGCGGTCAGGCGCTCGCCTGGGACCAGCACCCGCAGGCCGGCTCCGCTGCGAAAGGCGTCCGGGGCACAGGTCATGGGCTCGACCGCCAGGCCCCGGCGCCGGACCGCGGGGTCGGGCAGGGTGTCGCCCGTGTACAGCTGGATGTAGCGGCAGGCGGAATCGGCCCACAGCGCGACCCGCCGGGTCGCGCCCGGCGCGGCGAGCTCGACCGTGGTGCGACCCGAGCCATCGGGGATCAGGTCGGTGAGGGCCACGTCCAGCGCCGCCGGCCCGATGCGACGCCCGGTGCGGAAGTCGTACGGGGTTCCGGCGACCGGACGGGCGGGGCCGGCCGGCAGGAGGTCGGCGCCGACGGGCAGGTAGCGCCCGGCGGGCACGGTCAGGACGGCGGTGTCGATCGACGCCGTCCCGACGGCGAGGTAGGGGTGCGCCCCGATCCCCACCGGCAGCGGCCCCCGACCGACATTGGTCGCCGCCGAGCGGACGCTCAGGCCGTCAGCGTCCAGGCGATAGGTGACCTCGCAGTGGAGGCAGAACTCGTAGCCGGGCTGGGGGTAGAGCGTCGTCGACAGGGCAGCGAGCGCCACCTCGGCTCGGTCCACCCGCCACTCCACCCAGCGGACGAGCCCGTGGATGGCGGCGCCGTGGGCCCGGTCCGTGATCGGCAGGGTGTGCTCCTCGCCCCCGAAGCGGTAGCGACCCTCCCCGATGCGGTTGGGCCAGGGGATGAGGAGCTGGCCGCGGCTGTCGGAGGACCGGTCGGCGGCGAATCCGTCGATGCAGGCGCCGCCCCCGTCCTGGTACTGGCGCAGGGTGGCTCCGACCGAGGTGACGATCGCCAGCTGGTCGCCGTGGCGGAGCGGGATCTGCAGCCCCGAGGGAGCGATCGCTGCCGGGGGCCGGCTCATCGCGACGGCGGCGCGCCGTCCGGCGGCTGGAGGTCGGGGTGGGCCGCACGGGTCGGCACCAGCACCGCGCGGCGGAACGAGCAGACCAGCTCGTCCCGCTGGTTGCGGACGCGGGTCTCGACCGTCACCACGCCGCGGTCAGGTCGGCTCCTCGAGGGCGTGACCGTCAGCACGGTCGACTCCGCGTAGATCGTGTCCCCGTGGAAGGTGGGGGCCAGGTGGCGGAGCGCGTCGACCTCGAGGTTGGCGATCGCCTTCCCGCTCACGTCGGCGACGCTCATCCCCACCGCCAGGCTGTACACGAGGTTGCCGACCACGACGTTGCGCCCGAACTGGGTCCGCTCGGCCGCGTAGGCGGCGTCGGTGTGGAGCGGATGGTGGTTCAGGGTGAGAGCGCAGAAGAGGTGGTCGTCAGCCTCGGTGATGGTCTTGCCCGGCCAGTGCCGGTAGGTGGCCCCGACCGTGAACTCCTCCAGATACCGTCCGAACTGCATGGGATCCTCCTCACCGCAGCGGCCGCCGCCGGTGGGCTAGAGGATGCCACGGCGCGCCGCCCGCGACCCCGGCTGGGGTCAGCCGGCCGCGTCGAGCCGGGCTCGGGGATGCCCGGGGGCCAGCGGCTCCTCGTAGAAGCCCAGCCGGAGCACGAAGCGCTGCAGCCACCCGGGGGCCCACCAGTTTCCCCGGCCGAGGCAGCGCATGATCGCCGGGACGAGGATCCCCCGGACCAGGGTCGCATCCACGGCCACCGCCAGCGCCATCCCCAGGCCCAGGGCCTTCAGCTCCAGGATGTCGCTGAGCGCGAAGGCGCCGAAGACGGTGATCATGATGCCGGCGGCGCTGGTGATGATCCCGCCGGTTGCCCCCAGCCCCTCGGCCACCGCCCGCCGGGTGTCGCCGGTGGCGACGTAGCGCTCGCGGATCCGCGAGAGCAGGAAGACCTCGTAGTCCATGGAGAGCCCGAAGACGATCGCGAACATCAGCACCGGGTCGGTGGCGACGATCGCCCCCGAGGGGGTGAAGCCGAAGAGCCCGGAGAGGTGGCCCTCCTGGAAGATCCAGACCAAAGCGCCGAAGGCGGCACTGAGGGAAAGCAGGCTCATCGCGACCGCCTGGAGGGGCAGGACCAGTGAGCCGAAGGTGAGAAGGAGCACCAGGGCGGTCACGCCCATCACCACCAGCACGGCCAGCGGCACGGTGGCCCGGAACGCGTCGAGGAAGTCGACCTGCTGCGCCGCCCCCCCGGTGATGTAGGTCAGGGCATCCGCCGGGGGCCGGACCTGGCGCAGCCGCTGGACGAGCCGGCTGCCGGCCGCGCCGGTGGCGCTGGCGTTGGTGCCCACCTGAAGCTGCGCCACGCGCCCGCTCATGAAGACGGCGATGTAGCGATTGACGCTGGCGGGCCGGTCGGCGGCTGGCAGAAGGAGCCAGCGCCGATAGGCGGCGGCGGTGGTCTTGGGCGCGGGGTCCAGCACGCTCTGCACCCCGGTGACCCCGGGCACCCGGCGCAGGCGGGCCACGTAGGCCCCGAGCTCCCGAACCCGAGAGGCGGCGAGGCCGGCCGTCGGGTAGGCGACGACGGGGTTGATCACATCTCCGCCGCCGCCGCTGGGGAAGTCTCGGGTGAGGATCGCATAGCCGTCGCGGGCACTGCCCGGGGGTATGTCGGCGATGCTCCCGCCGGTCGAGAGCCGCAGGGAGAGGAAGGGGGAGCCCACCGCCACGAGGACGGCGGCGACCGGGAGCCCGATGACGATCGGGCGCCGCATGACCACCCGGGCCACCCCGGCCCAGAATCCGCCCGTCGGCGGTCCGGCGGGGAGCGCCGGGGGGGCGCCCGCGGCCAGCGCCCACGGCCGACCGCGCGATCGCCGATGCGGCCAGCTGCCCCGCAGGCGGCTGACCCGCAGGCGGCTGACCCGGGGGCCGAGGAGGGCCAGCACCGCCGGGAGGGCGGTGAGGCCGAAGACCAGGGTGCAGAGGGCGACCACGACCCCGCCGATCCCCATGCTGCTCAGCCCCGGCGCGGGGAAGAGGGTCAACGAGCTAAGACCGATGGCCACCGCGATGCCGGAGATGGTGATGGCCTTGCCCGCCGTCGCCATGGTGCGCTCGAGCGCCAGCTCGACGTCGCTCGTGCGCAGCTCCTCCCGAAAGCGGCGCACCAGGAACAGCGCGTAATCGATCGCCAGGCCGAGGCCCACCACCGTGGCGACATTGGTGACGAAGATCGACATCTGGAGGTGCGCGGCCAGAAGCGAGATGACCCCGAGCGCGGTCGGCAGGGCGAGAGCGGCGGTGAGCAGGGGCAGGGCCGCGGCGACGAGCGAGGCGAAGACGATGACCAAGAGGACCAGCGAGATGGGCAGGGTGATGGCCTCGGTGCGGGTGAGCTCGCGCTGGAGGGTGTCGTTGTAGAGGGCGTCGACCGGGGGGGCGCCGGTCACGATCGTCCGGAGACCGGCGGGATGGCCGACCCGGCTGGTGAGCGCGCCGAGCCGGGCGATCGCCTCGTTCTCGCTGAGGCGCAGGTTCACGACCGCGAAGGTGGCGCGCCCGTGATTGCCGACGAAGGTCGAGTCGCCGGTGCTCGCGTAGGTGAGGATCGAGCTCACCGGCCCGTAGCCGCGGAGGGCGTCGAGGCTGGTGGCGACGCGCCGCTGCACCGCGGGGCTGGCGGCGTCGGGTCTGGGGCTGACGTAGACGACCACCAGCGAGGTGCGGCCGCTCCCGAAGGCGCGGTTGAGGAGGGCCTGCGCGCGAGCGGAGTCGGAGCCCGGGATGGTGAACCCGCCGGGGCTGAGCTGCCCGCCGAAGAGGGTGGCGGCGACGAGCACAGCCGCCATCAGGCCCAGCATCGCGATCGGGATCAGCCGGCGGTGGCGGTAGTCGAACCGCCCCAGCATGGCGAACACGCAGGCTCCTCGTCGTGCTCGACGGGGGGCGGGCCCTCCACGAGCGGTTGTCAGGCGGGCGCGAACGTGCGATAATGAATGAACGTTCATTCGACAGTCTAGGCAGCCCCGGGTCGCCTGTCAAGACCGAAGGACGATGGGAGGGCGATGGACGCGACCAAGCGCCGACCGGCCCCAGCGGTCCCCGGCCCCACGCAGGCGCGCATCCTCGAGGGAGCGGCGCGCGCGTTCGCGGCCGCCGGCTACCACGGGACCACCGTGCCGGCGATCGCGACCGCCGCCGGCGTATCGGTCGGGGTGATCTACCGGTACTTCCCCAGCAAGGCCGAGCTCTTCCTCGCCATCTGCGCGGCCGAGGGGGCGGCCGGCGTGGCGGCGCGCACCGCCGAGCTGGCCGCGATCGAGGATCCGAGGAAGCGGCTGCGCGCGGCGATCGAGCGCTTCGTCGCCGAGCTGGCGGTGGGCACCCGGGCCGGGGTCCACGTCAGCGCATACGGCGAGGCCGAGCAGAACCCCCGGGTCCGCAACCTGCTCCGCGCCGGAACGGACCGCGTTGAGGGCGCCGCCGAGCTCCTCCTCACGGACGCCGTCGCCCGCGGGGATGCGCCGGCCACGATCCCAATCGCGGCACTCGCCCGTGGCATCGCGATGCTGTTCGACGGCGCCGTCCTGGCACGGGTCGCGGCCGGCGAGCGCTTCCGCGCCGAGGCGGTGGCCGAGGCGATGATCGCCCTGATCGGCGGCGCACTGGGCTGGACCTGAGACCGGCTCGATTGTCGGAGTCGTGGGGGCGCCTCGCGCGCGTCGGTGGGCGGATCCGCTGCAGCGTTCCGGTCCTCCGCGCGGCCCTGGCAACCGCAAGCAGGCGGCGGGCCACCATCGCGGCGACCGCGACGCCTGCGTGGCGAGGCTCCGACCACCGGCCGCTGGTGCGGGCCCCGGCTGGCCCGTCTGCTCAGGCGCAGGGGCGGCGGGGCCCACCCCGGGCGATGGCCCGTCCGAGATCCCGCAGGAGGTCGGCCTTGTCCTCGATGCCTACGGACAGCCGCAGGAGGGTCGGCGGCAGGTGGGCGTCCCCGGGCCAGCGGGCGCGGCGTTCGAGAGTCGACTCCACCCCGCCCAGGCTGGTGGCGTGCGTCCAGAGGTCGGTGGCGGCGCAGACCGCCTCGGCGTCCTCGGCGGTGCCGGTCAGCTCGATCGACACGACCGCGCCCAGCCCCGTCGCCAGCAGCCGCCGCGCCCGCTCGTGGTCGGGGTGGGTGGCCAGCGACGGATGGTGGACGCGGGTGACCCGGGGGTCCTCGGCGAGCCGGGCCGCGAGCCAGGTGGCGCTCGCCATCTGCCGGGGCACCCGCACCGCGAGGGTGCGCAGGCCCCGGAGGGCGAGCCAGGCCTCGAGCTGGCCGGGGATGGCTCCGTGGTCATGCCGGTGGCGGCGCAGGCCGCCCGCCTCCTCGGCCGACGCGGTCACCGCCACCCCCAGGATCGCATCGCTGTGGCCCCCGATGTACTTGGAGGCCGAGTGGACGACCACGTCGGCGCCGAGCCGGAGCGGCTGGCACCCGATCGGGGTGGCGAACGTGTTGTCGACGACGAGGCGGGCCCCCGCGGCCCGGGCGGCGGCGGCGATGGACGGCAGGTCGGGAACCCGCACCAGGGGGTTCGTGAGCGTCTCGAGCAGGACGAGCCCGGCGCCGTCGCAGGCGCGAACGACCGTCTCGGTCGCCCCCGATTGGACCAGGCGCACCCGGATCCGGCCGGCCGCCTCGAGCTCGGCGAGCCGCTCCCGGGTGCCCAGGTACGCATCGATCGGCGCGACCACGACCCCGCCTGGGGGGACGGACGCCAGCACCGCGCTGATGGCGGCGATCCCCGAGCCGAAGAGCACCGCCTCCGCCCCACCCTCCAGGTCGCAGAGCGCGGTCTCGAGCCGGGTCCAGGTCGGGTTGCCGTCCCGGCCGTAGGCCTGGGCCGCGGGGCGGTCGAGGTCGTAGATCGAGCTGGTCACCACCGGGGGCGCGATGGCGCCCGTGCCGGGGTCCGGCTCGCCTCCCGCCCGCACAGCGCGGGTGGCGATGGCCCAGCCACGATCGGCCGGGCCGTCCCCGGCGACGGTCACGGCGCGGCCGCGGACGTGGAGTCCCCGAGGCCGGCGGCGATGCCGCGCGTCACCAGCTGGGCCGCCATCTTCCTCGAGGCCTCGTCGATCATCTCGTCCCCGAGCATGACCGCCCCCCGGCGATCGCCATCGGCGGCGGCGTGGTGGGCAGCGACAATCGCCTGCGCGCGCTCGAAGTCGGCTCGAGTCGGGGTGAACGCCTGGGTGACCACGTCGAGCTGGGTCGGATGGAGCGCCCACTTGCCGTCGTAGCCGAGTGCCGCGGCTCGAGCCGCGGAGCGGCCCAGCCCGTCGAGGTCCCGAATGGCGGCGAACGGCCCGTCGATGGCCTGCCGCCCGCTGGCGCGCGCCGCCACGGCGATCCGGAAGAGGGGGTAGTGCCAGAGGTCCCCGGAATAGGCGGGCGACTCCGCCCCGACGGTCAGCTGGGGCATGCCCATGGCGGCGGCAAAGTCGCCCGGCCCGAAGACCACCGCCTCGACGCGGGCCGCGGCGGCGATCGCGTCGACGTGCACCAGGCCCCGAGCGTCCTCGATCTGGACCTCGAGTCCGATCGGCCGCGCCAGCCCGAGCTCGGCCTCCAGGCCGGTCAGCAGCCGGTCGGCGAAGGCGAGGTCCCCGGGGTCCTGGACCTTGGGGAGCATCAGGGTGTCCAGTCGGTCCCCCGCCCCGCGAACCACCGCTTCGATGTCGCCCAGCACCAGGGCCGAGCCGATCTGGTTGACCCGCACGCAGCGCAGGCTGCGGCCGAAGTCATGGTGCCGCAGCGCGTCCACGACCAGCTGTCGGGCCGCCACCTTCTCAGACGGCGCGACGGCGTCCTCGAGGTCAAGGAACACCTCGTCGGCCCCGCTCCCGGCCGCGCGCGCCATCATCCTCGGGCTCGAGCCGGGGCAGGCGAGGACGGCTCGACGCAGACGCATGGCGACCCTCCGGTGCACGCCGAACGGATCCGTGACGGCCGACCGATGATACGGGCGGGGCCGGCGCCGGCGTCCAACCCCACGCCGGTCGGCGGGTTGCGGTTTGACAGCCGTCCCGAGCCCCTCCACGATGGCAAGACAGCCGCTCGTGACGGGATGCCGGACACGGGGAGGACTCAGGGTGGGTGGGCCCAGCGGAGAGCAGCGGGGGCGCAGCCGCCCCGGGTGCCGCCGCGGCTGCGGCTGCTGTGGCGGCTGTCTTCTCGCCCTCCTGGCACTGGCGCTGGGGCTCCTGATCTACGCGTTGGTCCCGAACCGCTATCCGCCCCTGCCCGCCGCGCCGACCGCCCAGTCCGTGCCCGCAGCGGGTGGCCACGGCCTGCCGTGGCTCCACAGCGACGGGCGCATGATCGTCGATCCCGAGGGACGCGAGGTCCTGCTCCGCGGGATGGACGTGGTGAGCCTCCTCCATCCCGCCGGAACCGCGGGCGGACGGCTTCCGGCGCCAGCGGCGTTCGCGACCATGGCAGCGGACGGCTTCGATGTCATCCGGGCGCCGATCACATGGGCTGGGATCGAGCCCCGCCCCGGCCGCTTCTCCGCCCCCTACCTCGCGCGCATCCGCGAGCTCGTGGATCGGGCCGCCGCCGCCGGGCTCTACACGGTGCTCGACCTGCACGATCTCGATTGGAGCCGCCGCTACGGCGGCGATGGCGCGCCCGCCTGGGCCACCGCCGGCCCCCTCCCAACGTCCTTCCCGGCGCCCCCGCCCTGGGATCGCCACCTGGCGCCGGGCGTGCTGGCGAGCTACGGCATCTTCTGGGCCGACTGGGGCGGCTGGCAGCGGGACGTGATCGCCAGCTGGCGGTACGTGGCCCGGGCCTTCGCCCGCGACCCCGCCGTCTGCGCCTTCGACCTCTGGAACGAGCCTCACCCCTTCCCGGCGCCGCCCGGGCTGTTCGCGAAGAAGCTGCTCCTGCCGTTCGAGGCCCGGCTCATCACGAGCCTGGCCACGGTCGCGCCCCGGCAGATGTGGATGACCGAGCAGACCCTGGACTTCGGGCTGCCCACGTACGTGGGCCGGCTGCCCTACCCGAACCAGGTCTTCTCGAGCCATGTGTTCGCCACCCTGCTCGACCCCCCGTGGGACCTGCACCCCGCGGCCGAGTACGCCAGCCCCCTGCGCCTCCTGGAGGCCCAGGCCCGAACGGCACACGCCGCGCCCTGGGTGGGCGAGTTCGGGGGACCGCCGAGCCGGGGGGCGACGACCTGGATCGACCGCGAGCTCGGCGAGTTCGACCGCTTCGAGATGGGGTGGGCCTACTGGGCGTGGAGCCAGGTGGGCAGCTGGTCGGCGGCGACCCACCCGGCGCGACTGCGCGCCCTGGCCCGGCCCTACCCGCGCGCGGTCCCCGGGACGCTGACCGCCGTGCGCTTCGACCCGGCCGCCAGGCGCCTCACCGTGGCCTTCACGGGCCGATCCGGCGGGCGGCCGACGCTGGTGGCGGTCCCCGCCCGCTTCACCCGCTATCGGCTCACGACCTCCGATCCCGCCGGCGCCGTGACCAGCCGGCTCGAGCCCCGGCGCCACCTTCTCGCCATCGTGATCCAGGACCGCGACCGGCGCCACACCCTCGTGGTGACGCTCCGCCCTTGAGCTCAGCCCGACGCGGGCTCCGGTCCCGAGGGCCCACCGGCGTCCGGCTCACCCCCCTCCAATTGGCGCATCAGCGCCTCCAGCATCCGGCGCGCCTGCGGGTCCTGCAGGAGCTGGGCCTGCATCGCCTCGGCGGCGTCCCGGACCGCAGGGTCCGCCAGCAGCCGCTCCTGCATCGCGCCGAATTGGGCCACCATGTCGCGGGCGGCAGCCTCCTGCGCCACCTGGAGCAGGACCGGCTGGGAGGCGGCGGCCACGACCGCCTCGGCCTGCTGGCGGACCATCTCCAGGCCCTTGCAGCCGAGGCAGTCGCCGCGCGACTCGCAATGGCACAGCTGCGCCTTGAGCCGGTCCAGCTCGCGGTGGAGACCGCTCAGGTCGACGGGTTCGCGCATCCCACGCTCATGGTAGAGGGGCCCGCGATGGGGATCGGCGCCGTCGATCAGCGACCGCCCGCCAGGGGGCGGCGCGCCCGCACCATCACCTGCCAGTAGCGGTGGTAGAAGCGACCGTCGTTCCACTGGGGCAGGATCGCCCGCCGGACCGCGTCGGTCGCTCCGTCGTAGTAGTCGAGGAGCTCGCGGACGACCGTCTCGGGGACGCGCATGAGGGCGAACCAGGCGAGGACGTCCAGCTCCTGCTCGATCCGCTCGGCATGCTCGACGGCGAACCCGATCGCGGCCAGGATGGCCCGCCACTCGTCGAGGACCCGGGCGCGGACGTGCGAGGGGTCGCGGCGGATCTCGACATGCTCCAACCAGTCGCGCACGATCGGCGGCGGCGAGGTGTCGGAGACGCTGAAGGTGCCCCCCGGCACCAGCACGCGGAACGCCTCGGCGCAGGCGCGGGTGAGGTTGCGGAAATGGTGGGGGGCGGCACGCACCAGCACCCGGTCGAAGCTGCGGTCGGCAAAGGGCAGCCGCTCGGCGTCGCCGAGCACGAACTGGCAGTTGCGGACCTCGTGCTCGGCGGCCAGATCCCGAGCCTGGACCAGCATCTCCTCGGTGATGTCGAGGGCGACCACCTCGGCCACCCGGGGCGCGGCCGCGATGGCGACGTGCCCCGGCCCGGTCGCGATGTCGAGGACGCGCTGGGCCGGCCCCAGATCGGCCACAGCGAGGAACGCCTCGAGGGCGACCGGGTCGCGGTGGAAGGGGCTCGTCCGGTAGGCCGCGGCGACCGCCGCGAACCGCTCCCGACTGCTGGCGACCTCGCGGGGAGGATCGCCTGGGCTCACCCGCCGAGGCCCCGCAGGAGGTCGTCGAGCGGGATCGCCGGCGGCTCGGTCGGCCCGCCCACGCGCACGTCGATCTCGGCCTGGCTCCCCGCGACCAGCGCCCGGATCCGCTCGAGGTCGCCCAGGCTGCGGTCCTCGGAGGTGTACGCCCCCACCAGCTCACCGCCCGAATAGAGGGCGACCCCGATCCGCTCCCCGTCGGCGACGTCCAGCCCGCCGCCGGCCTGCCGCCCCTGGAGGTACGTGTTGAGCCCATCGAGGTCGACGAACACGGCGCCGAGCCCGGCCCAGAGAACGGGCGCGTGGAGGAGGAGGCCGAGGCCGCGGGCCACCTCGGGCGGGTAGCGGAACACGTTGAGGGTGTCCTGGCCGTCCGGGAACGCCGGGAAGGCCACGCGGCTCGTGGTCCGGACCGCCCCCCCGTCCTCGAGCGCGACCGCCACCACCCCACCCTCGAGGAGGACGACATAGCTGCTGCGGCTCTCCCCGCTCACGATCTCGAGCACCCCGGTGTGGCCGTCCGACGCCAGGTGGCGAAGGAGCCGGGCCGGATCGGTGAACGCGGTGCGCAGGTTGCGGAACACCACCTCACCATCCGGGAGCGGGAACGCGCGCGGCTCCTGGTGGGGAGCGGTCGGGGTGAGGTCGGTCACCGAAGGCACCTCCGAGGCGGCGGACGACGGTTCGGGGAGGGCCGACACCGCCGGCTCCGACGGCGCCTCCGGGACGATGGGCTGGGGACGGAGCAGCAGGGTCGGGTCCTCTGGGATGCCGAAGGGGGCGACCGCGGGCAGCGGGGGCTCGGGGACGACTGACGGCTCGAACGGCCGGGTGACGTCCGGCGGGCTGGGCTCGGAGCCGCCCAAGGGTTCCTCGGGGGCGGCGGGGGCGGACGACCAGTCGAGGCGCGCCTCCTCGAAGCCAGCGATCGGCTCCGGCGCCTCCGCAGACTCGGACTCGCCCACAGCGTCCACCGGCTCGGGCTCGGGCTCGGGCCGCGACCCGCGGACCCGCTCCCGCCACCCTCGTCGAGGCTCGCCGGGGTCGCCAGCCTGGACCGACCGGTCGCCGGCCCCGGCCGGCTCGGGCTGGGCCGACTCTGCGCCAGCCTCGACGCCGTCGAGGGAACGGGTCGCCCACTCCGGCAGGGCCACGTCGGCGGCGCCGGGCGGCTCGGGGGCGGGCGGCTCCGCCGCCTCCGCGGCACCGGCTGCCTCCGCCACCGGCTCGGGTGGCGCCCCCGCCAGCGGGGGAAGGCCGCCATCCAGGGCTCCGGTCTCGGGCCCTTCCGAGCCCTCCGGCTCGCCCGCGCCGGCGGGACCGGCCTCCTTGTGCCGTCCGAAGATGCGATGCGTCAGGAGCGGGGGCGTGCCCACCCCCGCGCCGGCCGGGGCGAGGACCAGCGCGGGCACCCAGGCCGGCGCCAGCCCACTCGGTCCGAGCCGCCGCACCCACCGGGGAGCTGGATCGGATCCGAGCGCGCGCAGCAGTCTGCGGATCATGGTCGGTGCTCCTTCCTACCCGGATCGCCGCCGCGCCCCCGACCGAGCGAGGCGCGGGACGGCGCAGCCCCACCTGGGCCGGGGCGCGGGCCACGGGTCCACCGCATGGCGCGCAGTGTACCCGCGGCCCGGCGAGTTGGAGCGTCCGGTTCGAACCGGCCTGGGGGGATCAGGCAGGCTGCGCGGACGGCACCGCGGGCGCCGCGACGGCCGGGGCGCCTGCGCCCCCCATCCGTGCGACCCACCGCGCGGGTGCACGCAGCTCGGCGGCGGTGGGCAGGGCCTCCGGACCGGTCCACAGCCGGGCCAGAAGCGCGCGGCCGCCCGCCGCTTCGGCGGCTCGCAGGAAGCGCTCCCCCCGCTCGTACTGCTGGAGCTTGGCACGGATGCCGGTGAGCCAGAAGACCAGCTGCTCGAGCGGCGAGCGGTCCCGCTGGCGCCGGTGGAAGGCCGCGTCCAGCTGCGCGAAGTCGCGGAGCTCGTCGCGCCCCACCTCGCGCATCACGTAGTTGCCGTGGCCCTCCAGGATCGACATCACGGTCTGGAGGCCGGCGACGGCACGCCACTGCCCGAAGAGTCCGCGACCAGCGTTGCGGAGGAGCTGGAGGGCGTCGGCCGACTCGCGACGCCGGTCGGTGACCAGCCCGGCGGCCCGCAGCGGCTCGATGACCAGCCCCCGCATCAGCCCGGTGAGGTGCTCCACCAGCCAGGGATGGCCGTCGAACTGCCACGCATGGGTGAGCTCGTGGAGGACCAGCCAGCGCCGGGCCTGGTCGGGGTCAAGCTCCGCGCCCTGGGCGAAGCTCGCGACGTTGGGCTCGACGATGAGGAGCGCGGGCCGGTCGGGGGTGGCGACGGCCTGCAGTGACAGAACGGGGTCGTACTGCCCCAGCACCCGCCGGGACATGATCGCGAGCAGGCCGCCCATGTAGAGGCTCAGCGGGATCCGAGCCAGGCCCTGGGCCCAGGGGGCGGGCTGGTCTGCGCGCAGGGCCTCGACCGCGTCGGTGATCCGCCGCATGATCTGGATGTTCCGATCGATGAAGCCGCGCCGGTCGACCACCGTGACCGCGCCGAAGTTGGTCGGAACCAGCGTCCCCCCCACCAGCAGGGTCAGCGGCGGGGTGAGGTCGGCGACGAGCCCGTCGTACACCGGGGTGAGCGCCGCGAGCCGCCGGACCTCCGCCGCGTCGGGCTCCGGCTCGCCGCACCGGGCCTGGGCGGTGCGCCGGACCAGGTCCCAGTCCAGGAGCGGACCCGAGCGCGTCACCCCCGAGCGCCTCAGGCCCCGGCGGGCGGCGACCACCCCCAGCACCCCGAGCGCCGAGATCGCCGCGAGGCGACGCGGATCGGCCATGGCCCGATCATACGGTCGGACCAGCGCCAGACCGCCCCCAGCCTTCGGGGACCGCTCAGCCGGCCTCGTCCCAGGTGAGGAAGCGGTGCCGTCCGACGTGCTCGAACCCGAGCCCGTGGTAGAGGGGAGCGAGCGCCGGATCCCCGTAGCGGAGATAGACGGTGCGGCCGGCCCGCTGGGCGGCGGTGATCGCGGCGAGGAGGGCGGCGGTTGCGGCTCCTCGCCGCCGCGCCTCAGGGAGGCAGGCGAGGCTGCCCACCTCCACCTGCCCGGCGAAGGCGCGGGTCCAGCGGGCGGCGGCCACCGGCACGCCGTCGAGCTCGACGACCCAGACGTGGCCCCGGCGGAGGCGCTCCCGCCAGCGCTCGAGACGGTCGTCCCGCATCCAGAACACGTGGTGGTAGATCGCCTGCAGCGCCTCGGCGTCGGCCTCGCGGGCGGGGCGGGCCTTGGGGAGCGGCCGCCGGGGGACTCGAAGGCGGCCCAGCCGGGTCAGCCAGACGGTGTGGCCCCGGGCGCCGGCCAGAAGCTCCGGCGCCTGGGCAAGCCAGCGGTCGTGGAGCGCCAGGGGCAGCGTGATCCGGTCGAACGCCGTTCGGCGCCGCCCCAGGACGTCGAGCACGGTCCCAAAGGCTTCGGGAAGCGGGGCCACCACCGCCGAGCGCCGGTCCGCGGTGACCACCACGGCCTCGAGCGCCCCCCCGGCGTCCGGCGCCACGGCGATGACGGTCGCGTCGCGATCCGGGGCGCGATCGGCGGCGGCCGCCCAGTCGAGCAAGGACCCGGCGATGAACCCGGCCGGCCCCTGGGCTCGGAGGAAGGCGCGCGCCGCCGCGATCGCCCCAGGTCCGGATCGCTCTCGGACCCGGGAGCCGCCGGGGGCAGGGCCGTCGCCGGGCGTCGCCATTTCCCCATCATCGGCAGGGACGGGACGGCCCGTCTGCCGGGCCTTCCCGCTGGCAGTTGCGCCCCCCGAGTGCTAGCACTCGGTCGCCCCGAGTGCTAAACTGGCGCCCAGGCTTCCGGGTGGACGGCCACGAATCGAATTCGGCCAGGAGGACTGAATGGCGAAGCAACTGTTGTTCGACAGCGAGGCGCGGGCCGCGCTCAAGCGGGGCGCTGACCGGGTGGCGGACGCGGTCCGTATCACCATCGGCCCCAAGGGCCGGAACGTGGTCCTGGACAAGAAGTTCGGGAGCCCGGTCATCACCAACGACGGCGTGACGATCGCCAAGGAGATCGAGCTGGAGGACCCCTTCGAGAACATGGGGGCCCAGCTGGTCAAGGAGGTCGCCAGCAAGACCAACGACATCGCCGGGGATGGGACGACCACCGCGACCGTGCTGGCCTCCGCGATGATCACCGAGGGGCTCCGGCAGGTCGCCAGCGGCGCCAACCCGGTCCAGATCAAGTCGGGCATCAACCGGGCTGTCGAGCTGGTGGTCGAGGAGATCAAGAAGCACTCGGTCCCGATCAGCGAGCGGGAGAAGATCGCCCAGGTCGCCTCGATCTCCGCAGCCGACCCCTCCATCGGCGAGACGGTCGCCGACGCCATGGAGAAGGTGGGCAAGGATGGCGTGATCACCGTCGAGGAGTCGAAGGGGATCGCGACCGAGCTCGAGCTGGTCGAGGGCATGCAGTTCGACAAGGGCTATGTCAGCGCCTACATGGTTACTAACGCCCAGGCGATGGAGGCGGTCCTCGAGGAGCCCTACATCCTCATCACCGACCGGAAGGTTTCGGCGATCGCCGACCTGCTGCCGGTGGTCGAGAAGATCCACCAGAGCGGCAAGCCGCTCCTGGTCGTGGCCGAGGACGTCGACGGGGAGGCGCTGGCCACCCTCATCGTCAACAAGATCCGCGGGATCTTCACGGCGGTGGCCGTCAAGGCGCCCGGGTTCGGCGACCGTCGCAAGGCCATGCTCCAGGACATCGCGATCCTCACCGGCGGCACGGTGATCAGCGAGGAGCTGGGGCTGAAGCTCGACGCCGTGCAGCTCGATCAGCTGGGCCGGGCCCGGCGGGTGAAGGTCACCAAGGACGACACCACCATCGTCGAGGGCGCGGGCAAGAGCGAGGCGATCAAGGGCCGGATCGAGCAGATCAAGGCTGAGATCGACAAGTCCACCAGCGACTGGGACAAGGAGAAGCTCCAGGAGCGTCTCGCCAAGCTGGCCGGCGGGGTGGCCGTGATCAAGGTCGGGGCCGCCACCGAGACCGAGCTCAAGGAGCGCAAGCACCGGATGGAGGACGCCGTGTCGGCCACCCGGGCGGCGGTCGAGGAGGGGATCGTCCCCGGCGGCGGGACCGTGCTCCTGCTGGCCCAGAAGGCGCTCGACGGCGTCCAGTACGAGGGCGACGAGCAGGCCGGCCTTCAGATCGTCCGGCGCGCCCTCGAGGAGCCGGGCCGCCAGATCGCCAACAACGCCGGGGTCGAGGGGTCGGTGGTGGTGGAGAAGGTCCGCACCCTGCCCAAGGGCCACGGCTACAACGCCGCCACCGGCGAGTACGGCGACATGGTCAAGGCAGGGATCATCGACCCCACGAAGGTGACCCGCTCGGCGGTCCAGAACGCGGCCTCGATCGCGGGGCTCCTGCTCACGACGGAGTCGCTCGTGACCGATCTCCCGGAGAAGAAGTCGGCGGCCGCCGCGCCGTCGATGCCCGACTACTGAGCCAGGGGGCCGCGGCGGCACGCCGCCGCGGCCCGACCCGGCGCCCGCCGCCGCC
>DAHUZI010000006.1 GCA_027306595.1 Candidatus Dormiibacterota bacterium | reverse complement strand
GGCGGCTCGCGCGACACCTTCTTCTTCCGCTTCTTGTCGCGCGGCGCTGTGGGGGCCTGGCCAAGCGGGGGCAGCGGGCTGGGGGCGGCCGGCGGGATCGGCGGGGCCGGCTTCGGCGGCGGCGAGGGGGCCGGCGACTGGGGATCCTGGCTCACCGGGTCATCCTCGCAGATCGCCGGCACCCGCGGCGAGGTTCGGGGCGCCGCCGGCCCGGGACGCGAGGAGGGCAGGGCCCGATGCGGTCAGCCACCGCGGGGGCCAGGGGCGGACCCGGGCGACCGCCACCGCCCGGATCGCGGACCGGCTCACCGGCCCGAAGTCGTCGCTGTCGGTGCTGCGGGCGGGATCGTCGCCGGCGAGCCAGAGCCAGCTCCCGTCCGCGGTCCGGGCGACCACGCGCTTGATGAGCTCGAGCTCCGACCGCTGCGGGTGGACCGCGACCACCACCTGGCCCTGGCGCGGGCCGCGGCTGGGCGGCGCGACGACCACGACCCAGGCGCCATCTGCGAGGGTGGGGCGCATGCTGTCCCCGGCGACCCGCACCCACACCGGCCTCCAGCGCCACGCGCCGAGCCCAAGGGCCACCCCCGCAGCCAGCCCCCAGGCCCGTCGTCCCGGTTTGCCGCTCCTCATCGGGGGATGGTACGGTTCGGCCTGCGTCGGCGGGAGTTGGCGGAACCAGGAGGTGTATCCATGCTGTTCGAGCTGCGTGCGCGGTTGGCGCCCCGGCGCGTCGTCCATGCGCACTGCGACATCCCCTGCGGCATCTACGACCCCCACGAGGCCCAGCTGGCGGCGCAGACGGTCGAGACGATGGTGACCAAGCTACTGGCCCTGCCCGACGACCACGCGTTGACGACCCGCAACAGCTTCGCGCGCATGGTGCGGGTGAAGGAGGACCACGCCGAGCGGGTCAAGCGCGAGGTCCTCATCATCTGGGGCGACTACATGAAGCCCGAGCACCTGCAGGCCACCCCCACCCTCCACGACCTCGTGTGGCGCACGGTCAAGCTCGCGTCCGCGTGCAAGCAGTCGATCGACGCCGAGAAGGCGGCCCAGCTGCGCCAGGCGGTCGACGAATTCGCCAAGGTCTACTGGGCGACCAAGAGCTGAACCCGGCGGGCACGCCCGCCGGCGCGGCGGCGCCCGGCGGCCGTCAGCCCACCGCCACCGGGGACCAGGTCGTGCCCCCGTCCGGGGTCCGGTAGACGGTGGCGGTGGTGATGCCCCCGGGCAGGCTGGCCTGGTTCGCGATCGCCCAGCCCGAGCCGCCCACGAACGCAACCCGCACGATCCCGCCGCCACCCGCCACCTCATCGATGGGGATCGCGGCCGACCAGGTCCGGCCCCCGTCACGGGTCGTCAGCAGGGTCCCGCGCCCGAGCGCCATCCAGCCCACCTGGGGAGAGGTGAGCGCCAGCTGGTCGAGGTAGCCGATGGTGGTGAGCTGCCCAGTCGGCGCCGGCACGCCCATCGCCGCCGGGCCGCTCGAGCTCGCCAGCGTCCAGGTGATGCCGCCGTCACTGGAGGTGTAGATCGCCTTGCCCTGGTTGCCGGCCGCCGGCTGAGAGGTGCAGCCGACCCAGAGCGTCGTCGACCCGTAGGCGGCGAGGGGATCGGGCGTTCCCGGCGGCGGCAGCGGACAGGGATCCGTCCGCCGGACCCAGCTCGTGCCGCCATCGGTGGTGGCGTAGAGGAGCAGGCTCGGGGTCTGGCTCGGTCCCGGGCTCACCGCCTCCAGCCACACGTCCCCCCCACCGCCGGTGACCAGCTCGGCGGCGACCGCGTCGATCGAAGGCAGGCCGACGACCGGGGCCCAGCTCCCCCCCGCCAGCGGCGCGCTCTCGAGCACAAGCGGGCAGGCGCCCCCGCTTGCCGCACCGCCGCAGTCAGCCTCGACCGCCCAGACGTCGGCCCGGACCACCGCCAGCGCCAAGACCGGCCCGGTGGTGGTGACCCGGGTCCAGCTCTGCCCGCCATCGGTGGTGGCGAAGAGGGCGGGGCCCCATGCCCAGCCGTCGGCGGTGGAGGCGAACGTCAGCCGGCCCACGGTGGGGCCCGCCCCGCCGGTGGCCGTGGTCACCCCGCTGGGCCCGACCGCGGCCGGGGGATTGGTGGCCGGCTGCCAGGTCTGGCCCCCATCGATTGTGGTCAGGAGCACGGCCCGACAGGCGGGGGCAGTCGTGCACGACTCGCCGAGCGCGAAGCCCCGAGACGGCGAGACGAAGCTCACGTCGTCGAGCTCGGTCCCGCTCGCAATCGTCGGGGCGGCGTGGGGGGTGGCCCTCGGCGTCGCCCGCGCGGTCGGGGTCGGCCGGGCGGTGACGCTCGGCGTCGGCCGCGGATGCTTGGCCGGCACGGCTCCGCAAGCGGCGACGAGAAGCCCCGTCGCCGCGAGGAGCGCGGCCGCGGCCCCCGATGGCCGGGCGAACCCCCGGCCGCGCTTCGTTCGGCCCACGGTCATTGGAACTCCCAGCCCCCGGGAAGCGTAACGGCCGGGCCGGCCCCCCCGCCGGCTCCCTACACTCACAGCATGACCCCTCCGGCCCCCGCTGCGGCGGAGCGCGTGCGCTTCCACCTCGACCCCCTCTGCCCGTGGGCGTGGGTGACGTCCCGGTGGCTCATCCGGGTGGCGGCGCTCGAGCCCGTCGAGGTCGAGTGGGCCCTCTTCAGCCTGGCCGAGATCAATGGCGGCGACGCCGATGTCGCCGCCCGTCAGGGCGCCGCGAGCGGGCGGGCGCTCCGGCTCCTCGCCCTCGCCCGCGAGAGCGGCGGCCAGTCCGCGATCGGGCGGCTCTACACGGCCCTGGGCGAGGCGCGACACGGCCGCGGTGCGTCGCTGGCCGCGGACGAGACCCTGGGCGCGGCGCTGAGAGAGGCGGAGCTCGATCCCGCGCTCCTCGCCCAGGCCGACGGCGAGGCCGATCGACTCTGGGCGCTGGTCCTGGCCGACCACGCGGCAGCGGTCGAGCGCTGCGGGGCCTTCGGCGTGCCCACCCTGATCCTGGACGGCGGCGCCGGCCCCGGCATGTTCGGCCCGATCGTGAGCCCGGTCCCCGACGATGCGGAGTCGGTGTCGCTCTTCCGCGACGTCGTCAGCTGCCTGAGACGGCCCTACCTGTTCGAGCTCAAGCGGGATCGCGGCGGAACCCGGCCGGTGGTGTCCGCCTAGGGCTCAACGCGGGCCCGGCCCGCCCGCCGCCGGCGATCCCGGGGGCGGCGGCATGCCGTCGATCAGCCCTCGCGGGACCGGCGGGCGACGCGCACCATGGACCGCGGGGCCGACCCATCGGGATCGGCTCATCGGACACCGGCCGCACGCGGAGGTCCCCATGACGCTCGACGCCACCGCCCCCGCCACCCACCCGTCACCCCTCACCGACAGCGAGATCGACACCCTCGACCGCGCGTGGCGGACGGCCAACTACCTGGCGGTCGGGCAGATCTACCTCCTGGACAACCCCCTCCTGCGCGAGCCCCTGCGGGCGGAGCATGTCAAGCCCCGCCTCCTCGGGCACTGGGGCACGACCCCCGGCCTCACCCTCCTCTACACCCACCTCAATCGCCTGATCCGCGCCCGCGACCTCGAGGTCCTGTTCGTCACCGGGCCGGGCCATGGCGCCCCGGGGATCGTCGCGAGCACCTACCTCGAGGGCACCTACAGCGAGGTCTACCCAGCGGTGAGCCGCAACGCCGCCGGCCTGCGGCGGCTCTTCCGCCAGTTCTCGTTCCCGGGCGGGATCCCGAGCCACGTGGCGGCCGAGACCCCGGGCTCGATCCACGAGGGCGGCGAGCTCGGATACGCCCTCGTCCACGCTTACGGCGCGGCCTTCGATAACCCCGGGCTGCTGGTCGTGTGCGCGGTCGGGGACGGCGAGGCCGAGACCGGCCCACTGGCCACGAGCTGGCATAGCAACAAGTTCCTCGACCCGGTTCGCGACGGGGCGGTGCTTCCGGTTCTCCACCTCAACGGCTACAAGATCGCCAACCCCACCGTCCTCAGCCGGATCCCCGAGCGCGAGCTCCTCCACCTCCTCGAGGGCTGTGGCCACCACCCGATCGTGGTCGCTGGCGGCGAGGACGGCGAACCGCCCCGGGCCGTGCACGAGCGCCTCGCGACCGCCCTGACCCAGGCCGCGGACGAGATCGGGGCCATCCAGCGCGCGGCCCGGGCCGGGCGTGGGGGCGACCGGCCCAGGTGGCCGATGCTGGTGCTGCGGACGCCCAAGGGCTGGACCGGGCCCAAGGAGGTGGACGGCCTGCCGGTCGAGGGCACCTGGCGCGCCCACCAGGTGCCGATTTCCGACCCCCGGGGCAATCCCGAGCATCTGCGCCAGCTCGAGGCCTGGCTCCGCAGCTACCGCCCGGCCGAACTCTTCGACGCCGACGGCGCCCCCGCGGCCGATGTTCTCGCCCTGGCGCCGAGCGGCGACCGGCGGATGGGCGCCAACCGGCACGCCAACGGCGGCGAGCAGCTGCGGCCACTGGTGCTGCCCGACCCAGGCGCCCAGGGGGTCCAGGTGGCGGCGCCGGGCCGCGACACCGCCGAGGCGACTCGGGTGCTGGGCCGCTACCTGCGCGAGGTCTTCCGCGCCAATCCCGACAACTTCCGCCTGTTCGGTCCCGACGAGACCAGCTCGAACCGCCTCGATGCCGTGTTCGAGGCGACCGGCAGGGCCTGGGATGCCGCCACCCTCCCCACCGACGTGACCCTCAGCCCCACCGGACGAGTCATGGAGGTGCTCTCGGAGCACGCCTGCGAGGGCTGGCTCGAAGGCTATCTCCTCACCGGTCGCCACGGCCTCTTCAACTGCTACGAGGCCTTCATCCACATCGTCGACTCGATGGTCAACCAGCACGCGAAGTGGCTCAAGGTCACCCGTGACATCGCCTGGCGCCGGCCGATCGCCTCCCTCACCATCCTGCTCAGCTCCCACGTCTGGCGCCAGGACCACAACGGCTTCTCCCACCAGGACCCCGGCTTCATCGACCACGTCGTGAACAAGAAGGCGGACGTCGTCCGGGTCTACCTGCCCCCCGACGCCAACACCCTCCTCTACGTGGTCGACCACTGCCTGCGAAGCCGTGACCGGATCAACGTGGTGGTGGCCGGCAAGCAGCCGGCCCTCACCTATCTCGGGCCCGAGGACGCGGCCGTCCACTGCGAGCGGGGGATCGGGATCTGGAGCTGGGCGTCCACCGACGACGGCGGCGAGCCCGACGTGGTGCTGGGCTGCTGCGGCGACGTTCCCACCCTGGAGACGCTGGCGGCGGCCGCGATCCTCCGCCAGCGACTGCCCGAGCTAAGGGTCCGGGTCGTCAACGTGGTCGACCTGATGCGGCTGGTGCCGCCCAGCGAGCACCCCCACGGGCTCGCCGACGCCGAGTTCGACGCCCTCTTCACCGCGACGGCCCCCGTCGTCTTCGCCTACCACGGCTACCCGCTCCTCATCCACCGCCTCACCTATCGCCGCCACGCCCACCCGAATCTCCATGTCCGCGGCTACAAGGAGGAGGGGACGACGACCACCCCGTTCGACATGGTGATGCTCAACGACCTCGACCGCTTCCATCTGGTGATGGACGTGCTCGACCGCGTCCCCGGGCTCGGCGCCCGCACCGGCCACCTCCGCCAGGAGATGGCCGAGACGCGCCTGCGGATGCGCGCCTACACCCGCGCGGTCGGCGACGACCACCCCCAGGTCGCGAACTGGGTCTGGCCGGGCTGAGCCGGCCGCCCCCCTACGCGGGGTGGGCGGGATGGGCTGGGTGGGGTGTGGGCACGATCACGACCGGAGCCGTCGCCAGGAGCGCGCAGCGCTGGCTCACCGAGCCCAGCAGCAGCCGCTGGATGCCGCCGAGCCCGCGCGAGCCGACGACCAGCAGGTCGCCCGGGCGGGCCAGGGCGGTCAGCACCTCGGCAGCCTGACCACTGCGGACGTCCCGGCGAATCACGACCGCGGGCGGCCCTGCCGCGACCTCGGCCTCGGCGACCACCTCCGCCAGCATCCGCTCCAGGGCCTTGGTCACGTCGCCCCCATACCGGACCGGGGGCGGGGGGCCGATGAGGGAGAAGGGATCCTCCCAGACGGCAACCGCGCGAACGGTCGCCTCATGCTGCTGCGCCTCGCGCAGGGCCCACCCCAGGGCCCGGCGCGAGCCCTCCGAGCCGTCCACCCCGACAACGATCGTGCGGGCCGAGCCCTCGGCCGCCCCAGGCCCCGTCTGGTCGGTCATCTCCGACACCTCCGTCACGTGCACCGGGCCCGGAGACGGGCGGCGTCCGCCCCGCGATGCCCGGCTCCACTCCTCACGCTACGGGTGATCCGGCATTCGGTCACCCGCGAAAACGCCTGCCGGCTGGCCCGCGTCCCCGCGGTCCCCCGCCGGCCGGGGAACGCATACGACCAGGGCCCCCGGGCGCACCGACGCGGCGAGGCGCCGCCCGGCGGCGATCGGCTCCCCGTCCACCTCGCGGGGCCGGGGGCCGTCGGCGATGCACACGACCCGCCGGGCGGAGAAGGTCTCGGCCCCGGTCCGCCGGGTCCGGCCGGTCGCAGCCGCCAGCAGCAGCCGGGCCCAGTCGGCGGGGCCGCGGGCCTCGATGCAGACCACGTCCAGCCGGCCATCGTCGAGACTGCCCCCCGGGACGAGGGCGAGACCGCCCGGGAGCCGGCCGACGTTGGCCACCAGGACCGACCGCACCCGCCGGCGGACTGTCTCGGCGCCGTCAAGCCGCAGGGCGATCGCGAAGCGCGGTCCCCCCAGGTGGCGCAGGGTGGCCGGCACGTATGCGAGCCAGCCGAGCACCCGCTTCGCCCTCGGCGAGGCGACCGCCACCATGGCGGCGTCGAGCCCGATGCCGGCCGCGACCGTGAAGACCCGGCCCTCGACCTCGCCGACGTCGATCCGACGGCGCTGGCCTCGGGTCACGGTGCGAACGGCGCCGGCGCCGTCCCGCGGGAGCCGAAGGTTGCGGGCGAGGACGTTGCCCGAGCCGCACGGCAGGATCGCCAGGGCGGTGCCCGTGCCCGCCAGCCCCGCGGCCACGGCGCCGACCGTCCCGTCGCCGCCGCAGACGAGCACGGCGGCCGCTCCCGACGCGACGGCGCGGCGCGCCGCGCCCAGGCCGGGATCCTCCCGGGTGGTCTCGAGAAAGACCGGGGTCGCCCATCCGTCCCGGGCC
Source organism: Candidatus Dormiibacterota bacterium (assembly GCA_027306595.1). Taxonomy (GTDB): domain Bacteria; phylum Chloroflexota; class Dormibacteria; order Aeolococcales; family Bog-877; genus DAHUZL01. The sequence continues at coordinate 28,919 of DAHUZI010000006.1, read as the reverse complement.
AGCGCGGCCCTGACCTGGCGTTCGAGGGCGGCGGGGTCCGGCACCCGGGCACGGTTGACCACCACCGCCAGGGTTCGCGGCCCGACGGTCCCTGGACCGCCCGTGCCGAGCGCGCGCGCTCGGGGCCCGCGCGCCGCCCCGGTTCGAGGCGGCCGTTTCAGCTCCACCCCTCCCACCGATCCCGCTCGTCCGACCCGCCGCCGCTTCGGGCGCCGGCGCTCAGCGCACGCGCGCCATCGAGGCCCGGACGTCCTCCAGCGCCCCCGCCGTGAGGGGGACCGTCCCGCCGAGCGGCTGGGCGGCCAGCTCGGCCTGCGCCGCCTCCTCGAGGGCGGTGAGCAGAGAGGCGGCCTCGACCGGTCCAGCGCCGAGAACCAGCACCCCGTGGTTGCCGAGCAGCACCGCGGAGGTGCCGGGCCGGTCCCGGAGGGCGGCCACGATCCCGGCGACCGAGCGCTCCGATCCGCGGGGCGCCCAGGGCGCCACCGGCACGACCTCGGCCTGGCCGAATCGGAGGAGCGCCTCGTATCGGCACGGGAGCGGCCGGCCGCTCATGGCGAACGCCAGCAGGTTCGGAGAGTGGGTGTGGACGACCCCGCCAACCGCGGGGCGGGCCCGGTACACCTCAGCGTGCATCGCGACGATCTCGGCGTTCGTGGGATCGAGTCGGCCCTCGAGGACGGTGCCGTCCAAGCCGACCACGGCGAGCCCCTCCGGCTCCAGGTCGCGGATCCGGCCGCTCGTGGTCAGGACCATCACCTCCTCGGACACGCGAGCCGAGAGGTTGGCGTGGCCGCTGCGCGACAGCACCCCGTTGCCAACGAGTTCGCCCGCCGCCCTGACGACGGCCGCCCGGGCGTCGCGGTGGTCCGCCGACGGTTCGGACATGGCGGGACTCCCTTGGGGACGGTCCGTCGGCCGAGGGCCGACCGGGCGCGCCCCGGGACCGCACCCTACCAGGCCCAGGGGCCGAGCGGCGATCAGCGGGCGGCCGCGACCCCGGTGCGACGGTGGGCGCGCACCGACCCGAGCGCGCCGGCGGCGGCGGCGGCAAGCCCGACGATCGCCGCGAGCGCGACGATCGCCCACTCCAGCGTCCCGCTCCCGTGGTCGGGATCGACCCGGAAGACGAGCTCGATCCAGGCGGGGTGGACCCAGGTCAGTGCCGCCAGTCCCCAGGCCACCAGTGCGCCCACCCAGCGGGGCCAGACCGACGCGATCGCCCGCAACCCTGCCACCGCAACCCTCCTCGCCTTGCCCCGGGCGGATCCGCTCAGCATCGGCTGGCGCCACCCCTGGGGCCCGAGTCCGTCCAGCCGGCGCGGCGCCTGTGCATCGTAGCGCCGGGCGGCAGCGGGCGCCGCGGCCGGCCGGACCCGTCCCGGGGCGGATCGCGCCAGCCGCTCCGGGCGCCCCGGGGGCATCGGCGACAATGCGCGGGAGACTCGGGCGGCCACGGGCATCGCCAGCTGCCCGTCCACAGGAGGGTCGGATGGACAGCGCGGGCGCGGCTCCGGGCCCGCCTCCGGCCGCCAGCGCCCGGAGTTGGCTGCGCCGCCGGGTCGCCGATGGTCCGCTCCTTGTCGTCCCTGGGGCCGCGAACGCGCTGGCGGCCCGGGTGATCGAGGACTGCGGCTTCGAGGCCGTGTACGTCACCGGCGCCGGCCTCGCCAACAGCTACCTGGGCACCCCCGACCTCGGGCTTCTTACCCTGAGCGAGCTGGTCGCCCATGTGGCGGCGATCCGGGAGGCGGTGGCGGTCCCGCTCCTCGTCGATGCCGACACCGGCTTCGGCAACCCGGTCGGAGTCGTGCGGGCCGTCCGCGCGCTGGAGCGGGCCGGCGCCGACGCCATCCAGATCGAGGATCAGCTCGCCCCCAAGCGGTGCGGGCACTTCGCCGGCCACCAGGTGATCGCGGTTGAGGAGATGGTCCAGAAGGTCCGGGCCGCGACCGAGGCCCGCCGCGACCCCGACCTCCTCATCGTCGCGCGCACCGACGCCCGGGGGGTGGAGGGCTTCGAGGCGGCGGTGGCCCGGGCCCATGCCTATCGCGACGCCGGGGCCGATGTCCTCTTCGTCGAGGCCCCCCGAGACCGCGCCGAGGTCCTCGGCCTGCCGGAGCGGCTCGCCGCCCCCCAGGTGATCAACCTCGTGATCGGCGGCCGGACCCCGCTGCTTCCCGTGGAGCAGCTGGCCGGCTTCCGGATCGCCCTGGTGGCCAACCTCGCCCTTCAGGCCGCGGTGGCGGGGATGCAGGGGGCGCTGCGCCGGCTGCGAGCGACCGGTTCGCTGGCGGAGGCCGCAGCCGGTGTCGCCGGGTGGGACGAGCGGCAGCGGCTGGTCGGCAAGGCGGCGTTTGACGCGCTGGAGCGGCGGTATGCGGCGTCCGGGCCACTCGCGGGCGGCGATGCGCGCGACTGATCCCGCCCCCGGGCCCGAGTACGACACACTGCTCACCGTCCTCGCCGACTACGTCGCCGGCGGACCGGACGGACGGGGCACGGTGCTGGACAGCGACCTCGCGCGCACCACCGCCCGGCTCAGCCTCGCCGACGCCCTCGGCTGCGGCCTCCTCGCCCTCGGGGAGCCCGAATGCACCAAGCTGGTCGGCCCGGCGGTGCCCGGAACGGTCGTCCCCCACGGGGTGCCCGTCCCCGGCACCAGCCAGGTTCTCGACCCGGTGCGTGCCGCCTTCGCGATCGGCATCCTGGTCCGCTGGCTCGACTTCAACGACGCCTGGCTGGCGGCCGAGTGGGGCCACCCGTCGGACAACATCGGCGCGATCCTCGCCGCCGCCGCTCACGCCAGCCGGGCTCGCCACCGGCGGGGCGAGGCGCCGCTCCGAATGGAGGCGGTCGTGGACGCGGTGATCCGAGCCCACGAGATCCAGGGCGTGCTCGCGCTCGCCAACCCGCTCAACCGGGTGGGGCTCGACCACGTGCTCCTCGTCCGGGTGGCGTCGGCGGCGGTGGCGGGGCGGCTCCTGGGCGCGTCCCGCGACCAGGTTCGGGTAGCCCTCTCCCACGCCTTCGCCGACGGGGCCCCCCTGCGCACCTACCGCCACGCCCCCAACACCGGCAGCCGCAAGTCGTGGGCGGCGGGCGACGCCACCAGCCGCGGTCTCTGGCTCGCCCTCCTCGCCCTCACCGGCGAGATGGGCTACCCCTCGGTCCTGAGCGCGCCGCGCTGGGGGTTCCAGGACGTCCTGTTCGACGGCAGGCCGCTCACCCTGGCGCGCCCGCTCGGCTCGTACGTCATCGAGAACGTGCTGTTCAAGGTCCCCCACCCGACGGAGTTCCACGCCCAGACCGCGCTGGAGGCGGCGGTGGGGCTCCATCCCGTCGTGCGGGACCGGCTGGACGCCGTGGACCGGATCGACATCCGCACCCACGAGTCGGCCATTCGGATCATCAGCAAGGAGGGACCGCTCCGCAACCCGGCGGATCGCGACCACTGCCTCCAGTACATCGTCGCCGTCGGCCTGATCCGGGGCGCGCTGTCGGTCGCCGACTACGGCGAGGTGGCCGCCGCCGATCCGCGCATCGACCGGCTCCGGGCGGTGATGGCCGTGGTCGAGGACCCGCAGTTCTCCGCCGACTACCTCGACCCCGGGCGGCGATCCGTGGCGAGCGCCGTGCGGGTCCATTTCCACGACGGCACCAAGACCGAGGAGGTGGTGGTCGAGTACCCGCTCGGCCACCCAAGGCGGCGCACGGAGGCCCTCCCCCACCTGGAGGCCAAGCTCCACGCCAACCTCCTCACGCGCTTCCCGGCCGGAAGAGCCGCCTCGATCCTCTCCCTGCTCCTCGACCACGAGCGGCTGACGGCGACCCCGGTCCCCATCTTCCTCGAGGCGCTCGCCGAGCCGGGCGGCTGAGCCGGGCGAGCCTCGGGCGCTCACGGGCCGGGACGCCCCGGCCTCAGCGACCCCCGCCGATCACGAAGACATCGAACTCGTGGCCCTCGGGGTCCGCCATGATTGTCCAGGGATTGCCCCCCGGACTGCGGCGGAGGATCCGGGCGCCAGCCGCCACGAGCCGGTCGATCCCGCCAGCGTCCGCGACGTTTACGTCGAGGTGGATCCTCACCTTGCCGACCTTGGGCTCCGGCACCTGGTTGAACCAGAGGGTGGGGAGCCGCTCGTCGGGTGGGTCGACGCAGATGCTGGGGTCGGTGTCTTGGGTGAGCCCGCGACGGGCCAGCGCCTCGAGCTCGCCCGGCCGGTACGGCCGCACCGACCACCCCAGGGCATCGGCCCAGAATCGGGCGAGCTGGGCGGGGTGCTGGCAGTCAACGCAGATCGACCGAAGACCGGGACGGTCGCGCATGGCTCCAGCGTATCGACGGCGGTCGAATTTGCCACGCTCCCGACTGCGCAGCTCGCCCGTCGCCCCCGCCACCTCGCCCAGCCGGCGCCGTTCCGCCTTTGCCGCCGACGGGTCACCGGTGGGGAGCTCCACGGCCCGGACACCGCGGCGCCGGCTGGGCGCAGGCGCCAGCGCTGGGCGGATGCGCACCACCGGGCAGCCGCCCCCGCAGCGCGGGCGGCCGAGACGAGGTGGCTGGCCGCCGATGCACCCCCGCGTCCCGGCAGCGGCCGAAGCGGCCCGGCGGAAGGCGCCGGAGTCACTCGGCCAAGGTCGACCCGGGCGCCGTGGGCGTCGCAGGCGGCCGCCGCTGGCGCCGGGCGGGGCCCCGCCGCCAGGCCCACCACGCCAGCGCGCCGAGGACCCCGAGCACAAGGATCCAGGGCAAGGCGAACCCCACCGCAGTCAGTAGCGCTCGCCCGGCGGCCGTGAGGGCGTTCCAGCCGGCGATCAGCCCCGACTGGAACCCGCCGGAACCGGTCTGGTGGAGGGGACGGACGGCAGCGAGGAATGTCGCGGTCACCGTCATGAGCTGGGTCTGGCGAGCGAGCAGCGCGGCCTGAGCCTGGAAGGACTCGAGGTTCGCCTCCTCGCGGGCCAGGGCGGCCTGCACGGCCAGAACGCCGGCCACGGTCCTTGCCCTGGCGAACAGGGTCCGCAGCCGCGCCACCGCCGCCCTGGCGGTCTCGATCCGGCTGGCGACGTTGACAACCTGCTGGGTGACATCCCGGGTGCTGATGAGCTCGCTGACCAGCGCTCCCAGCGACGCCAGGGTTGAGACCGTTCGCTCGAAGGTCGCAGCTGGCACGCGGACCGTGACGAGCGCCGACGCGAAGCGTGGCGCCGTCCCGTGGCCCGCCTGTGCGTATGGGACCGGACCGACCACGAAGGGTTCCGGCGCGCCGAGCTCTTCTGACTGGACGTACCCCCCATTAGCCACGGCCAGATCGGCTGCGCGGCCCAGAGCGGCGCGGACCTCGGCGACCCTCACCGTCAAGTTCGCGGTCCGGATCAGGGCCCGTGTGGCGGTCGTTGGCGTCGCCGCCCGACCGGCCGGGCTCTGCGCCGCGCCCCGCACCTTGGCGAACGACGTGGCGCCCGAGGCGGGAAGGGCCGCGACGTGGCGCGGCGGCACCGCCGCGGCGCAGCCAGCGACGACGAGGCAGCCGGCGGCGGTGAGGGCGAGCGCAACCGACGGCCGCCGGCGGTTGCCGGTCAGCCGGCTGCCGCCGGCTCCGTCTCGGGCGCCCTGGCCAGGGCGCGGCCCGCCGTCACGGATTGGCACGTCCAGTGGACGCAAGGTGCGATGGGCTCGGTTCCGATGTCAGTCCCAATCCACTTGCGGCGAACTGGGGGGTGACTGGCTTCGGGGTCGGGCAGCACCCCTTGGCGCCGGGGCCGAGGTTGAGGGGGCAACCCTGTGCCCTGGTCGAGACCGCCAGCTCCCGGGCGAGACGGCTGAGGACACCTCCGGACTGGGCCCGCCAGCCACGGACAAACCGGCACGGACCGTCCCTTCATGGCTGCCGGCGCGGCTGGGAGTCTGGTCCACGATGGCGGCTCCCTCGCCGGTCGACGGTTGAGCGAGCGGCCGGGCCGCCTTGACAGACTGGGGGTGCATGTCCTAGGTTCACTAGATACCTATGTACCTGGAGGTACAGATGATCGAGTTCCGCCTGGACACTCGCTCGGGCGTCGCGCCCTACCAGCAGGTCGTCCAGCAAGTGCGACACGCCCTGCGGCTCGGTCTCCTCGTAGTTGGCGACCAGCTACCAACGGTGAAGGAGGTGGTGGCCACCCTTGCGATCAACCCCAACACGGTGCTCAAGGCGTACAAGGAACTGGAGCACCTCGGTCTCGTGGCCGCGCGGCCGGGCATCGGGACCTTCGTCATCAAGACCCTGACCAACGACTCACTGGCCGCGCACGGACCGGTGCGCCAGGAGCTCAAGCGCTGGCTGGCACGGGCCAGACGGGCCGGGCTCGACGAGGAGAGCATCGAGGCGCTCGTTCGAGACGTGCTCCGGTCCTCCGCGACACAGGACGTCGCGTGACCGCCGTCCTCGAGGCGAACGGACTCGGCAAGCGCTACCGGCACACCTGGGCGCTGTCCGATTGCACCCTCGCCGTTCCTCCGGGGAAGGTCGTCGGCCTCGTCGGCCCGAACGGCGCCGGCAAGACCACACTGCTCCACCTCGCGGTCGGCCTCCTGAAACCCACAGCCGGGTGGATCTCCGTCCTAGGCGGCCGCCCCGGCTCGATCTCAGGTCCGCTCGCTCGAGTCGGCTTCGTGGCGCAGGACACCCCGACGTATGCCGGACTCTCGGTCGCCGACCACCTGCGGTTCGGCGCCTGGATGAACGCGCGATGGGACAGGACCGTCGCCGATCAGCGCATCGCCCGCCTCGGGCTTGAGCCCAGCCAGAAGGCGGCCGACCTCTCGGGCGGCCAGCGCGCCCAGCTCGCCCTCACCTTGGCGGTGGCGAAGCGTCCGGAGCTGCTCGTCCTCGACGAGCCAGTCGCCAGCCTCGATCCGCTCGCCCGGCGTGAGTTCCTCCAGGGCCTGATGGAGGCCGTCGCCGAGCATGGCGCGAGCGTCATCCTCTCCTCTCACCTCGTCGCCGACCTCGAGCGGGTCTGTGACCACCTGGTGGTGCTCGCCGATTCACGGGTCCAGGTCGCGGGGGACATCGACGAGCTGCTCGCAACTCACCATCGGCTCACCGGCGCGCGACGGGACCGGTGCGCCCTGCCGAGCGATCAGGAGGTCATCAGCGCGAGCCATACCGACCGGCAGAGCACGCTCGTCGTGCGGACTGAGAGCCCCGTGCTCGATCCTTGGTGGTCGGTCGAGGAACTCGGTCTCGAAGACCTCGTCCTCGCCTACATGGCCCGCGCCGCTCACGGGGCCCCCCGGCTGCAGCGGGAGCGTCGCCGGTGATCCGCCTCACCCTGCGCCAGTTCCGCACCGAGGCCGCTGTGGGCTTCGGCATGCTCACCCTTCTCGCCATCCTCGTCGCCGTTACCGGCCCCCACCTCGCCCAGGTGAACGAAGCGTTCCAGCGCGCCTGCAAGGCCGCACGAGCGTGCAGCACGGCGCCGAACCCGGTGCTCCAGGTGGACACCTCGCTGCAGGCGTTCCTTCCCTTCGTCGCCACGATCACCCCGGCGCTCATCGGGATCTTCTTCGGCGCGCCCCTCATCGCCCGTGAACTCGAGACGGGGACCTTCCGTCTCGCCTGGACCCAGGGCGTCACCAAGGTGCGCTGGTTCGCCGTGAAGCTCGGGCTGGTCGGCCTGGCCGCCATCGCGCTCAGCGCTTTGCTCACCTGGATGGTCGACTGGTGGATGGGCCCTCTCAACGCCGCAAACCAGAATCGGTTTGATCCGTCGAACTTCAGCACCCATGGCGTCGCGCCGGTCGGCTATGCGGCGTTCGCCTTTGCGCTCGGGGTGACGGCGGGCCTTCTGCTCCGCCGGACGGTCCCCGCCATCGGCGCAACGCTCCTGGGGTTCCTCGCGGCACGGCTCGGAGTCGAGTCCTGGGTTCGACCCAACCTCGCTCCGCCTCTCCACAGATCGCTCTCGCTCTTGAACACGGGTCACTTCGGCGTCCTGGGCGTGAACGCATCGACGGGCGCCATGTCGCTCTCAGCGCCTGTCGTCCCGATCGCGAACAGCTGGGTCTTGTCCCACCAGGTGGTCAGCCACTCCGGCCAGCCGCTCACGGCCCAGTCCCTCCTTCGCACCTGTCCCGCGTATGGCCAGCTCCCCAACGGCACGCCCCCGAGCCCGGCGGAGATGCGCTCGATCCACACGACGTGCATCGAGAGGCTGGCGGCGCACTTCCACACGGCGGTCATCTACCAGCCGCCTGACCGCTTCTGGCCCTTCCAGTGGGCTGAGTTTGCGATCTTCCTGGCGGCTGCCCTGGCACTGGGCGGGATCGCCTATTGGTGGCTGCGGCGCCATTACGGGTGATCGGTGAGACCACGTCGGTCCCGGTTCGCGACCAGCGCCTGGCGCCGGTCGGCGTTGGTCGCCACACTCACACTCAGCCGGACCTCCTGAGCACCCCATGATTGTCTGCGATTGCGGAGACCCCGGCTAGGGGCGCGCCGCCCGTGGAGCGACGCGCTTCCGCCCTCACGTCGTTGGGCTCGGACAGTCCCGATCCACCTAGCCGGACGTCGACCTCCCCGACTGGGGACGACGCCGCCCCGGTCGGCAGGGAAGCGGAGCTCCTTGTCCGGGCTGGCGTCGCGGCTGGTGGACGCGTCCAGCCTTGCGTAGCCCCGCGGAGGGCCCGATCACGACGATCGCTGTTCCCAGGAGACGAAGTCGCGGCCGAAGCGGTGGTGACCAGTTCAGCGCGACCCCCGAGTCTGCATACGGGTCTCAGCCCCACTCGGCCTGCGCGGTGATCGACCATGGCAGTGCCCAGCTCCCCGACGCGCCGGGGATCAGCCTCCGGACGTCCGCCGCGTGATGCTGGACGGCTCAGAACTGGACGCCCTTCTCGAGATGGCCTGCGTTCTCACCGGGGAGGAAACACGGAACCCGGCGCGCGAGCCCGCGACCGCGGACGGCTCGAGGAGCCTGCCGTTCCTCGACAGGTCGGGGTCTGTGCAGGCGGACAGGTCGAAACAGCAGGGTCGTCGCTTCCCGCTGCCCATCTTCGAGATAGTGACCTCGACTCGCCGCCAGCGCGTGTCAGGGTTTCTTGTTGCGTTGACCCAGCGAACCCATTCCCAGCGGGCCATGGGCGTGATGTCTTCCCAGAGCTCTTGGATCGTGTGCGGTGCGGCCGCCAGTGCTCTCCTCAGATCCTGGGGCACCGTCGGCTCCGGCCATTCGTTACCGGGTTCGATGTGGAGCCCCACGGTGCCACCTGCGCTGACGAGCGCGATGCGCTGGAGCTCGCCCTCCACCCGCATCCAGTGGCCCCCGGAGCCGTCCGGTTCCAGAACCGCCTGGAACGCATGCCCGTTGAACGTTCCCTGGACGGCCACCTGCCCACGCGACGGCAGCTGCTTGCTCGCCTTCTCGGGCAACCTCACAATCGTCCGCTGGTCGATCGCGTAGATCGTTGCGTCGCACGTGATGGTCCACGGGCCCTGAGTCATGGCCATCACATGGTGCCCGGGCGTGCGCCGAGTGTCAAGGTCTGCCACTCGGTGTGCAGGCGATACGCCTCCCGGCCGCCGAGCCATCGGACTCATGGGCGGCTGACACCTGGCGTCTTGGTGCGTTTGGGTCGCCCGATAGCAAGCGCGACTTCGGCGCTGGACGGACTCGCCGCCTTCGTCGGGCCGCCCGAGTCGCGAGGGCCCGCCCTCGTCGTCTCGCGCCCGCCGCGAGCCGCCTCCCCTCTCAATGCGGTGCACGCTGGGCTCGACCCGGCCGAGGATGGAGCTCCTCTCAAGAGTTGTGCAATGTCCTTCCAGCGGACGGGGTGTGCTCCTCGACGGGGTGGGTGGTTGGGCAGGGTTCTGGGGACACCTGCTCAGGTCCCGCAGGTCGTGCGTACTCGATGCCGGGCGTCCTGGGCCGTCTCAGCGGCTCGGGTTTCGCGCGGCACCGCTCAGGCGGCGTCCGCCTCGGGGGTTGGGGGCGCGGCGAGCAGTCTGCCATCGACGTAGCGGGGGCCGAGCAGCCGCAGCGTGAGCTGGTTCGGGCCGTCGACGATGCGCCAGTTGGCGCTGAGTCGCCGCACCAGCTTGAACGTGAGGTACAGGGCGTTCCCGCGCACCCGCAGGCGCTTGGTCGCGTCGGTTCGGAGCCGCACGCCGGCGAACACCGACTCGATGGGCTTGCTGGTCCGCAAGTGCCGCCCGTGCTCCTGGGGGCATTCGTAGAAGGTGGTGAAGTCGTCCCAGTCGCGCGCCAGCCCGGTGGCAACCTCGGGGTAGCCCTGGCCGCGCAGCTCGGCCGCGTACGCTTCCCGGCGCGCCCTGCACGCCGCGCGGGTCGGTGCCGTGACCCTCTCGTGGAGCGCGGTCCGGGCACGAGGGTGCAACCGCTGCGGGAGCTTGGCACAGAGGGTGAGCGCTCGACGGGTCCAGTAGCGGGCGTGCCGCGTGGTCGGGTAGCCCTGGTCGAGCGCCGCCCAGAGCCCCAAGGCGCCGTCGGCGACAGCCACCCGGGGCGCCGCGGTGAGGCCGCGGGCCTTCACGTCCCGCAGCATCTCGGCCCCGCCGGCAGTGTCGTCGCGGTACCCCTCCACGATCGCCAGCAGCTCCTGCTTGCCGTCGGCGCGGACGCCAAGGACGACCAGGACCGCCAGCGTGTCCCGCTCCGGGCCGGCCTTGAGGAGTACCCGTCCGCAACGCGGTAGGCGATCCGCTCGGGCAGGGGCCGCTGGCGCCACGCCGCGTACTCCGCCTCCCACTCGGCCCTGCGGCGCCCGATGCTGGTCGGGGAGAGGGCCGCCGTCTCGCCCACCAGGGCCCGGAACTCCGGCTCGAAGTCGCCGCTGGCCAACCCCTGGAGGTACAGCCGGGCCAGCGGCCGCTCCTGGGTCCGCGACCGCCGCGCGTACCGGGGCGCGAGCGCCGACTGATAGCCGTCTGGTGCCACCGCCCGGGCACGTCCCGCAGCTGGGGCACCTGGACCGTCACCGCCCCCAGGCCCACCCGTACCGTCCGCGCCGGCAGGTGGCCGTTGCGGTGGCCGCGGAACGCCGCCCGGCGTTCGTACCAGGACCGTCACAGGAACTCGTCCACATCCGCCTCCGGGGCGGCTTGGAGGATCCGCTGGGCCCCCTGGCGAACGACCTGCTCGAGCCCGTCATGGGGCGCCCGGACCGGTGCGGTCGGGGGCAGAATCTGATACGGTGCAGACACGGCGCGGCCTCCAGGCGGCCCCGGATCCCGGGTCCTCAGTTGCAGGCTGATCTCTGGAAGGCTACGCCGTCCTCGTGCCAGCCTTCCGCGGACTGCGCTCGGCCTTTTCCACAACTTCTGACGGTCGCTCGCCGGTGGATCGCGCCCAGGTACCGGCAAGACGCCGTCAGGAGCTGGCGCTCGCCACCGAGCAGATCGGCCGGCTCCAGGATCACCGCGGCGCCGCCGCCCGCCAGCGCTAGGCCGCTCATGGGGGTCCGATCCGATGCGCACCCGGAAGTGGCCATCGCAACAAGGTGCCTGAGTGTGTGACCGCCTATGGAGGCGACTCCGGGAATCGAACCCGGGATCGCGGTTTTGCAGACCGCTGCCTTACCACTTGGCTAAGTCGCCGTCGGCGCAACGGGTCGCCGATCGCGCCCGCCGATTGTACCCGCCAGCCCTGCGCGGACTGCACGAGGCGGCGGACCCGGCCGCTCGGTGACTCGCTCAGCCCCTCGAAGGGAAGTCGGGGATGACTGATCCGGTCCGATCCGCCGCGGGCGGCTCAACCCGCGACGGCGCCGGCGATGACCCCGGCGCGACGCCCCGAGCGCCCGCGGCGCTCCGGGCCAAGGCTCGGGCAGGGCCACCGCCAAGTGGATCACCCGACCGGCCCCCTCGTCGCCCACACCCTCCCGCCGCTCGTGACCCTCCCCCAGGGCCCGGCCACGCTCGCGGCCCGGCGCACCCCCGGTGCGTGGTCCTGACTGCCGCCGGCTGTAGCGTCGGGCCGCCCTGGCCCCAAGGAGGTCGCCGGCCCCGGCCCGACCGCCGGGCCGACGCGGTCGATCCTGAAGTACGGGTCCCCCCGAAGGCACCCGCCGTGCGTGCCCTCGAGCGGCGGATCAGGCCGCGGCGACCGGTGTCGTGGCTCCCCTCGAGAGCGGTGGGACGAGCGTCGGGACCGAGCTCAGGCCCACCGGTCACCACGTGTAGAGGGCGCGCTCCCGATCGGACGGGTGAGTGGAGTGCGGCCGGATACGACCGTGGAGCGAGGTGGAGGCGCTCGCCGACAGCCGGAGTCCGGCGCGACCCCAGCGCTCAGGGTCGCCAAGCCCCGGCTCCGTCCAGCCGGGACCGCCCACCTCGATGGGGGGCTCGGCCGCTGGCCCGCTCGTCAGGTCGAGGGGGCGGCCACCGCGGACGGCCGGGCGTGGCTCGCCGCCGTTGTCGACAGGCGGACCTTCGCCTTCGGGGACCGCGAGTCCGCCGGGCCCCGCCCGCCAGAGGGCACCCCGGCGGGACCGCTCCCCCCGTCGCCCAGGAGCAGTTGCCGCTCGAAGCCGGTCCGGAGCACGACCGTGGTCAAAGTCCGGCGGACTCCGGGCAGCTCGCCCAGCGCGTCGACGAGCTCGGAGAGGGCTTCGGTGCTGGCCGCGCGGACCTTGAGGAGGAAGGCGAGCTCACCCGCCACGATGTGGCACTCGTCGACCAGGGGGTTGTCGCGGATGACCTCCACCAGCGGGCCTCCCCGAACGTTGGCCTCCACGCCGACGAAGGCGGTCACCGGTCGCCCCACCGCCGCGGGGTCGAGATCCAGCGCCCACCCGCGAAGGACACCGTCGCGCTGGAGGCGGCGCAGGTGCTCGTGCACCGACGAGGGCGCGAGACCCACGGCGCGGCCCACGTCCGCCAGCGTTCGGCGGGCGTTGCCCTGGAGCGCTTGGAGGATCGCCGAATCGGTTTCGTCGAGCACGCCTCCGCTCCGATCGTCTCTGAATTTCATTCGGACATCTTGCCACGACGTTGCTATTCACGCACTCTAATGGTCGCAATGCAGTTCAGCATTCGGAACACGTTCAGCAATCCCGTCGTATCCGCGTTCTCCGGACGGACCGGCCCGGCGGGCTGGACAGCCGGTCTGGTGGCGGCGACCGCGGTCTGGGGATGGGCCTTCATCGCCGTCCGCGGCGCCGTGGCCCACTACCCCGTGGACGGGTTCCTCTTCCTGCGCTTCCTCATCGGCGGGGCCGCGCTCGGAGCGCTCGCGCTGCGATCCGGGCGGGGCGCCCGCGGGCCCCACGGCGCCCGCATCCCCAGCGGCAGCGGCAGACCGGCGGTGCGCTCCTCGAGCTGGCGCGGCGTCGGCCGCACCGCCGGGTTGGGCGCCCTTCTCCTCCTGGGGTACCTGGCACAGACCGAGGGGCTGCGTCTCGGGGTCTCGCCCGGCACGGCGGCGATGCTGACCGGGCTGGTGGTGGTCTTCACGCCCGGGTGGGAGTGGGCGCTTGAGCGGCGGGCTCCGAGCCGGTCCACCTGGGCGACCGTCGTGGCCGTCCTCCTGGGCACGGCCCTCGTGAGCGCCCCGGCAGGGGGCGCACCGGCCGGGTCCGGCGCGCCGATCGGGGTCGGCCGCGAGGCCGTCGGGTCGCTGGTCTTCTCGCTCCAGCTCGTGCTTCAGGGCCGCGCGGCCCGGCACCACGACCCGCTGCGCCTGGCCGCCGGGCAGCTGCTGGTCATGCCCCTGCTGCTCCTGCCGGCTCTCCTGGCCACAGGTGGCCTGCCCGGCATCCCGGCGGCCGTGGTCCCGTCGCTGGTGGCGATCGCACTGCTGGCGTCGGCCGCCGCGTTCGGGATCCAGACCGCGGCCCAGCGGCGGCTCGCCCCCACCGTCACCGCCCTCATCCTCTCGCTGGAACCCGCCTTCGGCCTCGGCTTCGCCGCTGCCCTCACCCGGGAGGCGGTGTCCCCGCTGCAGCTGCTGGGCGCCACCGTCATCGTGGGGGCGCTCGTCGTCGCCGCCGCCAGCGCCCTGCCGCGGCGCGGCCCGCTCGCCCGGCTGCCGGGCGCGGCCGTTCGCCGCCTCATCGGATCTGGCGCCCTCGGCTGACACACGCCCGTGCTCCGGCCTATTCTTGACTGGCCAAGTCGACAACCGTCCGCGAGGGCCCGTCCATGAGCCGCCTCCTTCCCCGCTTCCCCAACCCGGTCAACGAGGTGGCCGCCCGCACGGTCGCTGCCGGGGTGGCGATCGTGGCCGCGCTCGCCATCGGGCTCGGCCAACCGTGGCTCAGCTCGGTCCTCGCCTACGGCTTCCTGGCCCGGGTCCTGGCCGGGCCCACCCTGAGCCCGCTCGGCCAGCTGGCCACCAGGGTGGTGGCGCCCCGGGTGTGCGCGCGGCCCCGGATGGTCCCAGGTCCGCCCAAGCGCTTCGCCCAGGCCATCGGCGCCACCCTGACGGTGGCGGCAGCGGTGGCCGACCTCGGCTTCGGCGCCCAGGCGGTCGCCACCGCGCTCCTCGGGGTGGTGGGGGTGGCGGCGACCCTGGAGGCCACCCTCGGATTCTGTTTGGGCTGCCAGATCTTCGCCCGCCTGATGGCGTGGGGGCTGCTGCCGCCCGACGTGTGCCTCGCCTGCGCCGACCTTGGTGGTCCAGCCGCTCGGGCGCTCCGGTCCGCGGCGTCGGGCGGGGCCGGGGAGCGCTGAGGGGCGACTCCGCACCCGATGGCCGCCCCACTGGTGTGACGGGCCCGCCCCCGAGCGCTGCTGGGCCGGGATGGGACAATCGCCCCATGCCGACGACCGCGCATCCGGCGATCGCCACGGGGTCGGCAGCGGAGCCGGCGGGCCGGCCCGGGGAACGGGCGGTGGGCCACCAGCTCGCGACCGCGCTCGGCGCGGTCGGGGTCTCGCTCGGCCAGCTCGCGCTCACCGACGCGGCGACCCTGCGCCAAGGGGTCCGGGCCATCGAGGGGCTCGGCTTTGGGGCGATCTGGTGCGGTGAGGCGTCCGGCCGCGAAGCGCTGACCCAGGCGGCGATCGTCCTCGCCGCCACCGACCGGATCGCGGTCGCGACCGGAATCGCCAGCATCTGGGCCCGGGACCCCTTCGCCATGGCCAACGGGGCGCGGGCCCTGGCCGAGGCGTGGCCCGGGCGCTTCGTCCTAGGCCTCGGGGCGAGCCACGCCCGACTGGTGGAGCCGCGGGGGCACGCGTACCGGTCGCCGCTCGCGTCCATGCGAGCGTACCTCGCCCAGCTCGCCGCCGCTCCCTACACCGCCCCGCTCCCCGATCCCCCGCCCCCGATCGTGCTGGCCGCGCTCGGGCCCCGCATGCTCCGGCTCGCGGCCCAACGCACCGATGGCGCGCACACGTACTTCGTGCCGGTCGCCCACACCCGCTGGGCCCGGCAGGTGCTCGGGCCGGAGCCCTTCCTCGCCCCGGAGCAGGGCTGCGTGCTCGCCCCCGACCGGGCCGCCGCCCGCCGGGTGGCCGACGGCCATCTCCGGACCTACCTGGCGCTGCCCGCCTACCGCCGCAACCTCGAGCGCCAGGGCTGGTCCGCCGCCGACTGCGCGGGCGCCGGCAGCGACCGGCTCTTTGACGCCCTGATCGCCTGGGGACCTGCTGATCTTGTGGCCGCCCGGGTCCGGGAGCAGCTGGCGGCGGGCGCCGACCACGTCGTGGTCCAGGCGTTCACCCCCGGCCGCACGGCGCCCCTGCTCACCGAGCTCCGGCCCCTGGCGGGCCGGCTCCTCCCCCGCCCCTGAGCCCGCCGGGGCCGGGCTCCGCCCGCGGGCCGTGGCACGCGGCCTTCCGGGACGCCGGCCGTGGGGTCCTCTGGGCAGTGCGCGGCGAGCGCCACCTTCGGCTCCACCTCGGTGCCGCCACGCTGGTGGTGGCGGCGGGGGCCGCCCTCGGGGTCGGCCCCGGCGCCCTCGCTGTGCTGGTCCTGGCGATCGCCCTGGTCCTGCTCGCCGAGCTGGCGAACACGGTGGTCGAGCGGCTGTGCGACCTGGTCCAGCCCCGGCGCGACCCCGCCGTCGGCCGGCTGAAGGACCTGGCGGCGGGGTCGGTGCTCCTGGCCGCGGCGTTCGCAGCGGCGGTGGGCGGCCTCGAACTGGTGCCCGCCCTCCTCCACCGCCTCGGCGGCTGACCCTGGCCTCCGGCCAGGGGGTCAGCCGTGGAGGAGGCGCCAGCGGAGGCCGGGGTGGCCGACCGCGCCCGCGGTCACGAGCGGGAGGGTGAAGCGCCGGCCGCCGACGGTGAGGGTCTCGGTGCCCACCTCCTGCCCGGCGCGCAGGGTCGTGCCCAGCCGGCGGGCGCTCAGGACCCCGCGCACCGCCATCCCGCTCCAGCCCACGACCGCCACGGCGCGCCGGCTGGTCGCCGCGACCGCGGTCCCCCACGGCACTGGGACCCGGCCGAGGGTGGCGCCGACCCCGACCGGCGCCACGATCTCGAGGCGGGGGGTGACCGCCGCCAGGATGGCGCGGCTGGCGGCGAGCGCGGCGGGGAGCGGCCGCAGCCCCTGCTGTCCGAGCACCGCGCCCACCACGAGGACCGCACGGCCGCCGGCCGACCGCCGGGCGGTGAAGACCAGGCAGCCGCCGGCGGTCGCGGTGTACCCGGTCTTGACGCCGACGACCCCGTCGTGGGTGACGAGCGCGTTCACGTTGTACACCGTGCCCGCGACCGGCAGGGTCGCCTGCGGCATCGCCACGATCTGGGCGAAGACCGGCTGAGCCATGGCCGCCTGCGCCAGGACGATCTCGTCGCGGGCGGTGCTCACGGTGGCGGAGGAGTCCCCGCTGGCGTCGGCGTAGCGGGTGCCGGTGAGCCCGAGCCGTCCTGCGGTCTGGTTCATCCGGGCGACGAAGGCGGGCAGCGAGCCGGCATCCCAGACCCCAAGGGTCGTGGCGAGGTTGTTGCCGGACGGCAGGAGCAGGCCGACGAGGAGCTGGAACTCGCTGAGCTGCTCCCCCGCCACCACCGGCACCACCGACTGGCCGGCGGCCCGGTCGGCCCGGTAGAGGGTGACGTCGGCCGGGGTCATGGTGAGCAGCGGCCCCGAGGCGCCCAGGACCAAGGGATGGTCCCGGAGGATGAGGTAGGCCGTCATGATCTTGGCCAGGCTGCCGATCGGTTGGGGCTGCTCAGGCCCGGAGCTCCCGATCAGGCCGACCCCGTCCACCCCCACCGCGGCCTGGCCCCCGCGGGGCCAGGGCACGGTGACCGGGGCCCCCCGGACCGTGAAGTCCAGCGACTGAGCGGACACCAGGCGCAGCCGGGGCAGCGGCCGCAGGAGCTGGACTGCCCCCAGGGCGACCACGAGGACCACCAGGCCGAGCCCCACGAGGGCCACGCGGCGCACGATCCGGCGACCAGCCCCGGACGAGCGCCCGGCCAGCTGTGAGCGACCCCAGGGCATCACCCGTCTAACGCGGGTCGGCGCGGCGGGGTTCCGCCCGGAGGCCCCGCCGGACGTCCCCTCCTGCGGTCACGAGTCGAACCCCACCCCGAGGCGGTCGAGCGTCGAGAGGAGCAGGCCGCGGCGGCCGGTGCGGTCGGCCCGGGTCATCGCCCCCTGGACCGCGGCCAGCGCCGCCGTCCGCAGCGGCTCGGGGGGGAACGGCACCGGGGGCCGGCGGACGTAGCGGAGGCGGAGCAGGGGCGAGGCGGGGTCGAGCAGGCGGTCCGCGAGCACCCGCGCCGCGAACCGGGTGGCGGCGACCCCCAGCCCGGTGTAGCCGAGCGCGTAGACGAGCCGCTCGCCGAAGGCCCGGCCGAAGACGCACGTGAAGCGGGTGGTGGAGGCGATCGGGCCACCCCACCGGTACGGAAAGGCGAGGTCGCCAAGGTCGGGGAACATCGCCCGAAAGTGCCCCTCCAGCCGCTGGTAGCTCTGCGGCCGGTGGTCGAAGGCCGGTCCAACGCGTCCCCCGAAGTGGTACACGGCGTCGTACCCGCCCCACAGGATCCGGTCGTCGGCGGTGAGCCGGAAGTAGTGGAAATGGTTGCCGCGGTCGGCCGCCCCCTCGCGGTGCGGCCAGCCGATCCGCTCCCGCTGGGCCGCGGTCAGCGGATCGGAGACCAAGACGTAGTCGTAGACCGGCACGAAGTGGCGGCGGACCCGGGGGAGCAGCCGTGCCGAGTAGGCGTCGGTGGCGAGGACGACCCGGCTGGCGCGCACGGTCCCGTGGTCGGTTCGCAACTCGACACCCCCCGCAACCGGCACGACCCGGCGCACCGGGGTCCCCTCGTAAAGGCGCGCCCCCGCAGCCGTCGCCACGCGCGCCAGGCCCCTGGCGAGCCGGGCCGGATCGAGCAGGGCCGCGCCCTTTCGGCTGTGAATGCCGGCGACGATCGCCGGCGAGCGGAGGTGGGCCTGGAGCTCGGCCCCCTCGAGCCAGCTGGCGTCCCCCCCCCGACGTCGGCGCTCCTCGAGATCGGCCCGGAGCTCGGCCGCCTGGGCCGCGGTCGTCGCGACCTCGAGCAGGCCGGTCTCCTCGAGGGCGCAGTCGATCCCGTGGTCGCCCACGAAGGCCGCGAGCCCCCGGAAGTTCTCCTGGCCGAGCCGCTCGAGCTCGTCGATCTCTGCGGGGAAGTGGCGAAGCCCGTTGGCGAAGCCATGGGTGAGCGAGGCCTCGCAGAAGCCGCCGTTGCGGCCGCTGGCGCCATACCCGACCACCGCCTGCTCCAGGACCGTGACCCGCAGCTCGGGGGCCCGCCGCCGGAGCTCACAGGCCGCCCACAGGCCCGTGAACCCGGCGCCGACCACAGCGACGTCGCACCTCGCCGGGCCGGCCAGCGGGGGGGCCGGCTCGTGGCCCTCGCGGCGGAGCCAGAAGCTGGGCCCTGGGTCAACCCAGGTGGCGGGGCCGGCCGCCAAGCTCAGCCCTCGACCGCCCGATCGGTGACGGCGAGCGCCCGATCGAGGATCGCGAAGCCCTCAGCGAGCTCGGCCTCGGTGATCGAGAGCGGCGGGTTCGTCATCACGGTGTTCCAGCGGACCATCGTGAAGAGCCCGTCGTCGAGCAGGGCTCGATTGAGGGCCTGCATGGCCGGGTGGGTGCCGTTGAAGGGCGCCAGCGGCTCCATCGTCGCCCGGCTGCGAACGAGCTCGAGGACGCCGAACAGGCCGATGTTGCGGGTGACCCCGACGCTCGGATGCCGCTCCCGCATCCGCTGGTGGTGGGCCGCCATCACCGGCCCGAGGCGGCGGGCGTTGCCGACCAGGTCATCCTGCTCGGTCACCTCCAGGGTGGCCAGGGCCGCGGCGCAGGAGACGGGGTGGCTGTTGTAGGTGAGGCCGGCCGGGAACATGTGGGTGCGGAAGTGCTCGGCGATCGGGCGGCGCAGCCCCACCGCCCCCAGGGGGACCGTGCTGCTGGTGAGGCCCTTGGCCATGGTGAGGAGGTCGGGGACGACGTCCCAGTGGTTGACCGCGAACCACGCCCCGGTGCGCCCGAAGCCGGACATCACCTCGTCGGCGATCATGACGATGCCATAGCGGTCGCAGAGCTCGCGGACCCCGGCGAGGTACCCATCGGGCGGGATCAGGACCCCGTTGGTGCCGGTGACCGGCTCGAGGATGAAGGCCGCGATCGTGTGCGGCCCCTCCAGCTCGATCGTCTCCTCGAGTCGGCCCAGTGCCTCGTCGGCCGAGTCCTGCGGGCGGTGGCAGCCGTGATAGGGGTCGAGGACGTGGACGACCCCGGGGATGCCCGGCTCGCTGGGCCAGCGGCGGGGATCCCCGGTGAGGCTGATCGCCCCCGCGGTCGCGCCGTGGTAGGAGCGATAGCGGGCGAGCACCTTCTGGCGCCCGGTGTAGAGCCGGGCCATGCGGATCGCGTTCTCATTGGCCTCGGCGCCGCCCAGGGTGAAGAAGACCTGCTCGATGTCGCCGGGGAGGAGCCCCGCCAGCTTCTGTCCGAGCAACGCCCGAGGGGCGTGGGCGCAGAACGGGCTGATGTAGGCGAGCTCCCGGGCCTGCCGCGCGATGGCGTCGGCGACCCGGGGATCGCCGTGGCCGATGCTGACCGACATCAGCTGGCTGTTGAAGTCGAGGTAGCGCTTGCCGTCGGGGGTCCAGAAGTACACGCCCTTGGCGCCGGCGACCGGGATCGGCCGCACGTCCTCCTGCACCGACCAGTCGTAGAGGGTGTACCGGCGGCAGAGATCGACGATCGCCTCCGACGTGAGCGTGGTCGGCTCGGTGGTGACGGTCATGTCAACGCTCCTCCGTGGGGGCCGCAGGCCCGGCTCCAGGCTTCAAGGCTACGGACCCGGCGCCGCGGCGGCAAGCGCGAGCGGCGCCGCCGGCTCGTCCCGTGCGAGGCTGGAGCCATCCCCCAGCCGCTGGCGGCCGGGGTCGAGGAGGTGGTGAGTGGGAGCGACCGACGGGGCGGCGAGGCCCGGGCGGCGGGGCCGTCGCCTGGCGGCGGCTGCCCTGGGGGGCCTGGCGCTGCTGGGGATCGTCCCTCGGGCTGGGGTCCGCGCGGCGGGGACCGGGCCAGGCCCGGGGCTGCCCATTCGGCACGTCGTCGAGGTGATGCTCGAGAACCACACCTTCGACAACCTCTTCGCCGACTTCCCCGGCGCCGACGGGGTGCCGGCGGCGGCGACCCTGCCCGGCCCGACAAAGACAGGGCCCGCCGTGGTGCGGCCCGCCTACGCCGCCGACAACGAGGGGGACGTCCTCGGGCTGATCAACAACAGCCGCGCCGGCGAGCTGCGGGCGATGGCCGCCGGTCCCGGCGGCTACCGGATGGACGGGTACACCCGCACCCCCGGCGACGGGCTGGCCGCCGTTACCCTGATCCCCCCGAGCGACGACCCCAACCTCCAGAACCTGGCCGCCCACTACGCCCTGCTCGACCACAACTTCCAGCTGGCGATCGCTCCGACCCAGCCCAACGTCCTCTACGCGCTCGCTGGGTCGGCCGACGGCTGGATGGTGAACAGCGACCCGCCCCCCGGGCTCCGCTGGACCTCGGTCTTCGACCAGCTGACCCGGGCCCACCTGAGCTGGCGGGTCTACTACGGGGTGCCGCCGAGCGTCCTCCAGGGCACCGTCTGGGACCGGATCATCCCGCCCGGCACCTCGGGCGAGCTCACGACGACCAGCCAATTCCTGGCCGACGCCCGCCGCGGGAAGCTGCCGGCCTTCGCCCTGGTCCGGCCGGGGGTCGGCTACAGCGAGGAGCCACCCGAGGACGTCGCCGAGGGCGACGCCTGGCTGGGCCAGCTGCTGGCGGCCGTGGGGCGCAGCCCGCAGTGGCGCTCGACGGCGGTCTTCATCACCTATGACGAGGGCGGGGGCTTCTGGGACCACCTGCCGCCGCCCCGCGTCACCCCCTTCGGCTACGGCACCCGCACCCCGACGGTGGTGGTCTCGCCGTACGTGCGCCGGGGGGTCTTCGCCCCCCCGACGACGAACCTGTCGATCCTCGCCTTCGTCGAGCACCTCTGGCACCTGGCGCCGCTCGACCCCCTGGTCGCGCGCCAGAACGACCTCGCCACGCTCTTCGACGGCAGCCAGCCGCCGCTGCCGCCGCCCCGGCCGCCGGTCGTCCCCCCGCGCACCCTCCTCTTCCTGGGGGCGAGCCCCCTCGAGGACCCCCCGGCCGTCGCCCCCGGCCGTCCGCTGACCCTCCACCTGGTCGCCACAACGCCGGGCCTGACGATGGCGAGCCGGCTGGCCGGGCCTGTCCACCTCGAGCTGGTGCCGCCCCCGGGGATCGCGCCCCCGGCGGGAGTCCCGACGACGGTCGAGCTGGCCCAGGGCCGGGCGCTGGTGACGGTCCGCCTCGCGGCCCCCGGCTACTACCGCCTGCTCGCCCGGGGGCCGGAGGGCGCCCGCGGCTGGCTCACCCTCGACGTCGGCGTCACCCCGCTGACGGCCCCGACCGGGCCCGTCCCCTAGCCCCGTGCGGGCTCGACCGGCTCCAGCGCCAGGGGACAGCCGGGGTCTGCGGCGAGCCAGTCCCCGGTGAGGGCATAGGCGCGGGCGCGAGAGCCTCCGCAGAGCTCGCGATACACGCAGCCGCCGCAGCCGCCCCGCAGGCGCCCCGGGTCGCGCAGCGCCCGGAACAGCTCGGCGTCGCGGTACACGGTCGAGAGGGGCTGCCGACGTACGCTGCCCCCGGCGACGGGCAGGTAGCCGCTGGGCATCACCGCTCCGCGGTGGTCGATGAAGGCGAACCCCCGCGCCTCACGGACGATCGGTCGGGCCGGCTCGGCCGTCGGGTGCCGCGCCGTGGCCACCCGAACGAACTGGGGGGCGCCAACGGCGGTGACCCGGAAGGCCACCCGCTCCGCCCAGGCGGCGAGCCAGCCGAGCGTCCGCTCGAGCTCGGGGGCGGCAAGGCAGTCCTGGGGGCGGGCCCGGCCGGTCGGGATCACGAAGAAGCACTCCCAGCTGGTCGCTCCTAGCTCGAGGACCCGAGCCCCGGTGGCAGCGAGGCCGCCCACCGTATCGGTGGCGACCGAGGTGTTGATCTGGAGGCGCAGACCGAGCCCCACCGCCGTCTGCGCCAGCTCCATCGTGCGCACGAAGGTCCCGGCCACGCCCCGGAACCGGTCATGAACCTCGGGGCCGGCACCATCGAGCGAGAGCGCAACCGAGACGACGCCGAGCGCGCGCCACCGCCTGAGCACGTCGGCGGACAGGCGGGGGGTCACGCTCGGGGCGATCGACACGGCCAGACCGCGGGTGACCGCGGCCCCGATGATGGCGTCCAGGTCGTCGCGCTCGAGGGGATCCCCCCCGGTGAGGACCACGACCGGCGGGCGCTCGAAGCCGTGGGCGAGGTCGTCGAGGACGGCCTGGACCTCCACCGCCGACAGCTCGGCCGGGTCGCGTCGACGGATGGCCCGGGCGCGGCAGTGGCGGCAGTGGAGCTGGCAGGCGCGCGTCACCTCCCAGGTGACGACGTGGGGGCGCCGCGTCCAGTCCGGGGCCTCGCCCCGAGCCTCGGCCGCGGCCACCGGCATCCCGCCGACCGGCTGCGTCCCGGTCCGGCTGCTAGCACGCGCCATCCCCACCGGGCCCAGCCTGACAGCCGGCGGCCGGCGGCCCAAATGTCGATCTCGATCGCGGGGCCCAGCCGGCCCTGCACTGGGACCTGACGGCGGGCCGGGGCCGCGACGCATCGGCCGTTCGCGCCACGGTGTCCCAGGCCGCCGCGGATATGCTGAGGTCGGGAACGCATCACCGGATCGCCACCGCGGCCCTAGGAGGGAGTCGTGAAGCGGGTCTGGCCCTGGGCGGCCGCCACCATCGCGCTCACGCTGGTGCTGCTGGTGGGCAGCGTGTGGGTGGGCGCGCTGGCCGTCGCGGCCGCGGCGCTGGTCGCCCACGAGGGCTCGCACGCCGTCGGGCTGCGGCTGGCCGGCGTCGAGGTCGCCCCCTCCGTGCGCTGGCAGGGGATCGGCTGGCGGTTCGATCCCAGCCGCGCCCCGGTGCGCAGCCTGCTTCGCGCCTGGGAGGCGGGACCGATCGCCGAGACGGTGGTCTGGCTGGTGGGCGCGGTCCTGATCCCCCCCTGGGCGTTCTGGCTGGTGCTGGTGGCGGCGGTCGAGCTGGCCGCCAACTGGCTGATCCCGGGCGGCGACGGCTCGCGGGTCCGGCGCTGGCACCGGCGGCGGCTGCCTCCGGCGTAGGCGGGGGCCCTACCCAGCGGTGCCGGTCGGCGCTCTGCAGGGCCGCGCGACCCCGAGGAGCTGGGGCTGGAGGAGCGGCAGCGGGATCCGGCGCTCCCGCCGCTCCGCCACCCGCTCGAAGGTGAACCCAGCCGCCTCGATCGCCGCCCACGTGTCCCGGTTCGGGTGGCAGCCCAGGGCCAGCCACCCCCACGGACGCTCCAGGCGGTCCTGCCACCCAGCGAGCCGTGGCTCCCGCGCCCGGACGTGCTCGAGCACCAGAAGCCGCCCGCCCGGTCGCAGGACCCGGCGCGCTTCCGCCAGCGCTCGGTCGGGCCCACCGATCGTGCAGAGGCTGAGGGTGAAGATCACGGTGTCGAACGAGGCGTCCTCGAAGTCGAGCGCCTCGGCGCGGCCGCGGCGGGTCTCGGCGGGCACGCCCGCCGCCGCCGCCCGGCGGCGGGCGTGGGCGAGCATCCACGGTGAGGGGTCGAGGAGCACGAGCGAGTCCACGCGATCGGGCGGCAGGTGGGCGAGGTTGGCCCCGGTGCCGCAGCCCACGTCAAGGGTCCGGCCGGCCGCCGCCGCCAGGAGCTCGCGCCGGCGCGCCCCGAACCAGCGGCGCTCCGCACCCACGGTCGCTCGCTCGTAGCCGAGGGCGGCCAGCCGGCCAGCGACGGAGCCCAGCCTCATCGCCGGACCGAGACCCCCCGACGCCCCGCCCGCGCCCGCCGAGTCCCCGGTCGTGGCGCCACCCGGTGAGGATACGCCGGCCCGGCGCCGGACCCTGGCGTGGGGAGCAGGGCCCGGCGCCAGCCCTCAGCCGGCCAGTCGCCGCGCGGCCGCCTCGGCTGCGCTCAGCGCCCGCAGGACGTTGCCGTGAGCCAGCTGCCGGAGCTCGCCGTCACTCCAGCCCCGCTGCTGCAGCGCCGCGAGGAGCCGGGGATAGCCGGCGACGTCCTCGAGCCCCTGCGGCAGATGGCGGGTGCCATCGAAGTCGCCGCCCAGGCCGACGTGGTCCACCCCGGCCACCTGGCGGGCGTGGTCCACGTGGTCGGCGACCTCGGCCAGCGCCACCGGCGGGCACGGGTGGCGCGCCTGCCATTCGGCCTCGGCCGCCCGCGCCCCCGGGTCGGACTCGTCGAGCCCCAGGCGTTCAAGCTCCGCGTGCTCCTCCGCCTGCCACGCCGCCGCCGCCGGGGAGATGAACTGGGCGACGAAGGTGATCATGACCACCCCGCCGTTGGCGGCGAGCCGCTGGAGCAGCGCGTCGGAGACGTTGCGCGGGTGATCGCACAGCGCGCGGCAGGAGGAGTGGCTGAAGATCACCGGCGCGGCGCTCACGTCCAGCGCCCGCGCGGCGGTCCCAGGGGCGGTGTGGCTGAGGTCCACCAGCATCCCGAGTCGGTTCATGGCCTCGACCACCCGCTCGCCGTCCGGCGAGAGGCCCTCGAGGCGCGGGGCGTCGGTGGCGGAGTCCGCGAAGGGCACGTTGCGGTTGTGGGTGAGGGTGAGGTAGCGGACGCCGAGCCGGTAGAACATGCGCAGGGCCGCCAGCGAGCCGCCGATCGAGTGGCCGCCCTCCGCCCCCAGAAGGCAGGCGATCCGGCCCTCCGCCATCGTCGCCTCGACGGCGCTCGCGGTCAGCGCCAGACCGAAGACCTGGGGGTAGCGGGCCACCAGCCGGTGGACGAAGTCGATCTGCTCCAGGGTGGCGAGAACGGCGGGCGCCCCTTCGAGGTCGGCGGGCACGTACACCGACCAGAACTGCCCCCCGACGCCCCCCCGACGCAGCCGGGGGATGTCGGTGTGGAGGCGCGGTTGGGGGTCGTCGACGCCGGCGGCCTGGAGGTCGCCCCCGAACTCGGTCCGGTGGGCCCAGGGGAGGTCGTTGTGCCCGTCCAGGACCAGGGTCGCTGGGGCCCCGCCACCCCCGTCCCGGCTCGCGCCCTCCTCCGCCACGGCCCCATGATCCCGCAGCGGCGGCGCGCACCGCAGCGGCGGGGCCGGCCCTCGCCGACAGGGCGGGCGGCCAGCAGGCGCTGGCGCCACGCGGGCGGCCCCGGGTGCTGGCACCCGCGAGCGGCCACCGCCCCGTCTGCTACGTTCGAGGCACTGGCGCGCGTCCCGCGGCCTCCCCTCCGCGCTGGCCCCACCCCTGAGGAGATGCCCATCATCCGGCTCCGCGGGGGCTCAATAGCGAGCCCCAGTGCGCCCAGCGCGCCGCCTGGCCCACAGCCGAGCCCGACCGCGGGCGCCGCGCCCCCCGGGCCCGGTTCGACCCGCCGCCGGCCCCGGCGGCAGTGGGGTCACGATCGCCGCACCCAGCCGCTACCCGTGGTGGCGACCCCCATCAGCGACCGCCGGCTGGGGATGGCCCGACTCGCCATCATCGCGACGGTGGCGGCGTGGACCGCCTACGCCGTCAGCTGGCTCTTCGGCGACCTCCTCAACCCGAGCGAAGCGAGCCCGATCGCGCGCGCCGAGGTGATCGCCTACCTCGTGATCGTCACCCTGCTCACGGCGTCGACGGTCGCCTACCTCCTCAGCCGGCTGGGGTTCATGTACCGCGCGCGGGCCCATCACCGGGCGACCCGGGCAGCGCTCGACGCCCTCTACGACGGGCGGGCCCCGAGCCTCACCGCGCTGGTGCCCTCGTACCAGGAGGACGCCGGGGTCATCCGCAACACCCTGCTCTCGGTGGCGCTTCAGGAGTACCCGGACCTCCGCGTCGTGCTCCTCATCGACGACCCACCCGACCCGACGACCGACCGAGCCCAGGGGCTGCTGGCCGCGGCTCGCGCGCTGCCCCAGGTGGTGCAGGAGCTGCTGGCGGGACCCGCGGCGCGCTACGACGCAGCGCTGGAGGCGTTCGAGGCCGCCGGCGGCGACCAGGACCTTCGGCCCGACGCCATCACCCGGCTGGGGGCCGAGTACGACCACGCGGCGGCGTGGCTCGAGCAGCTGGCGGCCGACCAGGACATCGTCGACCACACCGACGCGTTCCTCGCCAATCACGTGATCCGGCAGCTGGCCGCCGACCTGCGGGTGGTGGCGTCCGCGCTCCACCAGGCCGCCGACGAACGGGCGGTCCTGCCCCGCCAGCAGGGCCACCGCCTCTACCGCCGGCTGGCCTGGACCTTCCGCGCCGAGCTGAGCAGCTTCGAGCGCAAGCGCTACGCCTCGCTGTCCCACGAGCCCAACAAGGCGATGAACCTCAACAGCTACATCGGGCTCATGGGCGGTGTCTACCGCGAGGTCGAGACCGCCGCCGGCCCGGCGCTGGTCCCCGCCGGCCCTGGGAACGCCGACCGCTCCGTCCCTGACCCGGCCTACGTCCTCACCGTCGACGCCGACAGCGTCCTGCTGCCGGAGTACTGCCTGCGGCTCGTCCATGTGCTCGAGCAGCAGGAGCACGGCCGGGTGGCCATCACCCAGACCCCCTACAGCGCCTTTCCCGGCTCGGCGACCCGGTTGGAGCGGATCGCCGGGGCCACCACCGACCTCCAGCACCTGGTGCACCAGGGCCTCACCTACTACGACGCGACGTTCTGGGTCGGGGCCAACGCGCTGATCCGCAAGCAGGCGCTCGACGACGTCGTGGTTCGGAGCTACCTCGGTGACTTCGAGATCCGGACCTACATCCGCGACCGGACGGTCATCGAGGACACCGAGTCCACGGTCGACCTGCGCACCCACGGCTGGGGTCTTCTCAACTACCCGGAGCGGCTGAGCTACAGCGCCACCCCGCCGGACTTCGGTTCGCTGTGCATCCAGCGCCAGCGGTGGGCGACGGGCGGGTTGCTGATCGTGCCCAAGCTCCGTCGTCAGGCCCGCGCCCGCCGCGGCGCTGAGCAGCGGGCGCGACCCCTTGAGCTGTTCCTGCGCTGGAACTACATGGCCTCCATCACCTGGAGCTCACTCAGCCTGCTGGCGCTGCTCGCCTTCCCCTTCAACGCCATCCTGATCTCGCCCCTGCTCGGTCTGGTCGCGCTCCCCTACTTCGCGGCCATGGCCTCCGACCTGCGCTACTGCGGCTACAAGCGCTCCGACGTCTTCCGCGTCTACGGCTTCAACCTCCTCCTGCTTCCGGTCAACCTGGCGGGCTCGCTCGCGACCGTAGTTCAGGCCCTCACGGCGTCCAAGGCCGCCTTCGCCCGCACCCCAAAGGTGCGCGACCGGACCGTCACCCCGGCGCTGTTCCTCATCGCCCCCTACGTCCTCATGGGGCTGGCCGCCTACACCGTCCTCGAGGCCTACCTCTTCCATCGCTGGGAGAACCTCGCCTACGCCGCCCTCAACCTCTCCCTCCTCGCCTACGCGGTCCTGGCCTTCGTCGGCCTGCGCAACTCGCTTGTCGATGCCTGGGTCCACGGGACCGCCCCCCTCTACAAGCCGGCGGCGGCCCGGCCCCGGCGGCGGATCTGGCGCAGCCCACCGGCGCCGCCACCCCAGCTCGCCGACTGGCGCTCGGTGCTCGCGGCCGGCGGCGCCGGCCGCCTCGGCACCCCCGAGGGCGGGGCGGCCGGCGCTCTCCCGCCCGTCTCGGCGGTCTTCCAGCCGGTGGTCGACCTCGCGACCCGGGGGGTGGTCGGACACGAGGCGCTGGCGCGTCTGGCTGACGGGTCGAGCCCAGAGCGGCGGCTGGCCGATGCGGTGGCGGCGGGCCGGCGGACGGCCGTTGAGGAGGAGCTGGCCGCGACCGCCCTGGCGGCGGCAGCCAACCTCGGGCCCGGGCCGTGGCTCGCCGTCAAGGGGTCGGCGCCGCTCCTCGTGACCCGGCGAGCGCTCCGAGCGCGGCTGGCGGCGTTCGATCGCCCGGTCGTGGTCGAGATCCCCGAGCCCTCCACCAGCCAGCTCTCGCGCGAGCTCCGGGCGCTGTCCCGCCTCCTGCCCGCCAACGTGGTCCTGGCCCTGGAGCACGTCGGCGTGGGGCACAAGAGCCTGGCCGTGCTCATGGAGCTGCGGCCCGCCTTCGTGAAGGTCGATCGGACGGTGATCGAGGGCATCGGCCGGGACCGGGCCCGGCAGGCGCAGCTCGCCACCCTGGTCCGCGTCGCCCGCGAGCACGGCTGCACCGTGATCGCCGCCGGGATCGAGACCTACGCCGAGGAGCGCGCGATCCGCCGGCTCGGGATCCACCTCGGCCAGGGCTTCCTCCTCGGGCACCCCGAGCCGCCCGCGTCCGCGGGTGGGGGGCGGCTGGCGCTGCAGGCGGCTGGGGCGCCGGTGCCCGGGGACGAGGCCGCGGGCAGCGGGCGGGGCGACCGGCCCGGCGGCCGGGTGCCCCGCGTGGGC
>DAHUZI010000143.1 GCA_027306595.1 Candidatus Dormiibacterota bacterium | reverse complement strand
GACGCGGAGCCAGCCCCCGGCGCACCGGCCGCGGCCGGCGAGGAGGCCTGAGCCCGTGCTGATCCCCAAGCGGCCACGCCACCGCAAGATGCACCGCGGCCACCGCCGCGGCGCCGCCCACCGAGGCAGCACGCTGGCCTTCGGTCCCTACGGCCTGCAGGCGCTGGAGCCGTGCTGGATGACCAATCGCCAGATCGAGGCGGCCCGGCGGGCGATGACGCGCCACGTCCGCCGTGGTGGCAAGATCTGGATCCGCCTGTTCCCAGACCACCCATTCACAAAGAAGCCGGCGGAGACCCGGATGGGGTCGGGCAAGGGCTCGCCGGAGGGCTGGGTCGCGGTCGTCCTGCCGGGTCGCGTTCTCTTCGAGATGGATGGGGTGCCGGAGTCGACGGCCCAGGAGGCCATGCGGCTGGCGGCCCACAAGCTGCCGATTCGGACCAGGTTCGTGAGCCGGCTGGAGCCGGGCAGCTCCACCGAGGAGGTGCCGGCGTGACCAAGCAACGGGAGGTCCGGGACCAGACACGGGAGATGGACGACCACGGCCTGGCCGAGATGCTGGCGTCACATCGGCAGGAGCTTCTCCAGCTGCGCCTCCAGCAGGCCACCGGGCAGTTGGAGCACCACCGTCGAATGCGTGAGGTCCGGCGGGAGATCGCGCGGATCCTGACGATCCAGGGCGAGCGCGGCCGCGACCTAACCGCCGAGGAGGCGTGAGATGACGACGACCGACGACGCCGGGGCCGAGGCGCCCGTGACCACTCGCGCCCGTCGCAAGGTGCGAGTCGGGGTGGTGATGAGCGATAAGATGGACCGGACGGTTGTCGTGGCGGTCGAGGAGCTCAAGCGTCACCCGCTCTACCGCAAGGTCCTCCGCCGCCAGGCGCGGTTCGCCGCCCACGACGAGGGCAACAGCTGCCGGGTCGGCGATCGGGTTCGCATCGTCGAGACGCGCCCGCTCAGTCGCACCAAGCGCTGGCGGGTAGTCGAAGTCGTCGAGCGGGCACGGTAGGGAGCGACCCCGAAGTCATGATTCAGCAGGAGACGGTGCTCAAGGTGGCCGACAACAGTGGCGCCCGGGAGATCCTCTGCATCCGGGTGCTGGGCGGGTCCTACCGAAAGTACGCCTCGGTCGGCGACATCATCGTCGCCGCCGTCAAGGCCGCCCAACCCCACACCCAAGTGAAGAAGGGTGATGTCGTGCGGGCGGTCGTGGTCCGGGTGTCCAAGGAGTACCACCGTCCCGACGGGAGCCAGATCCGCTTCGACGAAAATGCCGCGGTCCTGATCAACCCCCAGAACAACCCTCGTGGCACCCGGATCTTCGGTCCGGTCGCACGGGAGCTGCGGGAGCGCAATTTCATGAAGATCGTCTCGCTGGCGCCGGAGGTCCTCTGACCATGCCCAAGTCGCATTGGCAGCGGGCCTGGGACGGCGGCAGCTCGCGGCCGCTCGACCTTCGGGTCGGGGATCCTGTCCTCATCACCGCCGGCAGCGAACGGGGCAAGCGCGGCGTGGTCGTGCGCACCCTCAGCGATCAGCAGCGGATCGTGGTCGGCGGGATCAACCTCCACAAGCGTCATCAGCGCGCCGGCGAGCGGCGAGGGGGCACGACCGCCCTCCAGGGGGGCGTCGTCGACTTCCCCGCTCCGATCCACTACAGCAACGTCCAGCTGGTCTGCCCGCACTGCGACCGGCCCACCCGGATTACGAAGCGGCTCTTCGACGGTCGCTACGCGATCGTCTGCCACCACTGCGGCGAGCGCTACGAGCGGGTCCACCAGTGATGGCGACCTTCACGGCTCCGACGCGCCCGAGGCTCCAGCAGGCGTACGTGGAGCGGGTCGTGCCCAACCTGGTGTCGGAGTTTCGCTACGTCAATGCCATGCAGGTGCCGGGCCTCGATCGGATCGTGGTCAACATCGGCATCGGCGAGGCGATCCAAAACGCCAAGGCCATGGATGCGGCCAGCGGTGACCTCCGGCAGATCACCGGCCAGCAGCCGATCGTGATCAAGGCCAGACGCTCGGTGGCCGCGTTCAAGCTCCGGCAGGGCATGCCGATCGGTCTCAAGGTCACCCTCCGGGGCGCTCGGATGTGGGAGTTCCTGGACAAGCTGGTGAGCGTGGCCCTGCCCCGGATCCGCGACTTCCGGGGCGTTGGCAGCCGGCTCGACGGGCACGGGAACTACACGCTCGGGCTGCGCGAGCAGCTCGTGTTCCCGGAGATCGATTACGATCGCATCGACCGGCTGCGGGGGATGGAGATCACGATCGTCACCACGGCCAGGAGCGACGACGAGGGACGGCGCCTGCTCAGCGAGCTGGGCATGCCGTTCCGCCGCTAGGAGAGAGCCCACCGTGGCCAAGAAGTCCAAGATCGTCAAGAGCCAGCGGCCGGCGCGCTTCCCGGTTCAGGCGCGCCACCGCTGCAACATGTGCGGGCGGCCGCGCGCCTACATGCGGCGCTTCGGCCTGTGCCGCATCTGCTTCCGCGGCTATGCCTCCCGGGGTCAGATCCCCGGGGTCCGCAAGTCGAGCTGGTGACCCATGCTGACTGACCCCATCGCCGATATGCTCACCCGGATCCGCAACGCCAACCTCGTCGGCCACCAGCGGGTCGAGATGCCGCACAGTCGGATGAAGACGGAGGTCGCCCGAGTCCTTCGGGACGAGGGCTACGTCGTCGGGTTCGGAGTGGAGGGTGAAGGCACAATTCGCCGGCTCTGGGTGGATCTGAAGCCTCCGACCCCTCAGGGCCGTGCGCTCAGCGGTCTGCGGCGGGTGAGCCGTCCGGGCCTGCGCGTCTACACGAACCGCCGGGACATCCCCCTGGTCCGCGGTGGCCTCGGCACCGCGATCATCTCCACCTCGCGCGGGCTTATGTCGGGCCAGGCGGCGCATCGCCTCGGCTTGGGCGGCGAGATCGTCGCCCTGGTCTGGTAGCCGCCGTGTCCCGAATCGGCCGCCTCCCCATCCCCGTGCCAGAGGGCGTCTCCGTCGCCCTGGCCCCCCCGCGGATCGAGATAACCGGCCCGCGCGGCTCGCTCCAGCGAGTTCTCCCCCCCGCCATCAGCGTGGCCCAGCTCGACGGGACGATCCGGGTGGAGCGGCCAAGCGATGCCGGCCCGCACCGGGCCCTCCACGGGCTCACGCGCACCCTGGTCGCCAACATGGTCGAGGGGGTGACCCGTGGCTACCGCCGCGAGCTGGAGCTTGTCGGGGTCGGCTACCGGGCGTCGCTCCAGGGCGCCGACCTCCAGCTGGCCTTGGGGTTCGCCCATCCAGTGCGGGTCTCACCGCCCCCCGGGATCACGATCGAGGTACCGGATCCGACGCATATCGCCGTGGTTGGGAACGACAAGGAACAGGTCGGCCAGATAGCCGCTATCATCCGCGGCCTGCGTCCCCCGGAGCCCTACAAGGGCAAGGGCATCCTCTACCGCGGGGAGCGGATCCGCCGGAAGGCGGGCAAGAGTGGCAAGGCCGGGAAGAAGTAGGAGCCAGGTCCCATGCGCACCGCGTTCGATCGGGCCGCCGCCCGCCGCCGTCGCCACCGCCGGGTTCGGGGGCGGGTCAGCGGCACCGCCGTCCGGCCTCGCCTCTGCGTCTATCGCAGCCTCCGTCACGTCTATGCCCAGCTGATCGACGACGCCAGCGGGCGGACGCTGGTCGCGGCGGCCACCGTCGAACCCGGCGTCCAGGCCGTCGGCGCAACCTGCGGAAGCGCCGCGGTGGTGGGTCGGACCCTGGCCGAGCGCGCCACGGCGGCCGGGATCACCCGGGCGGTGTTCGATCGCGGCGGCTACCTCTACCACGGGCGCGTCCGCGCCGTGGCCGATGCCGCCCGCGCCGCCGGGCTGGAGTTCTGAGATGGCCATGAGCCCAATGCGATCGGACCGGGATGGTCGGGGGGATCTGGGCGAGCGGGTCGTCAGCCTCAATCGGGTCGCCAAGGTGGTCAAGGGTGGCCGCCGCTTCTCCTTCAGCGCCCTCGTGGTCGTCGGCGACGGCGCGGGGCGGGTCGGGGCCGGACTCGGGAAGGCAGGGGAGGTCCCCGAGGCGATCCGCAAAGGGGTCGAGGACGCTAAGAAGCACCTCATCGACGTGCCGATGGTCGGGCAGACCATCCCCCATGAGGTGCGGGTCAAGGTGGGGGCCGCCCGGGTGCTGCTCAAGCCGGCGTCACCCGGCACGGGGGTCATCTCGGGTGGGGCGATGCGGGCCGTGGTCGAGCTGGCCGGTGTGAAGGACATCCTGACCAAGTCCCTGGGCAGCGACAATCCCATCAACACCGTTCGGGCAACCATCACGGCGCTCGGCGAGCTCCGACGGCCGGAGACGGTGGCCGCGCTCCGCGGGCGAACGGTGGCCGAGCTCGGGGCACGGCGCGTGGGCGCCACCGGCCCGTCGGCATGACCGACCGCCTCCGCGTGACGTACGTCCGCAGCGCCATCGGGTACGCGGTCGACCAGAAGCGCACGGTCGCGGCCCTGGGGCTGCGCCGGCTGCACCAGACCGTCGAGCACGACGACAACCCTGCCCTGCGGGGAATGGTGCAGAAGGTCCGCCATCTCGTCACGGTTGAGACGGTCGCCGCCGAGCCGAAGGCGACCGCCACCAAGCCATCGGCCGCCGTCGGCGCCTCCGGCCCGGCCGCGGAGGGCTGACGCCATGCAGCTCCACGACCTGCGCTCGCCCGAGGGCAGTCGCCGGACCCGCACCCGTGCCGGGCGCGGAATCGCCGCCGGCCGGGGCAAGACCAGCGGTCGCGGTCAGAAGGGCCAGGGGGCGCGCAGCTCCTGGAGCCTACCCCGCGCCTTCGAGGGTGGCCAGATGCCACTCACCCAACGGGTGCCGAAGCTGCGCGGATTCCACAACCACTTCCGCATCACCTATGCGGTCGTTAATTGCGGCAAGCTCCTGCGCTTTGAGAGCGGGTCGATCGTGGACCCGGCCCGCCTGGCGGTGGCCGGGCTCATCCCGAGCCCGAACAGTCGGGTGAAGCTCCTGGCGGCCGGCCCCAGCCCCGCCGGGCTCACCGTTAGGGTTCATCGCGCGAGCCGCGCAGCCACCGCACGCATCGAGGCGTCCGGCGGCACCGTCGAGCTCATCGAGGCGCCGACACCAGAGGCGGAGCCCGCCGCGGACACGCAGCTTGCGACCAGCGCGGCGCCCTCCAAGGGGCCGGGCGCAACTTCAGCCCGCCGGAGCCGGCCCACGGCCGGCGGCGGACCCGCAGCCGCGGCGGCCACGCCCGCGCCGCCAGGTGCGATCGACGGTCTCGGGCCGGACGATGCCGCCGAGCCCGAGCCTGACGATCCCCGCCCGTGAACGTCCTCACCGCGCTGCGCAGCGCGATGCAGGTCCCCGAGCTTCGCCGCAAGCTCCTCATCACGATCGGACTGGTCTGCGCCGACCGACTGCTCGCGTCCATCACCATCCCGGGGGTCAACGCCACCGCGCTGCGTGACCTGTTCACGACCAACGGCCTGCTCGGACTGCTGAACCTGTTCTCTGGCAGCGGCTTCTCGGGCGGGACGGGGTTCGGCTACTCGGGGATCTCGATCGTTGCCCTCGGCCTAAATCCCTATATCAACGCCACCATCATCATGCAGCTGATGACCGTCATCTCCACCCGCGTGAAGGAGATGTCGAAAGAAGGCGAACTGGGACGCAAGCGCATCACCCAGTACTCCCGCTATCTCACGGTGGCGCTGGCCGCGCTCCAGTCGTTCGGGTTTGTGCGACTCTTCCAGAGCTACACCTTCCAGGGCCAGTCGATCCTCTCGCCCACTCTGCCCTGGCCGCGGGTGGCGGGGATCATCCTCATCCTCACCGCGGGCACGGTGATCATCATGTGGTTCGGAGAGCTCATCACCGAGTACGGCATCGGCAACGGCGTCTCGATCATCATCATGATCGGGATCCTGGGACAGGTCCCAGGGACCGTTCTCGGCCTCGGGCACAACAGCTCCCAGATCTTCACCCTCTTCATGTTCTGCGTGATCGGGGTGGTGGTCAGCGCTGGGATCATCTACGTCCAGCAGGCGACGCGAAAGATCCCGATCCAGTCGGCCCAGCGGGTGCAGGGGCGCAAGGTCTACCAGGGGCGGAGCAGCTTCCTGCCGCTTCGGGTCAACCAGGCCGGCGTGATCCCCATCATCTTCGCCGTCTCGATCATGTTCTTCCCAACTCTGTTCGGCAACTTCTTCTCGCCGCCGGCGGGGCAGAGCGGCGGGGCCCTGGGGACGATAGCGGTGTGGATCCACAACAACTGGAATCCGTTTGGGCCCAATCTCACCGTCGACATCCTCTACGAGGTCGCCTACTTCGGCCTCGTGATGGCCTTCACCTTCTTCTACACCGCCGTCACCTTTGACCCCGACGACACGGCCGACAACCTTCGGAAGAACGCGGTCTTCATCCCCGGGATCCGCCCGGGCGGCCAGACGGCCGAGTACCTGTCCAGGGTCATGGGGCGGATCACCCTGGCTGGCGCCATCTTCCTCGGCGTGATCACCGTCGTCCTGCCGATCGTGACCGCCCTCGCCACCGGCCAGCAACCCAGTACTGGGCTGTATCTGGGTGGCACCGCGATCCTCATCGTGGTCGGCGTGTCGCTCGATACCATGAAGCAGCTGGAGACCCAGCTCCTCATGCGCCAATACCGCGGATTCATCCGATGACCGTCGCGGCGCCGACCGCCCGCCGGCTGGGCGGGGTGATCCTCGTCGGCCCGCCCGGGAGCGGCAAGGGGACGCAGGCCCAGCTGCTGGTTGAGCGCACCGGCTGCGGGCACATCGCGCCCGGCGACATCCTGCGGGCGGAGCGGGCCGCGGGCACGGAGCTGGGCCGTCGAGCCGCCGCCTACCTCGACCGGGGCCAGCTCGTGCCCGACCGTCTCATCGTCGAGCTGATCGCGGCCCAGCTGGCGGCGGCCGGGCCGGCGCCCGACTTCGTCCTCGACGGCTTCCCCCGCACCCTGCCGCAGGCCGAGGCCCTCGACCTGCTCCTCGAGCGGCTTGGCCTCACCTCGATTCGCGCCGTCGTCCTGGACGTCCCCGAGGAGCGGCTGCGGGCGCGGCTCTACCAGCGCGGCGTCGAGCAGGGCCGGCACGACGACACCCCCGAGACCATCACGACCCGGATGGCTGTATATGCGACGGAGACCATGCCCGCGATCGCCCACTACGTACAGCGGGGCGGCGTGATCCGAATCGACGGCTCGGGCCCCATCGACACGGTCCACCGGGCCCTGCTCGCCGCCCTGGTGCCCAGCGGGGTCGCGGCCGAGGGTGGGGGGACGTCTCGCTGATCACGCTCAAGCGCCCTGAGGAGGTGGCCCTGATGCGCGAGGCCGGGCGGCTCCTCGGAGAGGTGCTGGCGGAGCTCCGCGAGCTTGTGCGCCCCGGGGCGACGACCCTCGACCTCGATCGAGCCGCCAACCGGGCGATCCGCCAGCGCGGGTGCGTCCCGGGCTTCCTCGGTTTTGAGGGCTTCCCTCGCCACCTGTGCGTCTCCGTGAACGAGGAGATCGTTCACGGGATCCCCGGGCGGCGGCGCCTCAGGGCCGGGGACCTGGTCAGCCTCGACTGCGGGCTCATCTATCAGGGGTGGTGGGCGGACGCCGGGCTCACGGTGGGGTGCGAGCCGATCCGGCCCGAGCATGCCCGGCTCCTCGAGGTGACCGAGGCGGCCCTCGAGCTGGGGATCGCCCAGGCGCGGCCCGGCAATCGGATCGGGGACATCGGGCACGCGGTCCAGCAGCACCTCGAGGCCGGCGGCTATGGGGTGGTCCGCCTCTACACAGGACACGGCATCGGGCGGGATATGCACGAGGACCCCCAGGTGCCCAACCACGGGCAATCGGGCCGGGGCGCGGAGATCCGCGAGGGCCTGTGCCTCGCGATCGAGCCGATGGCGACCCTCGGAGACCCCGCAACCCGGGTGCTGGAGGACGGCTGGACCGTCGTGGCCCAGGATGGCAGCTGGTCCTGCTACTTCGAGCACACGGTCGCGGTCGGCGCCGAGGGCCCCGAGGTCCTGACCCGGCTCCCCGCGTGAGGCGGGCCGGGCTGCCTTCGCGTATACTGGCGCACGACGGCTCGAGGGTCGCCGCTATCCGCGCATGGCATGTCCGCTGATCGGGACGGCTGCGAGGAGGGGCGGGTGCTCGAGCCGCTGCCGAATGCGTTGTATCGGGTGGAGCTGGCAAGCGGCCACCGCGTCTTGGCCCACCTGGCCGGGCGGGCCCGCCTCACCAGTCTGCGCATCCTCCCCGGGGACCGGGTCCTGGTCGAGCTCTCGACCGCGGATCCCGGCCGGGGGCGGATCGTGGCCCGGCTGGCGTGAGCGGCACGCGGGGTCCCAAGGAGACAGGCGGTGAAGGTCCGAGCCTCGGTGAAGCGAATCTGCGACAAGTGCAAGGTGATCAAGCGCGGCGGAGCCGTGCGGATCATCTGCGAGAACCCCAAACACAAGCAGCGGCAGGGGTAGGCTGAGATGGCACGCATCGCCGGCATCGACATCCCCCGCGACAAGCGGGTCGAGATCGGGCTCACCTACATCTTCGGGATCGGCCGGACCACCAGTCTGCGGCTGCTCCGGATCGCCAACCTCGATCCCAACATCCGGGTGCGTGACCTCAGCGAGGCTCAGGTGGCCCGGCTCCGCGACATCATCGCCAAGGACCTCCAGGGGCGGGTCGAGGGAGACCTCCGCCGCCAGGTGGCCCTCAACATCAAGCGCCTGATGGAGATCGGGACCTACCGCGGGCTGCGCCACCGCCGCGGCCTGCCCGTCCGGGGGCAGCGCACCCGCACCAATGCCCGCGCCCGCCGCGGTCCGCGCAAGACCGTGGGCGTGCGTCGCAAGCGCGGCAAGTGACCGCACCAGCCGTGTCCGCATTGATCCGGCCCCGTGCCGGCAGCCGCTGAGGAGCCCAGGTGGCCAAGAAGAAGAAGGCGGTGCGCACCCGCCGCCGTGAGCGCAAGAACATCACGGTCGGCCAGGCGCACATCCAGAGCACCTTCAACAACACGATCGTCTCCCTCACCGATCCCGAGGGCAACGTGATCGCCTGGGGTTCGGCCGGCGGCCAGGGGTTCAAGGGCTCCCGCAAGAGCACGCCCTTCGCCGCCCAGGTCACCGCGGAGGCCACCGCCCGACGCGCCCAGGAACACGGGCTGCGCCAGATCGAGGTCTTCGTCAAGGGCCCGGGCGCCGGCCGGGAGGCGGCGATCCGCTCCCTGCAGGCCGCCGGGCTGGAGATCAGTGCCATCACCGACGTCACCCCGATCCCCCACAACGGCTGCCGCCCGCCCAAGCGGCGGCGGGTCTAGGGCACCGCCATGGCCAACGTTCACGAGCCGGTCTGCCGCCTCTGCCGTCGGGAGGGGGTGAAGCTCTTCCTCAAGGGGGAGAAGTGCCTCGGAGAGCGATGCACCTTCACCCGCCGGAATGCGACCCCGCCCGGACAGCACGGGCTTGCCCGCCGCCGCCGGGTCAGCGACTACGGGGTCCAGCTGCGGGCCAAGCAGCGCGCCCGACGCGTCTACGGCGTGCTCGAGACCCAGTTCCGCAACTACTTCGACGAGGCCGCCCGCCGCCAGGGGGTGACCGGCACGGTCCTCCTCCAGCACCTGGAGCAGCGGCTCGACAATGTCGTGTACCGGGCGGGGCTGGCGGCCTCCCGGAAGGAGGCGCGGCAGCTGGTCTCGCACCGGCACTTCGCGGTCCGCGGCCGCACGGTGAACGTGCCCAGCTTCCAGGTCCGCCCCGGCGATGTCGTCA
The DNA here is from genome assembly GCA_027306595.1 of Candidatus Dormiibacterota bacterium. GTDB lineage: Bacteria > Chloroflexota > Dormibacteria > Aeolococcales > Bog-877 > DAHUZL01. The sequence goes on along the minus strand of DAHUZI010000143.1, from coordinate 11,920 downwards.
CCGTGCGCGAGCGCTCCCGCGCGGTCGAGCCGATCGCCCGCTCCCTCCAGCGGGCCGGCCTGCGCCCGGCGCCCGCGTGGCTCTCGATCGTCCCCGACCAGTTCCGGGTCGATATCATGCGCGCGCCGGAGCGCAGCGAGATGGACCCCACCATCGACGAGCAGCTCATCGTCGAGTACTACTCCCGACGCTAACCCCGACGCCCGCGGGGCCCGCCCGGCCAGGCGGGTCCTCATGCCACGAGGATCACATCCCCCATGCTCGATACCCCTGTCGCCCCGGCCGTTCGTGAGGTCGAGCGGTCGCGCAACTACGGTCGCTTCGAGATCGAGGCCCTGGAGCCCGGCTACGGCACCACCCTCGGCAACTCGCTGCGCCGGGTGCTCCTGTCGTCGCTGACCGGCGCCGCGGCCACCGCGGTGTCGATCGAGGGGGTGTCTCATGAGTTCGCCGTGATCCCCAACGTGAAGGAGGACGTGGGGGAGATCCTTCTCAACATCAAGCGGCTGGCCCTCATCTGCCACAACCCCCAGGGGGCCCGCCTGACCCTCGATGTCACGGGGCCGCGGCAGGTGACGGCGGCCGACATCGAGCCCAACAGCGACGTCGAGATCGTCAATCCCGAACTCTACCTGTGCGCCATCGACGGACCCAAGGCCCATCTGCGGATGGAGCTCACGGTGGAGCGCGGGAAGGGCTACGCGACCGCCGAGCGCAACAAGCACGAGGGCCAGCCGATCGGTGTGATCCCGATCGACGCCATCTTCACCCCCGTGACCAAGGCCAACTTCCTGGTCGAGAAGACCCGGGTCGGGCAGGACACGGACTGGGAGAAGCTCACCCTCGAGGTCTGGACCGACGGGACGGTCTCGCCGGTGGATGCCATCAGCCAGGCGGCCAACTACTACAGCCAGCACCTCGGGCTCTTCGTGCACTTCGGGGAGAATCTCGCCCCCAACGTCCAGCTCCAGAAGCCGGGCACCGACCTTCGGGCGCGTCTGGCGGATGTCGGGGTGGAGGAGCTGGACCTTTCGGTGCGGGCGCTGAACTGCCTCAAGGCCAACGACATCACCAAGATCGGCCAGCTGGTCGCGATGCGCCAGGAGGAGCTGCTGGCGCTGCGCAACTTCGGAACCAAGTCCCTCGACGAGATCAAGGAGCGGCTGGTGAGCCGCGGCCTGGTCACGGCGGAGGAGCTGCCGACCCTCTTCCAGGCCCAGGGGCACTGAGCCGTGCGCCATCAGAAGGCGGGCCGCAAGTTCGGCCGGCCGGCCGCGCAGCGAATCGCCCTGACGCGCAATCTCGTGACCGCCCTGTTCGAGCACGGACGGATCGAGACCACCGAGGCCCGCGCCAAGGAGCTGCGGCGGTGGGCCGAGCGGCTCATCACCACCTCGAAGGCGAACGATCTCCAGGCCCGCCGGCAGGTGGCGAAGACCATCACCAAGCGGGAGGTCGCGGTGAAGTGCTTCACCACCTACGCGCCCCGCTACCAGGACCGACCGGGGGGCTACACACGGATCATCCCCCACCGCATCCGGCCCGGTGACGGGGCGCCGCTGGTGCTCGTGGAGCTGGTCGAGTGAGCGAGCTGGAGTCCGCCGCCGATCCCTCGGTGGGGACCGCCACCGACGGCCCCGCGCCCTTCGCCTGGCGGCTCGTGGTGGAGTACGACGGAACCGGGTACGCGGGATGGCAGGCGCAGCCGGGCCGCCCCACGGTCGAAGCCGCCCTCCAGCGTGCCCTCGAGCTCTCCACAGGGGAACGGCCCCGGCTGGCAGCGGCGGGCCGCACCGATGCCGGTGCCCACGCCCACGGCCAGGTGATCTCGCTGGCGCTCCGCCGCGGGGTGGACCCCGAGCGCCTGCGGGCCGCCTGCAACGCCAACCTGCCCAAGGACATCGTGGTCCGCCGCGCCGAGCCGGTGGGACCCGATTTCCACGCCCGCTTCAGCGCCCGCCGGCGGGTCTACCGCTACCTCGTCGATCAGGGCGGCGTGTCCCCGGCCGTGGGCCGCCACTACGTCTGGCACGTCACCGGGCCCCTCGACCTGGCCGCGATGCGGCAGTGCGCCGCCGACCTCTGCGGCCGCCACGACCTGCGCGCCTTCGGCCAGAGCCCCCGCCCCGGTGGACACACCGTGCGCACGATCCACCACCTTCGCATCCGTCGGATCGGCCGACAGGTCGTGTTCGAGGTGACCGCCGACGCCTTCCTGCGGGGGATGCTTCGCTCCCTGGTCGGGGCACTGGTGGCAGTTGGGACCGGCCGGATCCCGGCCGGCAGCGTGCGCGCGGCGGTCGAGCGGCCGGACGTGCCCCGCCCCCCCTGGCCGGTGGCCCCGGCCCGCGGCATCCACCAGTGGGCGGTCGAGTACGAGGAGGGTCCCCAGCCATGAGCGCGGCCACCCAACGCAGCCATGTCGCCGCCTCCACCGCCGGCGACGCGCAGTGGTACCTCGTCGACGCCGGGGGCCAGACGCTCGGGCGGCTGGCCGTCAATCTGGCCCGCGTCCTTCGGGGCAAGCACCGGCCCACCTACACGCCCCACGTCGTCTGCGGTGACCAGCTGGTGGTCGTCAATGCCCGGGACCTGGTGGTGACGGGCCAGAAACGGCGGGGCAAGCTCTACGACCGCTACAGCGGCTACCCGGGTGGGCGGCGGCTGCGCACCTACGACCAGGTGGTGGCGCACGACCCGACCCAGCCGCTGCGGGAGGCAGTGCGCGGCATGCTCCAGCACAACTCCCTGGGCCGGCACGAGCTGCACCGGCTGCGGGTCTATGCCGGGCCAACCCACCCCCATGCCGCCCAGCAGCCGGTGCCGATCACCTTCGGCGAGTTCGGAGAGGTGCACGAGGGATGAGCGAGATTGCACGGACCTACGCCTACGGCACCGGCCGGCGCAAGACGGCGGTCGCGCGGGTGCGCCTCTACCCCGGGCAGGGGACCGTCTCCATCAACGACCGCGAACCTCGGGCCCACTTCGGTCGCGCCGACCTCGAGCAGGCGGCGCTCCGCCCCCTCGCCCTCACCCGCACCCAGCAGCGCTTTCACGTCCTGGTCAAGGTCGAGGGCGGCGGGATCGCCGGCCAGGCGGGCGCGGTCGCCCATGGGGTGGCACGCGCGCTCTGCGCGGTCGAGCCCGAGCTTCGGGCCACCCTGAAGCAGGCCGGGCTGATGCGCCGGGACCCGCGCGAGAAGGAGCGCAAGAAGCCCGGTCTCAAGCGCGCCCGCAAGGCGCCCCAGTACACCAAGCGCTGAGTTCGCGGGCGCTGCCGCCCGCGGACCTATACTGGGTCGTGGGCAGCGCCGCCGCCGTCACTGGGTAGCACACGTCGTGGAGAGCCGGCTCCGGGGTCGAGATTTCCTCGACATCGCCGACCTGGACGTGGCCACCTGCCGGTCCATCCTCGACACGGCCCGGCGCCACAAGGCGGGGGCGGACCCGGGGAAACCGCTGCGGGGACGCACCGTGGCGATGGTGTTCCTGCGACCCAGCAACCGCACACGGGTTTCCTTCGAGGTCGCCATCCACCGCCTCGGCGGCCACCCGATCGCGCTCTTCGACCGCGAGATCGAGATGGGCCGGCGGGAGTCGGTGGCCGACGTCGCTCGCATCCTCGACCGTTTCGTCGACGGGCTGGTCGCGCGGATCCCATCCCACCGCGACCTCCTCGGGCTGGCCGAGCACATGCGGGCCCCGGTCATCAACGCCATGACCGATGCCTCCCACCCGTGCCAGGTCCTGGCCGACTGCCTCACCCTCAAGGAGGTCGTGGGACGGGTGGCGGGGGCTCGCGTCGCCTTCATCGGCGACGGCAACAACGTGTGCGCCTCGTGGATCGAGGCCGCGAGCCTGCTGGGGATCAACCTCACGGTGGTCTCCCCGCCCGGCTACGAGCCGGATCCCGCCCAACTCGCCAGGGCGGGTGGCACCGTGCACCTCACCCATGAGGCCGCCGAGGGGGTGGCGGATGCCGACATCGTCTACACCGACGTCTGGACGAGCATGGGCCAGGAGGCTGAGCACGAGCAGCGCCGCCAGGACTTCGGCCCCTACCAGGTGAACGCCGCCTTACTCCGAGCGGCGCCGCCCTCGGCGCGGGTGATGCACTGCCTGCCCGCCCACCGCGGCGAGGAGATCACCGACGAGGTCCTCGACGGCCCCCAGGCGGTGGTCTTCGCGCAGGCGGAGAACCGGCTCTGGGTGCAGCAGGCCCTGCTCGCTGCGATCTTCCACGGGAAGGCCGAACCCCGACCTGACCCGGCGTCCGCCGGCGCGGGTGCGTCGGGGGCCGGCCCCGACGGCCGGGAGGCTGCGGAGCCGGGCTGACGATGGAGGTCGCCGCCGTGAACCTGCCGCAGACGCTGCGGGTGTTGATCCAGACGGTCGGCTGGAAGGACCTCCTCGACGTCGTCATCATCTCGTTCCTCGTCTACCGGCTCCTCCTCCTCATCCGAGGGACCCAGGCGGTCCAGCTCCTCCTGGGCCTGCTCGTCCTTGGAGCCCTCGGCGCCGTCGCGACCATCCTCCAGCTGCCGGTCCTGTCCTTCATCTTTCGCAACGGCGGACCGGCCATCCTCCTGGGCGTGATCGTCCTGTTCCAGCCCGAGTTGCGACGGGCGGTCGACGAGATGGGCCGGTTGGGCCGCTTCCCCCGCGGGGTCGTCCACCGCGACATCGCCGAGCTGCGACAGGAGATCCACACCCTGAGCGTGGCGGTCAGCCGGCTGAGCGAGGCTCGCATCGGGGCGCTCTTGGTGTTCCCGGACGCCTCCGGTCTGGAGGAGATCGCCGCCACCGGGGTGCGGCTGGACGCGGTGGTGTCGGCGGAGACGCTCCAGACCATCTTCATCCCCCGCTCTCCGCTCCATGACGGGGCGGTCGTCATCCGGGACGGTCGGATCATCGCCGCCGGCTGCGTGCTCCCGCTGGCTCAGCAGTCGTACGGGGCGGGTCGCATCGGGACCCGGCACCGAGCCGCCCTCGGGCTCAGCCAGACCAGCGATGCCCTGGTCGTGGTGGTCTCCGAGGAGACCGGCACCGTGAGCGTCGCCCAGGCCGGTCACCTGGACCGCGGGGTCGACGGAGCCGAGCTCAGCCACCGCCTGGCGATCTTCCTCGGACTGCCCGCCTCCGAACGCCCCCACGGGGTCCGGCGACTGCGGATCCGCACCTGGCGAGCGGCGCCCCCCACCACGCTGCCCCCACCCACCCCGCCGGCGGCGCCCCCGCTGCCGCCCGCGGCACCAGCGGCGACGCCGGCGGCGCCGCCCCAGCCGGTCGAGCACTCCTGAGCGCCATGGACCTTCTCCTTCGCAACTGGCGGCTCAAGGTGGTCGCCGTCGGGCTCGCCGTCGGGATGTGGCTGGCCGTTGTCTACGCCAGCAATCCGCCCGCGATCCGGACGGTGGTCATCACCCACGTCCAGGTCGCCCACCTCGCCCCCGGCCTCGTCCTCCTCCAGCGACCGGGCGGGACGGGGGGGGTGAGCCTCGAGGTGGCCGGACTCGCGGCCAACGTCAACGCCGGCCAGCAGGTCCAACGCGAACTCGCGCTCTCGGTCGACCTCGCAGGCATCAGCCGGGCGGGCGTCTACCGGATCCCGCTGCGGGTGCGCAACACCGATCACCAAGTCTCGGTGGTCTCCGCGCCATCCCAGCTTACCGTCACCATCGACCGGCGGATCACCGCCACGGTCACCGTGCATTCGGTGCCGGCCGGCCGCCCCCCCAGCGGCTTCACGGCCAGTGTCGTGGAGATCGTGCCGGCGTCGGTCCGGGTGAGCGGGGCGGCCACGCTCGTACGGCGGGCGCGGGCGGTGATCCACCCCACCTTCACCGGGCTCAAGACCAGCCTCTCTCAGCCGGAGACGGTCTCCCTCGCCGGGATCGGCCAAGCGGCGGCGACCCGGCTCGTCGTCAGTCCGGTCGAGGTGACCGCCGTGGTCGCGATCACCTCGCTCCAGAGCACCAGGACGCTGCCGGTCATCGTCACCCTGGCGGGCAGCGGGCAGCCACCGGCGGGAACCCAGATAACGGGGATCGAGAGCTTCCCGAGCACCATCGAAGCCAGCGGGCCGGCCGCGTCGCTCAACGGACTGAACCAGGCGGCGACCCAGCCGATCGACATCAGCACCTCGCCCGTCGGCGTCACCGTCTCGGTCGGGCTGGTGACCCCCGCGGGCGTGACGTTCAGCCCCTCTGTCGTGTCGGTGGCGATCACGGTGGCAGCCTTGCCGGTCGTCACCCCGGTGCCGACCCCGCGCGCCACCCCGACGCCGACCCCAACCCCCGTCATCCGGCGACGCGTCATCCCCGGGAGCCCGCAGGTCACGACCACCCCACGCCCGACCCCGACCCCCACGCCCACCCCGACCCCGCGGCCGCTCGGGCTGTGAGCCCGGGCCGGGTTTCCCCGGTCAGCGTGTACGCTTCGGGACAGGGGGGTCCGTCGGCGGGCCGGCATCGGCATGCTGGCCCCGCGCAGGAGGTGTGACGCGTGTGCGGCATCATCGGCTACCTCGGCCCGAAGCCGGCCGTCCCGATCCTGCTCGACAGCCTGCACCGCCTGGAGTATCGCGGCTACGACTCGGCCGGGATCGCGGTCGTGGACGCCCAGGGTCGCGCCACCAGCGTGCGGGTGGCGGGCAAGGTGGCGGGGTTGGCCGAGCGGGTCGCCGCCGTCGCCCCCTCGGGCACGATCGGGCTTGGGCACACGCGCTGGGCGACCCACGGCCGCCCGACTGAGGCCAACGCCCACCCCCTTACGGACTGCGACGGCCGTCACTATGTGGTCCACAACGGGATCATCGAGAACGCCGACGCCCTCCGCGAGGAGCTCCGCGCAGCCGGGCACCACTTCCGCTCCGAAACCGACACCGAGGTGGTGCCCCACCTGATCGAGGCCGCCTACCAGGGGGACTTGGCGGTGGCCGTGCGCACGGCCTGCGCCCGACTGCGCGGGGCTTTCGCGCTGGTGGTCCTCAGCGTTGCCGACCCCCGCACCCTGGTCGCTGCGCGACACGACTCACCGCTGGTGGTCGGGGTCGGCGACGGGGAATGGTTCGTGAGCTCGGATATCCCAGCGACCCTCCCCTACACCCGGCAGGTGATCGTGCTCGGCGATGGGCAGATGGCCGTGATCGGAGCCACCGGGCCCGTGGTCAGCACGATCGACGACGGGGTGGCGTGCGCCGCCCGGGTCCTGCGGGTCGAGTGGGACGAGCTCTCGGCGCAGCGGGAGGGCTACCCCCACTTCATGCTCAAGGAGATCCACGAACAGCCGGCGGCGACAGCGGCCGCGCTCCGCGGCCGGCTCCAGGACGACGGTCGCGTCGTCCTGCCGGAGTGGGACCTCGGGCCCGATCGCGTGGCGGCCTTCGAGCGCGTCCGCCTGGTCGCGGCCGGCTCGGCCTACTACGCCGGGATGGTCGCTGCGATCGCGATCGAGGAGCTCGCCGGCCTGCCCGCCGAGGTGGCGGTGTCATCCGAGGTGCGCTATCAGGACCGGCCGACGGACCCCTCCGTCCTCACGGTGGCGATCTCCCAATCAGGGGAGACGGCCGACACCCTGGCGGCCGCGCGCGCCGCCAAGGACCGCGGCAGCCACGTCGTGGCCCTCTGCAACGTGATCGGGAGCTCGCTCGCGCGCGAAGCCGACGGGCTGGTCACCCTCCACGCCGGGCCCGAGATCGGGGTCGCCGCCACCAAGACCTTCGTCACCCAGGTCGCCTGCGGCATCCTCGTCGCCCTTCATCTGGCGGTCGCCCGAGGCCGCCTCGGGCCGGGGGCGCGCGCCGAGGTGGCGCGGGCCTTGCGGGCGGTCCCCGCCGCCCAGGAGCGGCTGCTGGCCGACCCGACGCGGATCGCCGAGGCGGGGGAGTGGCTGGCGACCCGCCCGGGCGCGCTGTTCATCGGCCGCGGCGTCAACCACGCCTGCGCCATGGAGTCGGCGCTCAAGCTGAAGGAGATCTCGTACCTGCACGCCGAGGGCTATCCCGCGGGCGAGCTGAAGCACGGGCCGATCGCGCTCCTCGACGGCCGCCTGCCGGTGGTCGCGCTGGCCACCGCCGCCCGCACCACCGCCAAGCTCCACGCCAACATCGCCGAGGTGGCGGCCCGCGACACGCCCGTCATCGCGGTCGTGAGCGAGGGCGACACCGACCTCGGCGGCCGCGTGGAGCGGCTCCTGGTCGTCCCGCGGGTGCCTGAGCTCGTCTCGCCGTTGGTCAACGTCCTGGTCGGCCAGCTCCTCGCCTACCACGCGGCCGTGGCCCGCGACTGCGACGTCGACCAGCCCCGCAATCTCGCCAAGTCCGTCACGGTGGAGTGAGCGGCACGCCGCCCGAGCGCCCGGCCGTCGGCGTCGACGTCGCCTCCATCGCGCGCATCGCCCGGGCCCTGGAGCGGCACCCCACCTTCGCACGCCGCTGCTTCACGGCCGCGGAGGCGCGGGTGAGCCGAGGTCGGCCCGAGCGCTTCGCTGGACGCTGGGCGGTGAAGGAAGCGGTGCGCAAGGTCTGCGGGGCGAGGGGCTGGCCGATCCCCCCATACGCCGCGATCGAGGTCCGCCGGGCACCGGGCCAGGCGCCTCGGGCGTTCATCGGTGGGTCCAGCGTCCCCGGCCTCGCGGTCAGCCTCACCCACGACGCGGGCGTGGCGATCGCGGTGGCGCTGCACCAGGGGGGCCACCGCGCCCCCGCGGGGCTGAGCCCGCCAGGCGGCCCGGCCCCGCTCAGCCTACCCGAGCGAAGTCCGACCGGCCACAAGGGCACCTTCGGGACAGTTGCCGTCATCGCCGGACACGCCCGCTATCCGGGAGCCCCCGTCCTCTGCACGCTCGGGGCGCTGCGCGGCGGGGCGGGCAAGGTGCGGGCGGTCGTGCCCGCCGCCCCGGGGGCTGCCGCCCCGTTCCCGCCCGAGGTTATCCTCCAGACGATCGTCCCGGGGCGCTCGGGCGGGTTCGCGCCCCCGGCGATGAGGACGGCCTGCGAAGCGGTGGACGGCTCCCAGGCCGTGGCCGTGGGGCCGGGGCTGGGACAGGCAGCGGAGACGGCGGCCTTCCTCGCCGGGCTCCTCGCCCACCTGGGCGGCGCGGGGGGCGCAACCGGCGCACGGCAGCCCCCGCTCGTGCTGGACGCCGATGGGCTCAACCTCTGCGCGGCCGATCCCCGACTCCTCGCCGCCATCCCGAGGGGGAGCGTTCTCACCCCCCACCCGGCCGAGATGGCCAGGCTGCTCGGGCGTCCGACCGCCGCGGTCCAGGGGGCAAGGACCGCGGTGGCGTCGGAGCTGGCCACCCGGCTCGAGTCGGTGGTGGTCCTCAAGGGGGCTGGCACCGTGATCGCCGGGCCTGGTGGCCAGGTATCAGTGGATCCCCACGCGACCAGCGTGCTGGCGACGGGGGGGAGCGGCGATGTCCTCACCGGGCTGATCTCGGCCCTCCTCGCCCAGGGCGCGGCGCCCCTCGACGCCGCCCGCGCCGGGGTCTTCATCCACGGAGAGGCGGGGCGGCTGCTGGAGGAGGAGCGCGGGCGCGCCGGACTCCTCGCCAGCGAGATCGCCGACCGGTGCGTGGAGGCCCAGGAGCTCGTGCGCCGGACCCTGGAGGACTCTGCCCGGACGTGATCCGGCTCCACGTCGTGCTCATCGGCCGCGAGGGCTCACCCGCCAGGGCTCGCCCGCGCTCCGCCGCGAGGTGATCGCCGCCCAGCTCGGGACATCGCGCGACGCGGTCTGTGCCCAGATCCTGCCCCCAGTCCCCTCGAGCTCGTCGGCCGGGGCGGGGCGGCCGGGGCCGGCGTGGCGGCGGGGCCCGCACCCCGGCTGTCAGAATCGGGACGTGGTCACCCGGGCCTCAGGCGCGGCCGACCCCCGCACGGTCGGGTGGACCGACCCCTCGCCCAGCGTCGCCGATGTGGGCGAGGACCAGCTCCTCGCCCACCTCATGGCGGCCGCGGCCCAGCCCGCGCCGGATCTGCCGATCCCAGCCGGCGACGACGCCGCCGGCTGGCTTCCGCCGCTCGGGGCGACCGTCGTCGTCACCACCGACGCCCTGGTCGAGGACATCGACTTCCGGCGCGCGTACCAGGGTCCGTACGCGGTGGGCTGGAAGGCGTATGCGGTGAACGCGTCGGACCTGGCCGCGATGGGCGCCACCCCCCAGCTGGTCGTGGTCACGCTCCTTCTGCCCGAGGCAACGGCCTCGGGCGCGGTCCTGGCCCTCCAGCTGGGGATCGCCGATGCCGCCCGCGTCGACGGCGCGCGGGTGGCGGGGGGCGACCTCAGCGCCACCCGGGATCGGGTGGCGGTCAGCTGCACGGCGATCGGAACGGCTGCACCCGCCAGGTTGCTGCAGCGGACCGCCGGCCGGCCCGGGGACCTCCTGCTGGTCACCGGCACGATCGGGGGCGCCGCCGCCGCCCTCTGCCGGCTGGAGGCGGGCGCAGCCCCGGCGGCCGTGCCCTGGGCGGATCGGCTCCTGCGCCCCGTGGCCCGGGTCGCCGCCGGTCGTGCGCTCGCCGACGCCGGGGTCCGCTGCGCGATCGACTGCAGCGATGGCCTCCTCCTCGACACGAGCCGCCTCGCCCGCGCCAGCGGCTGCGGCGCCGAGCTCTGGGCGGATCGCATCCCGCTGGCCGCCGGCCTCGACGCCGTCTGGTCGGCGTCCCCGCTCCTGCCGGCCGTCACCGGCGGCGAGGACTTCGAGCTGATCGCCGCCGCCCCGTCGCGGATCGCCGAGGGGCTGGTGCGCGGGGCCGGCTGGGCCGCCGACCTTCCGGCCCTCCATGTCATCGGCCGGCTGCGGCGGGCGGCCGGGCTCACCCTCAGAACGCGAATGGGCGGCCCCCCGGTCAAGACGGGGCCAACCCGCGGCTACACCCACTTCCGCGGTGGAACGGACTGACGCGGAGCGGGGCCGAGCCCCGCTGGTCCGCACCACCACCGGGCCCGCGGAGACGCTGGCGCTCGCTGCCCGGCTCGGGGCGGTCCTCACCCCCGGCGACTGCCTTGGGCTGGACGGGCCGCTGGGCGCAGGCAAGACCGTCTTCGTGCGGGGGCTGGTCCAGGGCGCCGGCGCCGTGGACCGCGTCCGCAGCCCGACCTTCGTCCTCCACGCGGTGTATCCCGGGCCGCTGACGCTTCATCATCTCGACCTGTACCGTCTGGAGGCGGGGGTGGACCTGCGGACGCTGGGCGTGGAGGAGCTGCTGGAGTCCGACGTGGTGGTGGTGGAGTGGGCCGAGCGAGCGCAGCCCGGATGGTTCACCGCCCGGTGCCGGATCGAGCCCGAGGGCGGAGACCGCCGCCGGATCGCCCTCGACGCCGCCGGACGGCTCCGGCGCGCCTGGACCTCGACGTGAGCGCCGGGGACGAGGGGCGGTGGCTGCTGGCCGTCGACACGGCGCTGCGGGACGCGGCGCTCGTGGTCGCGGCGGACGCGGACGGCTCGTTGATCGAAGGGACTGAGATCGCCGCGGCCGCGATCGCCGCCGAGCGCCCCGACGCCGCCCTGCTCCGCGCGGTGACGGCGATTCTCGGCCGGCGGGTGGCGGCGCCCCAGGGGGTCGTCGCCGGCCACGGACCCGGCTCCTACACCGGGCTCCGCGCCGGGGCGGCGACCGCCCTCGGGGTGGCGCACGCTCTGGGCCGCCCCCTGCGCAGCCTCCCGAGCCTGCTGGTCACGGCGTCGACGGTCGACCCGGGGCCGTTCGTGCTCGTGGTCGTCCACCCGGCCGGCCGCGGCGCCCACCACGTCCAGGCGTTCGCCCCGAAGGCCGATGCCTGGACGCACCAGGGCGCGGCCACCCTGGTGCCCCGCGGGATGGACCCGCTCGAGGTGGCTCCGGCCGCCGCGCGCATCGCCCTCGCCGGCCCCGTCGAGGCCGCGGTCGAGCGGCGGGCGGCCGAGCGGG
>DAHUZI010000136.1 GCA_027306595.1 Candidatus Dormiibacterota bacterium | reverse complement strand
CCGCCCAGCGCCGCCGCCACCGCCAGCCGGCCCGCCTCGCGGGCGGCGGCCGCCGCCCGCGGGGCGCCGCTGGGGATGGTGCTGGAGCCGGGGACCATGAGGCCGAGGACCTCGCTGAGGATCGCCATCGTCGAGGCGGTCCCCATGGTGTTGCAGGCGCCGAGCCCGCAGGCGAGGGTCTGCTCGAGCTCGCGCCAGGCCCCATCGTCCAGGCGGCCGGCGCGCCGCTCGTCCCACAGCCGCCAGAGGTCGGTGCCGGTTCCGATCCTGCGGCCCCGGAACTGGGCGGGCGGGCGGCTTCCGCCGGTGACGAGGACGGTCGGGCAGTCGGCGCTGGCAGCCCCCATCAGCGCGCCGGGGACGGTCTTGTCGCAGTTGGCGAGGATGACCAGGCCGTCCAGGGGATAGGCGCGGATGGTCTCCTCGATCTCGATCGACAGGAGGTTGCGGTAGAGCATCGCGCTCGGCTTCATGAGGTCCTCGCCCAACGACAGGGTGGGGAACTCCACCGCCACCCCGCCCGCCTCCCGGATCCCGCGGGCTGCGGCGGCGGCCAGGCTCCGGAGCGGCAGGTTGCACGGGTTCAGCTCGCTGGCCGAGTTGGCGATCCCGATGACCGGGCCCAGCACCGGACCGCCCCCGGCGGCGGGGGCCAGCGCCACGCGGTGGAGGAGGGCGACCTCGTCGCCGCCCGCCAGCCAGCGGCGGCTGCGCAGGCCCCTCACCGATTGACCCCGAGGGTGAGCCCGGACACGAGGTAGCGCTGGAAGAACAGGTAGATCGCGACCGCCGGCAGCGCGCTGATGAGCGAGCCCGCCATCAGGACCGGCACGCTGACGACCCGGCCCGACGAGAGCACGCCCAGCCCGACCGTGATGGTGCGGTTGGTCGGCTCCTGGAGGAAGAGGAGCCCCACCAGCAGATCGTCCCAGATCTGGATGAACTGGAGCACGGCTACGGTCGCGAGGGCGGGCTTCGCCATCGGCAGCGCGACCCGGAAGAAGGCGCCGCGGTGGCTCATCCCGTCACAGAGGCCGGCCTCGATCAGCTCGTCGGGCAGCCCGCTGAAGAACGCGGTCATGAGGAAGGTGGCGAAGGGCGTCCCCAGGGCGGCGTAGACGAGGATCGCGCTGAGGTAGTTGTTGACCAGGTGGACGGTGGCGAGGTTGACGTACTCGGGGATGATGATCGCCTGGACCGGGACCATCATGCTGCCGATGATGAGCAGGAAGATGATGGTCTGGCGGCGGAAGCGCAGCTTGGCGAAGGCGAAGCCGGCACCGGTGGCGCAGGTGAGGATGATGGCGATGGCGGCGCCGCACACCAGGGTCGAGTTGAGCAGCTCGGTGCCCACCGGCAGGGCCCGGAAGAGCTCGCCCCAGCTGGCGGTGGAGAATCCGTGGCCGTTCAGGTACTGCTGCTCGCTGCGCAGCGAGTTCAGGACCATGAAGACGAAGGGGTAGAACATGACCCCGCTGACCGCCAGCAGGGCCAAGAACGTCACCACCCGCATCGGGTCGCGGCGCAGCCGCCGCCAGCGTCGGCCCACCGGGCTGCCGCTGACCGCCCGAGGGCCGAGCCGCGCCGCCATCAGGTGGGGCCCCGCAGCAGGCGCATCTGGAAGAGGCTCACCCCGAAGAGGATCACGAAGAGGACCACCCCGATCATCGCGCCGGTGCCGAAGAGGCCGTTCTGGAAGGCCTGCTGGTACAGGAAGAACCCAAGGTGGTGGTGCCGTAGCCGGGCCCACCCCCGGTCATGATGAAGATCAGGCTGAACAGGGCGGTGAACGCGGTGATCATCGTGATGACGAAGCCGAACTGGAGGTAGCGGCGCAGAAGCGGCACCGTCACCCAGACGAAGGTCCCCAGCCGGCCGGCGCCGTCGAGGCGAGCCGCCTCGTAGATCGAGGGGTCGATGGTGGACATGCCGGTGAGGAAGATGATGGTGTTGGTGCCGACCATCGACCAGATGAAGGTGATCGCCACCGCCGCCAGGGCGCTGTACTGGTGCCCGAGGAAGTCGATCTCGAGCATCCGCAGCCCGAGCGCCCCGAGGATCTGGTTGACCGCTCCGCCGGGGGCGAAGGCGCGGGCCGCGACCATCCCGATCACGACCCATGACACGGCGGTGGGCAGGAAGATCACCGACCGGAAGAGGCGCCAGGCGAAGACGTGCTCGTGGAGGAGGGCGGCGATCCCGAGCGGGACCAGGATCGCGATCGGCACCGAGCAGAGCAGGAGCCCGTTGTTCTCCAGGACCTGCCAGAAGGCGGGGTTCTCGAACAGGGCGAGGTAGGTGCTGGGGCCGACCCACTGGGCGGTCAGCCCGTTCCAGTTGGTCATGCTGTAGTAGACGGCCTCGCCGATGGGCAGGAGCAGAAGCCCCACCACCACGATCAGCGCGGGGATGGTGAGGACCAGGCTGTTGCGGGTCCGGGCCCGCTGGAGCCCGGAGCGCCGGGGCCGGGGCCTGGGCGTCGCAGCGGGGGCGCCGGGGGCGGCGAGCTGTGGACGGTCCTGGGTCACCGGGGCGGACGTGGTCGTGGGAAGCATCCCGGCCATCAGCGTTCCATCCCCGCCAGCGGGCCCGTGGCCGAACCGGGGGAAGGGGGCGCCGCCATCGGCGGCGCCCCGTCCCGGTCTGCGGTGGGGCCGCTCGCTACTGGGCCTTGTAGGTTCCCCAGCTCCGCCCCCGCTCGGTGGCGGGCAGCTGCTGCCACGCCTGGTGCATCTGGGTGAGGGCGCTCTTGACGCTCACCTCGCCGGCCAGCAGCTCCGGCATCAGCTTGCTGCCCGCGGTGACGACGTCGGGGGCGGTCACGTTGTCCAGCATCGGGAACTGGGTCAGCCCGTCGCGCGCCGAGAAGGTGAGCATCGCCTGGTTGACGGGATTGGTGGTCGCGACCCCCTTCACGTCGGGGATGAGCCCGCTGGCGGCGACGATCCGACCCGCCGCCGGGGTGGTGAGGTACTGGAGGAACAAAGCGGCCTGCGCCTTGTGCTGCGAGTAGCTGGTCATGGAGAAGCCGTCCCCGGGGAACTGCACGACCCCACGCATCGGGCGGGTCGAGAAGGGCGGGACGAAGGTGCCGAGGTTGCGCCCCAGCTCGTGATAGAGCTGGGCGGTGTCCCAGTTGCCCTTGATCAGCATCGCCGCCTTGTCCCGGCCGAAGGCCACCAGCGAGCCCACCGAGGTGATCACGTTCTTGTTCGTGTAGCCGTCGGCGTAGAGCTGGTGCCAGCGGGTGAGCTGGGCGGCCACCCCCGGGCTGCTCCAGGGGATCGAGCCGTTGTAGAGACCCTCCCACTGGGCAAGGGAGTACTGGCCGATCATGAGGTAGCTGAGGTCGTACCAGGGGTAGAACTCGGCGCCCAGGTTCTGGGAGCCGGCGCCGTAGTAGAGGCAGGTGATCCGGGCGGCCTTGAACTTCTGGCAGTCGGCCATCAGCTGGCTCCAGGTCGTTGGCGGGCCGGCGACGTGCGCTTTGGCGAAGAGCGCCTTGTTGTAGAAGCCGATGTAGAACTGGTCCTCGAGCGGGATGACGTAGGGCCCGGTCGCGGTATTGAAATTGTTGGCCGTCCAGCGCAGCCCCTCCATCCGCGCGAGGTCCGCGACCGGGACGTAGGGCTTGAGGTTCTGGAGATAGCTCTTGTACTGGAGGGTGAAGAGCCCGGTCCACATCACCGCCAGGTCGGGACCGGTGCGGGAGATCGCCGCCGCCTGCAAAAGTGAGAAGTAGTTGCTAGCGGGCTGGCTGACGACGCTGATCGTGATATCGGGATGGCGGCGCTCGAACGCTCTGACCAAGTTGGTGGTGGCGGTGGCGTTGGCCTCGGTCCCGTAGTTCTCCCAGAGCGTGAGGTGGACCCTGGAGCTGGCGGTGGCGCTGGTCATGGCGGCGGCGGATGCCCCCGCGCCGAGCACCAGCGCACCGAGCAGCAGGGCGCCGGTGAGACGCCCGACGTGTCGCGTTCCTGGCCGATGGTTCATGGCTCCCTCTCTGTCCCCTGATGGTGGCGGGTCACCCCCGCGCGCAGGGGCGACCCGTGGTGCTGACCTCCGGCGCCCGGCGCCGGGCCTGGCTCGCGCGGTTGGGCCGCCCGCGGCGGCCCCTTGCGGTGATCACGACGGCTCCGGAACCCCGAGCCCGGGGGCACCGGGCGCCGACTGGACCAGCGGGCGCCCACTGCGAGCGATCCACTCCAGAGCGACCGCGGCGCGGTGCACCTTCTCCCGGGCGATCGCCTCGGCGTCGGCGACCAGGTGCAACCCGCTGGGGTAGAGGAGTCGCGAGTTGCGCAGGCCGAACTTCGCGTACAGGGGCGCGGCCACCGAGACGAGGTCGGCGGCCTCGTGGCCACGGACCACGCCCCCCATCGCGTCGGGCGCCTCCACGTAGAGGTCTATCGGCACGCGGGCGGCGGCCCGCAGCTCGGCGAGCTGGCCGAGGGTCACATCGGAGGGGACGTTGACGGTCGAGCCGCCGAGCTGCTCCAGCTGGCGCAGGCTGATCGGGTTCGACGGCGCGAGCACCGCCGACACCTTCCAGACCACCGAGGTGGGCAGCTCGCGCGCGGCCTGCATCCCGGCGACGACCTCGAGCAGGCCGGTGTCGGCGATGAGGAACCCGCGGATGCCTTGATCCACCGCCCGCAGGATGTCGTCGACCGCGTACCGGAGCTGGCGCCAGCCGCGCAGCTGGCCGGCCAGAGAGGCGCCGTCCCGCGCCCGGGCCTGCGCGCCCGTGTCCCACTCCTCGCGGGGTCCGACGAAGAGCGAGACCTCGAGCCCGGCGTCGGCGCCGATCCGGGCCATCTCGGTGAGCTCGGCCTCGGACAGGAGCATCGCCCCACTGCCCTGGGAGACCCGGTTGACCGTGACCCCGGCCGCCACCGCCTGCTCCACCACCGCCGCCAGCACCGCCGGCCCCTCCACGCTCGGGATCTCGATCCGGAAGTGGGCCCCATCGGGGAATCGGTGGACGCTCGGCGCCGGCATCGGCTCGGCGTCGAGCCCGTGGCGAGCGAGGACCGCCAGGCCCGTCGGCCGGCCGGCCGCGTCGGCGACGGAGCGGTGGTTAGGCTCGGCCGTCACCGACCGCCTCGCCACCAGGTTCGACCGTCCCGACCGCTCTTGTGTTGCGTCCTGCCGAACTGCATTGCGTAGAATGGGAGCATGCACGAGCTGGCCGTGTCAAGCGTCCTGGCAGCCGGATGTGATGAGCGCTTCGGCGTTCGGCAGGACCGTACGCGAGCGTGAGGACCGCGGCTCGGCCGGCGACAGCAGCCGGCGGCGACCGCTATCTGGTCCAGAGCGTCGCGCGCGCGCTGCGGCTGGTGGAGCTGATCGCCGACGCCCCAGCGGCCGGGCTGGCGCTCGGGGAACTCGCCGAGGGGCTGGGGACGTCGAAGAGCACGGCGATGGCGCTCGCCCGCACCCTCATGCGCTTCGGCTACCTGCGCGACGTCCACCCCGGCCCCCGCTACACCCTTGGAACGGCGCTGCTCCGGCTCGGCGACCAGGCGGGCCAGCAGCTCCCGCTCGGCCCCCTCTGCCGCCCGCTCCTTGTCGAGCTGGCCACGGCGACGGGGATGACGGCCCGGGTGGCGGTCGCCGACGGCGGCTATCCCGTCTTCGTCGAGCGGGTGGACGGGCCGGGGAGCGTCCGCTTCCACACCCCCCTGGGCCAGCGCGAGGTGCCCCATGCCACGGCTGCGGGCAAGGCGATCCTCGCCACCCTGGACGAGGCCGCCGTCCGCCGGATCTGCGATGCGTCCGGGATGGCCCGCCGCACCGGCCACACCATCACCGATCTGCCGACCCTGCTCGACAACCTGGCCCTGGTCCGCCGGCGGGGCTTCGCCGTCGACGACGAGGAGGATGCGGTCGGGGTGCTCTGCGTCGGGGCGGCCCTCTTCGGCCACGATGGCGGCTGCGCCGGGGCGGTGAGCGTGACCGGGATCAAGGGGGACCTGCCCGCCTGGCGCCTGGACCAGATCGGCCGGCGGGCCCGGGACGCCGCCGCCCGGATCTCGGGGCTCCTGGGGCACGCCCCCAGCCGGCCGGGGCCGGCCGGGGGGGGCGGCTGACCGTGGCGACCGCCACGGACCGGGCCCTCGTCATCCGCTCCCCCGGGGCGGTGGACCTGGAGTCGCGGCCGATCCCGGTCCCGGCGACCGGCGAAACCCTCGTGCGTCCGACCGCGGTCGGGCTGTGCGGCACCGACCTTGAGCTGATCGACGGCACCCTCGATCCCGCCTACGTCCGCTACCCGCTGGTCCTGGGCCACGAGTGGACCGGCACCGTCGCGGGCGCCGGGGACGGGGCGTTCGCACCGGGGACCCGGGTCGTCGTCGAGGGCATCATCCCCTGCTGGCGCTGCCCCGAGTGCACGGCCGGCCGCACCAACCTCTGCCAGACGTACGACGAGATCGGGTTCACCCGCGACGGCGCGGGCGCCGACCACGTCCGGGTCCCCTCGGCCCAGCTCCACCGGCTGGCGCCGGCGGTCGGCGTCGACGATGCCGCCCTCACCGAACCCTCCGCGGTGGTTCTCCGCGCCCTCCACCGCCTCGGGCTTGAGCCGGGCGCCCGGGTGCTCGTGGTCGGTGACGGCACCGTGGCCCTCCTCGCGGTCCACTGCCTTGGGCTGTGGTCGCCGGCCGAGGTCGTCCTCCTCGGGCGCCGACCGGAGCAGCGGCCGCTGGCGCTGCGGGCCGGCGCGAGTCGCTTCGAGACCCGCCCCCCGGGGGCGGGTCGCTTCGACGTGGTCGTCGAAGCGGCGGGCACCACCCAGGCGGTGGAGACCGCGCTGGCCGCCGTCCGGCGCGGCGGCTGCGTGGGGCTGCTCGGCCTGCCGCCCCACGGGGCGACCGCGGCGCTCGCGGTGGACGACGTGGTCAACGGCGACCTCACGCTCCGGGCCAGCTTCGGGTACACCGCCAACGCCTGGCGGCAGGCGGTGGCGCTCCTGAACGCGGGCCGGATCCGGCCCGGCCTCCTCGTCACCCATCGCCGACCGCTCGCCGACTGGCGGGACGCGCTCTCCGTCCTGCGCCGCGGCGACGGGCCGCGGGGCAAGGTCCTGCTCACCGTCGACGAGACCGCCCGCGCCTGAGCCGACGCACGACACGAGAGGGGCTGCCCGATGAGGATCACAAGCGTGAACCCGCACGACCCAGGTGACGTCGTCGGCCGCTGGCAGGCGGCCGGTCCGGGCGCCGTCGCCGCCGCGGTGGCGCGGGCGCGGGCGGCCGCGGCCGACTGGGGGCGGGTCCCCGCC
>DAHUZI010000134.1 GCA_027306595.1 Candidatus Dormiibacterota bacterium | reverse complement strand
GCGCTAGCCCCGGCCGGTCCCGGGGTCGCCGCCGTCCGAGGCCCGCTGGGCGCCCTCGGCCCGGCGCCGGGCGGCGTATGCGATGAAGGCGTCGAGGGCGGCCGGGTCCTGGAGCGCGTCCCGACTCACCTGGCCGTCGAGCGATGCCCCCTGGAGGATCCGCTTGACCGGGACCTCCAGCTTCTTGCCTGAGAGCGTGCGGGGGATGGCCGGGACCTCGACGATCGCGTCGGGCACGTGGCGGGGCGAGAGGTCCTCGCGCAGGCGGCGGCGGATCCGGTCCCGCAGCGCATCGTCGAGCCGGCAGCCCGCCGACGGGACGATGAAGAGGGGCATGAACGCGGTGCCCGCCTGGTCGTCCAGATCCACGACCAAGCTGTCCTGCACCTCCGGCAGGTCCTCCACCACCCGATACAGCTCGCTGGTGCCCATCCGCACCCCCAGCCGATTGATGGTGGCGTCCGAGCGCCCGGAGATGATGACCCCGCCGTCGGCGAGGATCCGCACCCAGTCGCCGTGCCGCCAGACCCCGGGGTACACGTCGAAGTAGCTCTGGCGATAGCGGCGGCCGTCGGGATCGTTCCAGAGCCCGGTCGGCATCGAGGGCATCGGCTGCTCCACCACGAGCTCGCCGACCGCATCGATCACGGGATGGCCGTGCCCGTCGTAGGCGGCGACCGCTGCGCCCAGGGCCCGGCACTGGATGACGCCGGCCCGAACCGGCAGGATCGGGCAGCCGACCGCGAAGCCGGTGCAGACGTCGGTGCCCCCGCTGACCGAGGTCAGCCAGACATCGGGCTTGACCGCCGTGTAGACCCAGCGGAAGGCCTCCGGGGGCAGCGGCGACCCGGTCGAGCCGATCGCCCGGAGCCGGCTGAGGTCGTGGCCGCGCCCCGGCCGCACCCCGGCCTTCATCGAGCCGAGGATCTGGGCCGCGCTCGTGCCCAGGACCGTGATCGAGGTCTGCGCGGCCAGCTGCCAGAGCCGGTCGCTGGCGGGGTGCACCGGGCTGCCGTCGTAGCAGACGATCGTGGCCCCCGTGCTGAGGCCGCCGAGCAGGAAGTTCCACATCATCCAGCCGGTGGTCGTGAACCAGAAGAAGCGGTCGGTCGGGCCGACGTCGTGGTGGAGGGCGACCGCCTTCAGGTGCTCGAGGAGGATCCCGCCCTGGCTCTGGACGATCGGCTTGGGCAGGCCGGTCGTGCCCGACGAGTACAGGACCCAGAGCGGATGGTCGAACGGGACCGGCGTGAAGGCGAGCGGCGCCGCCCGCTCGAGGACCTGGGCCCAGGCCACGCGCCTGGGTCCGGATGGAGGCGGCGCGTCCGGCCCCGCCCCCCGATGGAGGTGGGCGACCGCGATGGTGCACCGCACAGAGGGCAGGGCGGCCTCGATGGCGGCCACCACCTCGCGCCGATCGTAGTCCTTGCCGCCATAGCGGTAGCCGTCCACGGCGATGAGGACGGTGGGCTCGATCTGGCGGAAGCGGTCGACGACGCTGCGCACCCCGAAGTCGGGCGAGCAGCTCGACCACACCGCTCCGATGCTGGCGGCGGCGAGGCAGGCGACGACCGCCTCGGGGATGTTGGGCAGGTAGGCGGCGACCCGGTCGCCGGGGCCGACGCCCTGGTCGCGCAGGAACTGGGCCACGGCCCCGACCTGGCGCCCGAGCTCGGCCCAGGAGACCTCGCCGGGCTCGCCCAGCTCCGAGACGTGGACGAGCGCGGGCCGGTCGGCGCGAGCCGCCCGGAGCGCGTGGGCGGCGTAGTTGAGGGTGGCGCCCGGGAACCACCGGACCCCGGGCATCGGCCCCGGGGTCCGCACCGCGCTCGGCGGGGTGGCCGCGTCGATCGCGAAGTAGTCCCAGAGGGAGCCCCAGAAGCCGTCGAGGTCGGTCGTCGACCAGCGCCAGAGGGCCTCGTAGTCGGCGAAGGCCAGACCGCGCTCGCGCTCCAGCCAGGCGCGGTAGTCGGTGAGCCGGCAGTCGGCCACCAGGCGCGCCGGTGGCTCCCAGAGCACCTCGTGGTCGGTCGCGGGCTCGGTCGGCGGTGTGGGCATAGGTGAGGGCGGGCGGCCGGTCCGCGGGCGGGGGGCAGGATACCAGAGCCGGCGCGTCCGATCCGGCGGCCCGATGGGGCCGCCGCCGATCGCCGCCAGCGCCTCTATGCTCCCCAGGTGGCGCGCCTGGCGACCGCGGCGGCTCGAGCGGCGGCGGCCCGCGCCACGCCGCCTCCGGCCGCCACGGGGCGGTGCCCCGCCGCGGTCCGGATCGCCGGCGTCGGGGTGGCGACCCCACCACATGGGGTCGACGCCGACACCCTCGCCGGGGTCCTCCACCGGCTGTGGCCGGACCGGCGACGCCATCTCGGCCGGCTCGCCCATGAGCTGGCAGGCTCCCGGCGTTGGCTCGTGCGTCCGCCCGCGGACCTGGGACGGGCGCTCACGCTCGCCGAGCAGGGCGCCCGGTACCCCGAGCTCGCCACCGCCCTGGCGGCGGCCGCCGCTCGCCAAGCCCTGCAGGAAGCTGGGATCGCCCCCGGGACGATCGACCTGCTGGTGGTGGCCTCGTGCACCGGGTTCGTCCTGCCCGGCCCCGACTGCCGGCTGGTCGCCGAGCTCGGCCTCCGCGACGATGTCGTCCGCCTGCCCCTGACCCAGCTCGGGTGCGCGGGCGGCGCGGCCGGGCTCGCCCGCGCCGCCGAGTGGCTCCGAGGGCGGTGGCCAGCGGGCCGGCCGGCCGCCGCCCTCGTCGTGGCCGTCGAACTCCCCTCCCTGACGTTCCAGCCCGAGGACACCTCCGACGACAACCTGCTGAGCGCCCTGGTGTTCGGCGACGGGGCCGGGGCAGCGGTCCTGGTGGGGCCAGCGGGCGGGGGGAGCGGTCCGGCCGACGGCCAGGGGGGGCCGGTGATCCTGCGGACGGCCGAGCGGCTCGTGCCGGACAGCGCGGCGGCGCTCGGCTACGGGCTCGACGACTTCGGCTACCGGGTCCGGCTGCTGCGCGACCTGCCCGAGCGGGTCGCCCGGGCTCTGCCGGCAGCGATCGCGGCCCTTCTCGCGCCCGACCGGGCCGACGGGCTGCCGCTGGTGGCGCTCCACCCCGGCGGTCCTCGGATCGTCGATGCCGTCCAGCGCGCGCTCGGCGTCGGGCCCGAGCCGCTGGCGGCGACGCGGGCCGCCTTCGACCGGGCCGCGAACCCCTCCTCGGCCGGGGTGTTCTTCGTCCTCGACGCGATGGATGCGCCGCCACCGCCCCGCACCCGGCCGGGGGTGCTCGTCGGCCTGGGGCCCGGGCTCACCCTGGAGCTGCTCGAGCTCGGTTGGGGGGTCGGCCCGGCCGCTGGCGCCTCCCGATGACCGGCGGGCCGGGGACGCACCCAAGCCGCCCACCGATCGGGCCCCGCGACGCCGCCCTGGTCGCCGCCCTGGCGATCCAGCGGGGGCTGGAGCTGCTCCGCTCCCGCCGTCTCGCGGTCCGGCGGGCCGGGGCCGGCAGCGGGGCGCCGGCGGCGCCCCGCTCGTACCCCGTGATGGTGGCGGTCCACCTCGCCCTGTTCATCTGGCCAATTCGCAGTCGCTGGCGCCGCCCGCGCCCGCCCCTTTCGGTCCGGGTCGCCTCGGCCGCGCTCCTCCTGGCAGCGACGGGGCTCCGGCTGTGGGCGATCCGCGCCCTCGGCCCGAGCTGGGACGTGCAGGCGCGGGTGCCACCGGACCTGGTGCCGGTGCGGCTCGGCCCCTACCGCCACGTCCGCCACCCGAACTATCTGGCGGTGGCAGCGGAGTTCGTGGCCCTGCCCGCCTTCCTCGGGGCGTACCGCGCCGCCCTGGTCCTCTCCGCCGCCGACGCGGCCGTCCTCGCCCCGCGGATCCGGGGCGAGGAGCGCCTCCTGGATGCCAACTCCGCCTATCGCGCCGCCTTCCTGGGCGTCCCGCGCTTCATCCCCACGCTCGGGCGCCGAACGCCCGCGGCGCCGCCGCCGGCCTAGGGCGGGGCGCTCGCAGCCCGGATCGTCCAGCCTCGGGAGCCCGACGGACCGCCGGGCCGGTGCGGCGAGGGCGACCCGCTCCGCCCCGCC
>DAHUZI010000129.1 GCA_027306595.1 Candidatus Dormiibacterota bacterium | reverse complement strand
CCTGACCGGATCCCGTGCCGCGTCGAGGACGAGGCCGCGGTCGACTCGGCCCTCGCGGCCGCCGCCAGCGAGCTGGGGGGGCCGCCTGACTGCCTGGTGAGCGCCGCCGGGGTCTATCGCATCGCCCCCCTGGTGTCGACCGCCGCCGCTGACTTCGATGCGGTGGTCGCGACCAACCTTCGGGGGACGTTCTTGGTCGGGCGCGCGGTCGCCCGCGGCTGCGTCGCCGCCCGCTGCCCGGGCGGGATCGTCAACCTCAGCTCGGTGGCGGCGGCGCTGGCCGACGCCGATGAGCCCAGCGCCGCCTACGCCGCCAGCAAGGCCGGGGTCCTGGCGCTCACCCGGCAGATGGCGGCGGAGTGGGCGGCCGACGGCATCCGGGTCAACGCCGTCGCCCCCGGCTACATCGCGACGCCGATGCTGCGGCTCATGGACGACCCCGCGCGCGGCGCCCGGGTGGTCGGCACCCAGGTGCCGCTGCGCCGGCTGGGCCGGGCCGACGAGGTGGCCGAGGTGATCTGCTTCCTCCTGTCCGACGCGGCGAGCTATGTGACCGGGGCGGTGCTCCCCGTCGACGGCGGGCTCAGCATTCTGTGAGGGACCGATGACGACCTTTCCCCATGTGCGCGTTGCCGGCCCGGCGTTCGAGCGGGGGCGCCAATACGGCGCCGCGGCCCGGGACCGGGTCGCCCGTTCGCTCCTTGCCTACCGGACGGTGTTCCTCAGCCGCTGCGGCTGGGACTGGCCGACCGTTCTCGGCGAGGCCCGGCGCTACGCCGAGCCGATCGGAGCCTTCCGGCCCGCGATCCTCGAGGAGATGGCCGGCCTCGCCGCCGGTGCCGGCGTCGACCGCGACGACATCCTCGCCCTCAACGTCCGCACCGAGGTGATGTTCGCGGCGACCGCCCGCGACGCCCGTCGTCAGACCCAGGATGGCTGCAGCGCCTTCGCGGTCCTGCCCCGCCGGAGCGCTGACGGCCACACCCTGGTCGGGCAGAACTGGGACTGGCTCCCCCATGCCTTCGAGACCGTGGTCGTCCTCGAGGCGGAGCCGGACGACGGGCCGGCGTTCGTCACCGTGGTCGAGGCCGGGCTCCTCGCCAAGGTGGGGATGAACGCCTGCGGCCTGGGGGTGGCGACCAACGCATTGGTCACCGACCAGGACCGGGGCGTTCCCGGCGTCCCCTACCACGTGCTCCTGCGGGCCCTGCTCGGGGAGGCCACCGTGCCCGAGGCGCTGACCTGCCTGCAGGCCCAGCGGCGCTCGTCCTCGGCCAACTACCTGATCGCCCACCGGGACGGGGTCGCCTGCGACGTCGAGGCCGCGCCCGGTGGATACGGCGACGTCCACGTCCTCCTTCCCGCCGACGGGATCTGTCTCCACACCAACCATTTCCTCGCTCCCCGCTTTCGGGGGACGGACGTCTCGGTGTGGGCGATGCCCGACAGTCCGACCCGGCTCGTGCGGCTCCAGGAGGCGGTCCTCGCCGCCGGCCCCCGCTGCTCGCTCGACACCTTCCGGGCAGTCCTCAGCGACCATGCCTGCCATCCCTTCTCCGTCTGCGCCCACCCGGATCCCCGTGCCGCCGAGGTGGACCAGGGGGCGACGGTGGCCTCGGTGCTGATGGACCTCGATGCCGGCGTCCTCTGGCTCGCCGACGGGCCGCCCTGCACCGCCGCATACCGTCGGCTCGACTACGCGGCCCTCCTGGGCGCGGGCGCCCCACCCCGTCAGCCAGCGGCGGCGCTCGCCCGGTGAGCGCAACCAGGCTGGGGTTCGGGCTCATCACCTGCCAGCACCACCCGGACGACCGTCGACCGGACACCGAGCGCTACCGCCAGGCGCTGGAGCTCGCCGCCCAGGCGGATCAGCTCGGGCTCGATTCGGTGTGGGTGTCGGAGCACCACTTCGTCGATGACGGCTACTGCCCGTCGCTGCTTCCCCTGGCGGCCGCGATCGCGGCGCGGACCGAGCGTTGCGCGGTCGCGACCGGGCTCCTGCTCGCGCCCCTGCACGAGCCGGTCCGGATCGCTGAGGACGCCGCGGTCGTCGACTGCCTCAGCGACGGGCGCCTCCTCCTCGGGCTGGGGCTGGGCTGGAGGACCGAGGAGCTCCGGGCGCTGCGCGTCGCCCCCGCCGACCGGGTCCGGCGACTCCGCGACACCATCGCCACCCTGCGCCAGGGCTGGAGCGGCCAGCCGACCAGGGGGGGCGCGGGCGTGTGCTACCCGGAGGTGCTCGTCACCCCCGGGCCCGCCCGCCCGGGCGGGCCGCCGATCTGGGTCGGGGCGATGGGCGAGGGGGCGGTGCGGCGGGCGGGCCGGCTTGCGGACGGCTTCCTGGCGACCGAGGCGTCGCCGGCCGCGTTCGCCGAGCAGGTGGGCTGGGCGCTGGAGGCCCGCGCCCAGAGTGGGGGCGATCCCGCAACGCTCGCCGTCGGCGCCATCGTGTCGGTCTTCCCCTGGGAGGGACCGAACGCCTTTGAGCGGATCCTCCCGTTCCACCAGTACGTGGACTGGAAGTACCAGGACATGGAGGTCCGCGCCTACGGGACCGACCGACGTCAGCTGGCCCCGCCGCGCCCCGACGCCTCGGAGACGGAGCGGCTGCGCTCCACGATCCTCGCCGGCTCGCCGGAGCAGGTGGCCGAGGGCCTGGCCGCCTACGCCACCGCGGCGGGCCGCCCGGTCCACCTGGTCGCTCGCGGCTACTGGCCGGGGCTCGACCCCGGGGTCCAGCGGGAGACGCTCGCCTGCCTGGGCGAGCGCGTCCTGCCCCTGCTCACCCGCACCGGGTGACGCCGGCGGGTAGGGGCCGGGCCGCGGCACGGCGCCCGGAGGCGGAGCGGTGGACGGTCGCCGTCGATGTCGGCGGCACGTTCACGGATGCGGTGGCGGTCGGCAGCGCGGGTGGGCGCCACGTCGCCAAGGTCCCCTCGACCCCGGACGACCCGGCCCAGGGGTTCCTTGCCGCGCTCGACGAGCTGGCGGCGATGGGGTTCGTGCCGGCGTCGATCGGGCTGATCGCCCACGGCACGACGGTGGCGACCAACGCCTTGGTCGCCCAGCGGGTGGCGCGGGTCGTCCTGGTCATCACCCAGGGGTTCCGCGACCTCCTGGGGTATCGCGGCGGAAGCCGGCCCGACCTCTACAGCCTCCAGCCCGCGCCCCCGCTCGAGCTCGTGGCGCGCTGCGACCGCCTGGAGGCGGTCGAGCGGCTCGACCACGCCGGCCGGGTCTTGATCCCCCTCACCGACGACGAGGTCCGCCGGGTCGCGGAGGCGGTGGCGGCTCGCGGTCCCGAGGCGGTCGTGGTCGCATGCCTGTTCAGCTACCGCAACGACGCCCACGAGGGGCGGCTGGCCCGGGCGATCGAGCGCCGGCTCCCGGGGATTCCGGTCACCCGGTCGGCCGCGTGCGCCAGGGAGTACCGGGAGTACCCCAGGACCGCCACCGCGGCGCTGAACGCCGCGCTCCGGCCGGTGGTGGGGCAGTACCTCCTCCGCGTGGACGCCCAGCTCCAGGCGCGACGGACGACCGGTCGGCTGGTCGTGATGCAGTCGAGCGGCGGGACCGTCGCCGCCCCGCGCGCGGAGCGCGAGGCCCACCGGCTGGTCGTGTCGGGCCCGGCCGGCGGGGTGAGTGGCGCGGCCGCCCTCGGTCGGCGGCACGCGCTCGACCGGCTGATCTCGATGGACATGGGCGGCACCTCCCTGGACGTCTGCTTGATCGACGACGGCGTGCCCCCGGTCCGGCCCGAGCAGACGGTGGGCGGCCATCCGATCCTCTGCCCGTCGGTCGACGTGGTCGCGATCGGCGCCGGCGGGGGGAGCCTGGTCCGGGTGGACCGGGCCGGGCGGCTGCGGGTCGGGCCCGCCAGCGCCGGCGCCCGGCCCGGCCCGGCCGCCTACGGCCGGGGCGGGACCGAGGCCACCGTCACCGACGCCCACGTCGTGGCGGGGACGCTCGGCGCTGACACCCGCCTGGCGGGTCGGCTCCGGCTGGACCCGACCGCCGCCCGGGAGGCGGTCGCCCGCGTCGGCCGGGCCCTGGGGCTGGACCCCGAGGCGACCGCCGCCGGGATCCTCGCGGTCACCCTCGCCCAGATGACGGGCGCGATCCGCCGGGTTTCGGTCGAGCGCGGGCTCGACCCCAGGGGCTACACCCTGGTCGCCTTCGGCGGGGCCGGCCCGCTCCACGCCGGCCTCCTCCTTCGGGAGATGGGGCTGCGCCAAGTCGCGATCCCGCCCGAGCCGGGCTGCTTCGCCGCCGCCGGGCTCGTGGCGTCCGACGTGCGCATGGACGAGGCCCAGACGGTCCTGTGGCCGCTCGAACCGGCCGTCCTCGCCGCCGCCGCGAGCTGGTATCGGGAGGCCGCCCACACGCTCACCCAGGCCCTGGCGGCGGACGGCGTCGACCGCCGGCGGGTGCGGCTGCGCTGGCGCGCGGACTGCCGCTATCGGGGGCAGGGCTATGCGCTGGGGATCCCCCTGGGCTCCGGGAGCCGGGCCGACCTGGGCGGGCTGCGGGCGGCGTTCGACGCGGCCCACCTCGCCGCCTATGGCCACGCCAGCCCGCAGGAGCCGGTCGAGCTCGTCACCCTGCGGCTGGCGGCCCTCGGGCCGCTTCCGGCCCCGGCGCCCTCGCCCGCGCCTGCGTCGCGGCGGGCGCCCAGCCCGGTCCCGGTCGAGCGCCGCCGGGTCCGCCTGCCGCTGGCCCGCCGGGCGGTCTGGGTTCCGGTCCACCGAAGGGAGCAGCTGCGGCCGGGGGCGCGGCTGCGCGGCCCCGCGCTCCTCGAGCAGATGGACGCCACCACCCTGGCGCTCGCCGGGCAGGTGCTCGTCCTGGACCCGCAGGGCACCCTCTGGCTGCGTGAGGCGCCGGGCCGATGAGCGCGGGGCCGGCCCGCCTCGACCCGATCACCTTCGAGCTCATCCACCAGGGGCTGGTGGCGGCGGCCCAGGAGATGGGGGGCGTCCTCAAGCGCTCGAGCTACAGCCCGATCATCCGGGACATGGAGGACTTCTCCTGCGCCCTCTTCACGGCCGAGGGCGCGCTGGCCGCCCAGGCCGACTACATCCCCGCCCAGCTGGGGGCGATGGGGCTCGTGGTCCGCAGCATCCTCACCCGATGGGGGCCCACGCTCGCCGACGGCGACGTCTTCCTCGCCAACCACCCCTACCTCGGGGCGATGCACACCCCTGACCTCAACGTCATCCGCCCGGTCTTCCACCAGGGCCGCCTCCTCGCCTGGGCCGGGACCGCCGCCCACCACCTCGATGTCGGGGGCGTCAATCCCGGGACCGAGGGACCGGCCCTCCAGGAGGTGTATGCGGAGGGGCTGCTGCTCCCACCGGTGCACCTCGACCGGCGGGGCGCCGAGCTGGAGGACCTGGTCCGGATCCTCGCCGCCAACGTCCGTGATCCCGGGAGCACGATCGCGGACCTGCGGGGCCAGCGGGCCGCGTGCCGGCTCGGGGCGGCGCGGCTCCAGGAGCTGGTCGCGCGCCACGGGGCCCTTCGGGTGCGGGCTGCCCTCGCCGAGGCGCTCGCCGCCAGCGCGCGGGCGACCCGGGCGGCGCTCCGTGACCTCGCCGACGGCGTCGCCGTCAGCGAGGGTTTCTGCGACGACGACGGGCGCCAGGGGCCGCCCACCCGGATCCACGCCCAGATCCAAAAGCGCGGGGCCCGGCTGCGCATCGACCTGTCCGGCTCGGCGGCGCAGGTGGCGGGGGCGATCAACGTCCCCTGGGCCAGCACCCGGGCGGCCGTCGTCTATGCGGTGCGGGCGATGGTCCAGCCCGACACCCACGTCAACGACGGGCTCCTGGAGCCGGTCACCCTCGTCTGCCCCGAGGGGTCGGTGCTGAACCCCTGCTTCCCGGCGGCGGTGTCGGTGCGCCACAACACCTGCCAACGGCTGGCCGACGTCCTGATCCGCTCGCTCTCCGCGCTCTGGCCGGAGCGGGCGGTCGCCAGCAGCTCGACCGCGTTCTTCGCCGTCAACATCGGCAGCCGCTCGCCGGTCCACGGCGGGGCCGCGGTCCTAGCCGACGTCGTCGGGGGCGGCACCGGCGCCCACCGGGCCGGGGACGGCCTCGACGGGGTCGACACCTACCTGTCGAACGTCGGACTGATGCCGGTGGAGGTGGCGGAGAGCCAGTATCAGGTCCGGATCCGACGGACCGAGCTGATCCCCGGCTCGCAGGGGCGGGGCCGCTACCGCGGCGGTCTCGGGCTCCGCCGCGACTACGAGATCCTCGACCACCCCCAGACCGTCACCTACTACGCGGAGCAGACCGATCCCCGGTTCCGGCCGGCCGGCTGCTCCGGATCGAGCCCGACGGCCGGCAGAGCCCCATCCCCAGCAAGGGGACCGCGACCTTCGCCCCGGGCACGGTGCTGCGGGTCGAGACCAGCGGCGGCGGCGGATACGGCCCCGCGGGCCGCCGGTCGGCCCGGCTGCGGCGCGCGGACGCCGCTGACGAACGCGATGGGACCGATGGTGCACCCGGGCCAGGGCGGCGCGCTCGCGCCGCCCGCCCCATGAGGAGGACGTCATGAGCACGATCAGCGAGGTGCGACCGCGGGTCGCCCTGGTCACCGGGGCGGGCCGCGGGATCGGCCGCGCGATCGCCGGGCAGCTGGCGGAGCGGGGCCTGACCACCGTGGTCGCGGCCCGCCAGCTGGCCGCCGCCGAGGCGGTCGCGAGCGCCTGCCCCGGCGGACGGGCGGTGCCGGTGGCGCTGGACGTCACCGACCTGGGGTCGGTCGAGCGCTGCGCCGCGGTGTGCCGGGAGCGGCTCGGGGGGGTGGACGTCCTCGTCAACAACGCCGGGGTCCTCCCCGACGACGGCCTGACCGTCTTCCACGTGGACGACCCGGTGCTGGAGGCGACGCTGGCGGTGAACGTCGTCGGCGTCTGGCGGATGATCCGAGCCCTGGTCCCGGGAATGGTCGAGCGCGGCTACGGCCGGGTGGTCACCCTGTCCAGCGGGCTCAGCCGATTCACCGCGATGGAGCTGGGCAGTCCCGCCTACAGCGTCTCCAAGACCGCGATCAACATGCTGACCGCCCAGCTGGCGGCGGAGCTCCGGGGGACGGGGGTGCTGGTGAACTGCGCCGACCCGGGCTGGGTGCGGACCGACATGGGCGGCCCCGACGCGCCCAGAACCCCCGACGAGGGCGCCGACACCGTGGCGTACCTGGCGACCCTGCCCGATGACGGACCGACGGGGCGCCTCTTCCTCGACCGCCAGCCGGTGGACTGGTAGGGGGGCGGGGGCGGCGCTGGTGGCGCCGATGCGGTCGGCTCCAGCCTGCCGCGCATGCCTCGAGGGCCGGACTCGGACGACGCCCAGGCTCAGGCCGGCACCGTCACCCGCGATGGACGCCGCCGACACTGCCGGTTGGCGGGCCGTTGCGAGATGGCCGCAGGGTAGCCGCGGTGGGCCGGCATCCAGGCCGCCGCCCCGCACGGCCGATGGGGCGTCGCGCAGGGCCAGCCCACCCGAGGATGCGACCTCTCGGCGGCGGCTGCGCGCTCCAGCGTCGCCGAGGCCGTTGCACCGCCGGCCGACACGGCGCTTCGGGCGGGTCCGCACCCGCCTGCGGTCCAAGGCCCAGGCACGCCAGGTTGACGACATTCGGCTGGCGTGGTCGCACACGGACGATCCGGGCACCAGGAGTCCTCACGTGAGGGGTGACCCGCCCGGCTCACGCGTTTCGCATCCGATGACGCGGCGTCGCGCGGCTTCGCCGTCGCGCCACGCTGCCCACCAGCCGATCGACCAACCCATCGCGCAGATGCTGCAGCGGTGGTGCGGACACCGCCTGACGCGCGGCACGCGGCACACGCGCGATCGTGTCGAGCCGGTTGACACCTGCGCAGAGAAATGCTACGGTTTCAGCTGTGGCGCGCGATCGCGGAGCGGGCCAGTGAGGTCCCGTTTCCCTGGGGCGCAACGCGTCGCCGCCCGTCGCGATCGGTGGAGGCGCAGGGCGGTGCGGGGGGGCACTGGTGACCATCCGTGAGGTGTTGGCGCGCGCCGGCTCCTGGTCGGAAGCTGCTGTGTCTGCCCTTGGTTCATGGGCTTTGCGGCCTGGAAGGCAGCCTCGCACCCGTTGCACGGGGCGCACTTGAGGAGGGATGGGATGCGGATCCGTATGATCAGACGGCGGGCTGCGGCAGTGGTGGGAAGTGCGCTGATCGCATTGGCCGCCACGTCCGCTGCTCTCGCGGGCTCTGCGACTGCCGCCCAGACCTCGACATCAACCGTCACCTTCGCGTCACTGACGGACGCCGGGCCGACGTGGATCCTTCCCTTCTACTCGGGCGCCTATTCGTTCTTCCCCAATCAGGCCTGGTGGGAATACCTCATGTGGAGACCTCTCTACTGGGCAGGATACCGGGGCACCACCAACTTCAACCCTGACGTGAGCCTGGCGAATCCGCCAGTCTGGTCCACCAGTGCCTCGGGGCACACTGTGGCCACCATCACCATGCGCAACTACAAGTGGTCGGATGGCGCACCCGTCACCACACGCGATGTTGAGTTCTGGGAGAACCTCCTCAAGGCCAACAAGACGAACTACGCCAACTATGTCCCTGGCGAGTATCCCGACAATGTCACCAGCCTGGCGGTTCTGTCGCCGAAGACCTTCCGGGTGACGTTCAACGGTACGTACAGCCATCAATGGCTTGAGCTCGCCGAACTCAGCCTGATCACGCCACTTCCGCAGCAGGCCTGGGATCGGACGTCCGCGGGCGGACCCATCAAGAACTACGACCTGACTCCATCCGGTGCCCGATCCGTCTATAACTTCCTGGTCTCGCAGGCCAAGGACTTCTCCGCGTACGGGAGCAATCCCCTGTGGCAGACGGTGGACGGGCCATGGAAGGTCCAGTCCTACGTGCCGACCACCAGCTATGCGTCGCTGGTGCGGAACAAGTCGTACTCAGGTCCGAACGCACCACGCTTTGCCCGGCTTGTGGAGCTGCCCTTCACCAGCGACACGGCCGAGTTCAACTCCCTGCTCGCCGGCCAGGTGGACTACGGCTACGTGCCCTACACCGACCTCACCACGATCGGACGCCTGCGGAAGAGTGGGTTCCGAATCTCCGGCTGGCCGCAGATGACCTGGAACGGGCTGGTATTGCAGTACGCGCGAAAGGACGCGATGGGGCCCGTGCTCCACCAGCTGTACATCCGCCAGGTCCTGACCTATCTCACCGACATGGGTGGGATTTCCAAGCTCTGGCACGGCTACGCCTCGTACGCGTCTGGGCCTGTTCCGGATCCAGGCGGTCACAGCCCTCTGGTCACCGCCTTTGAGCGCACGGACCCCTACCCTTACAATCCCGCCAGGGCCGTGGCCCTGCTGAAGAGCCACGGGTGGACCGTGCGCCCTGGCGGCGAGTCCACGTGCGCAAGGCCGGGAACCGGCGCGACCGAGTGCGGTGCCGGCATCCGGGCCGGGCTGCCGTTGATTCTGCGCGCGCTGGTCGTGGTCGGAACGCCCCAGCTGGTGCAGATCATCGAGGCGGAGCAGTCGGCCTGGAGTCGGGTCGGGATCAAGACCCAGATCACGCAGGGCGTAGGCGCGTCGGCTCTCGCCGAGTCGGGAGCCTGCGTAGGCAAGGCCACGTGCCCGTGGGATATCTTCCTGGGACGGGAGTTTTGGCCCTTCTCGGCGCCTTCCTTCTATCCCACCGGCCAGCTGGCGTTCGAATGCGGGTCGTTCGCCAACGACCAGAACTGGTGCGATCCGACGACCGACCGACTCATCAACGCGACCCTGCGGTCGGGCGTCAGCGCGCTGCACCAGTACGAGAACTACATGGCTCGCCAGCAACCGGTCATCTTCCTACCGATGCAGGACCTGCGCGTGTCCGCGGTCAAGAGCGCGCTGCGCCACACCATCCCTCAGGACCCCTACCTCGGCATCTATCCGGAGCAGTGGTGACCGGGGCTGGCGGGTCCGGTCAGCGACGGCCCGATAGATCATGAGGATCGAGCGGGAAGTTGCCATCCCGATGTCGGACGATGTCACCCTGCGCTGTGATGTGTTCCGACCGTCGGACGACGGCGTTCCATGCCCCGCGATCGTGAACCTTGGCCCCTACGGGAAGGGGGTGCGGTATCAGGACTTCTACCGGGAGGAATGGGACTGGCTGGTCGGCCACCATCCCGAGGTGCTGGCCAAGAGCACAGGGCGCTACGCAGTCTGGGAGACCGTCGATCCGGACGTCTGGGTGCCGGCCGGCTACGCATGCGTGCGGGTGGACTCTCGGGGAGCTGGGCGCTCGCCGGGGACGCTGGACTGCTTCTCCCCGCGCGAGGTCCGCGACCTCTACGAGGCCATCGAGTGGGTGGCGACCCAGGCGTGGTGCTCAGGCATGGTCGGGCTCTGCGGGATCTCGTACTATGCGATCAACCAGTGGCTGGTGGCCGGCCTTGAGCCTCCGCACCTGGCTGCGATGATTCCCTGGGAGGGGTGCTCGGACCTCTACCGGGAGTGGGCCTACCACGGCGGCATCCTCAGCAATCACTTCACTCAGGTGTGGTTCCCGGCCCAGGTGGAGACGCTTCAGCACGGGCGCGAGGAGGGGGCCCCGACGGACCCCTGGCTGGATGAACGAGCCACGGGTCCCGAGTCGCTCCCTCAAACGGAGCTCGACCGGCTTCGGGTGGACCTGCTGGGCGGCATGCGCTCCCACCCGCTGGACGACGAGTACTTCCGTGGGCGATCGGCTGACTTCGAGAAGGTGACCGTGCCGCTTCTCTCATCGGGCAACTGGGGAGGGATTGGGCTGCACGCGAGGGGCAACTTCGAGGGCTTCACGGAGAGCGCGTCACGTCAGAAGTGGCTCGAGGTTCACGTGGGCCGTCATGACGAATGGTTCAATCTGCCCTACGGGCAGCAGCTGCAGCGACGCTTCTTCGACCACTTCCTAATGGGGCAGGACAACGGCTGGGACAACGAACCCCGGGTCCAACTCCATATTCGGCATGCCGATGGGAGCGTCGTGCGTCGATCCGAGGATCAGTGGCCCCTGACTCGGACGATGTGGTCCAAGCTCTACCTCCAGGCTGCCGCGGGCCGGCTCGACTGGGATGGGCCGGGGGCGGACGCGGATGTGGGCTTCGCGGCGCTGTCGACGGATGTACGCCTTCGAACCGCCCCCCTGGAGCGGTCGATCGAGGTCACGGGGCCCGTGGCCGCCCGGCTGTTCGTGGCCTCGTCGACGAGCGACGCCGATCTGTTCTTGACGCTGCGGGCATTCACCTCGGACGGAGTCGAGGTCGCGTTTCAGGGAGCGAACGACCCGCGGACCCCGTTGACCCAGGGATGGCTGCGGGCGTCCCACCGCCGGCTGGACCCGGTGCGGTCACGCCCATATCGACCGTACCACTCCCACCGCCAGCCAGAGCCGCTCGAGGTCGGCGCCGTCTACGAGCTGGCGATCGAACTTTGGCCAACCTGCATCGTGCTGCCGGAGGGCGCCGTGTTTGAGGTGGTCGTGGCGGGGCGCGACTTCCGACGCGAGGAGACCAAGCCTGATCCGGTGTGGGTCATGCAGGGGTCGGGGCCGTTCACGCACGACGATCCACACGACCGGCCGGCATCGATCTTCGGCGGCACAACGACGCTCTACACGGGTTCCGCCCACCCTTCGTGCTTGGTGCTGCCCGTAATCCCGTGAGCGGAACGGCGAGCCCCTCGGTTGCGGCGTGATCGCGGGAAACGATGGTTAGCATGGGAATCCACTCATTGAACAGTCATGGCCGTCCAGCGGTCCCGATGGTGATCGAGCGGGACGTTCCCATACCCACAAGCGACGGGGTCGTCCTGCGTGCCGACGTGTTTCGTCCGGCAGCGGTCCCGGTGCCGGTGATCATGACGCTCGGTCCATATGGGAAAGGGGTGCGGTATCAGGACAAGTATGCGGAGGAGTGGGCGTGGCTGGTCGAGCGGCACCCTGAGGTCCTCGAGGGGTCGACCTGCCGTTATCTGACATGGGAGACGGTTGACCCCGAGCGCTGGGTGCCCCGAGGGTACGCCGTGGTTCGGGTGGACTCGCGGGGCGCCGGTCGCTCGAGCGGGATCCTGGACTGCTACTCGGCGCGCGAGGTCCAGGACTACGCCGAGGCCATTGAGTGGGCGGGGACGCGTCCATGGTGCAGCGGGCGGGTGGGGCTGTGTGGAATCTCCTACTACGCCATCAACCAGTGGTTGGTCGCCTCGCTCAACCCGCCCCACCTCGCCGCGATCATCCCGTGGGAGGGGTCAGGCGACCTCTATCGAGAGCGCACGTACCACGGCGGCATCCTCCTTAGCGGCTTCACCGAGGCGTGGTTCACCGACCAGGTCCTCTCCCTTCAGCATGGGCTGGGTGCTCGTGGCCCGTGGGATCCCTGGCTGAACGAGCCGGCGACCGGACCGGAGTCGTTGCCCCCCGAGGAGCTGGCGGCGAACCGTGTGGACTTTCACGACGAAGTCCTCCGCCATCCGTTTGACGATGAATGGCACCGATCACGGTCCGCGGACTATGGCAGGATCCGGGTGCCGCTCCTCTCGGCAGCGAATTGGGGCGGCATTGGCCGTCACGCACGGGGCAACATCGAGGGGTTCACGGCTTCGGGGTCTGAGCACAAGTGGCTCGAGGTTCACACCGGCCGGCACGACGAGGCGTTCTACCTCGGGTACGCGCTGGAGCTTCAGCTACGGTTCTTCGACTTCTTCCTCAAGGGACAGCCCAACGGGTGGGACAGTGAGCCGAAGGTCTTTCTCAACGTGCGCCACGCGGATGGGAGCACGGTGCTGCGTCGCGAGCACGAGTGGCCGCTGGCACGCACACGGTGGGTGCGCTATCACGTGCATGGCGCGGAACTGGCGATTCGCCAGGAGCCCGCGGAGCAGGATGCCCCCATCGCCTTCGGCGCGCGCGGAGACGGGGTTGCGTTTCGCACGGACCCGTTTCCCGTGGCCACCGAGATCACCGGTCCCCTGGCTCTCCATCTCGAGGTGGCGTCGTCCACGGCGGATGCGGACCTGTTCGTGGTGGTGCGCGGGCGCCGTCCCGATGGGTCGGAGATCACCTTCCAGGGGGCCAACGACCCGGAGGCGCCGCTCGCCCAGGGCTGGCTGCGCGCGTCACACAGGCGGCTTGACTCCACCCGGTCGCGGGAGGACCGTCCGTACCATGCCCATCAGTGTGAGGAGCCTTTGGTTCCGACCGTGATGCATGCGGTGGAGGTCGAGGTCTGGCCAACCTGCATCATCATGCCTGTGGGCTCGTGGCTCGAGCTGGTGGTGAGCGGCCGCGATGCGCTGCGAGGAACTCCGAACCGGTGGACCTTCGTGCATGGCGACGTGGGCAGTCGAGCGGCCGAGCGCTATGCGGGGACGACCACGATCGGAAGCGGACCCGCACATCCGAGCTGGCTGCTGGTGCCGATTGTTCCGTAGGCGGGTCGGGGATGGTGAAGGGTGCTCGGACCAGAATCCACCCTCGGGCCTGGAAGGTGCCGGACTCGCCGGGCGCGGGACCTTCGCGAGTCGGCCCCGGCGTCGCGCGCCGCAATCGGCTGCGAGCACATGGCGAGGCGGAAGCCCAGCGGTCCGAAGCGGGCGCGGCGAGGGAACGCGGCCGCCAGCTCGTGGAGCTGGGTGGCCTGGCTGATCGTGGCCGGCACGGGGCCGCCGCGGCTGACCGCTGCATGGTGCGGCTGGGCGTCGTGGCAGTCGAAGCCCGGCATCCCGTCCGAGCCGATGACCAAGAGGGTCAGGAGAGGGCCGACGCCCTTGGCCGAAGCGACCCGGTGCAGGTCGTCATCGACGTCACCGATCCCCACACCCTGGCCCGAGCCCCCGCCAGTCGCGCCGTCGATGACGTCACTCGACGACTGCGCCGGCCGAGCGCTCAGGTGAGAGCCGGCTCGCTGGCGGGGCCCCACGTCGATCCCGCTGCCCGGCTGAGCACCACCATCTCATGGCCGGCGGCCCGTCCCGCCTCGGCAACGTACGGACCCCCGGTGCCGGTCCCGCCGACAACGGCGATCCTTCTCGAGCCCGAGTCTGCGCCCCAATGCCAATCACGACCCACGGCTCGGTTGCCGCGGCGGCAGGCTCGGGCCCCCATCGATCACCTTGGTGGGCGTGGCCGGCATGATCTGCCCAGTGGCCGTGCCTTCGCCCCCAACCGCCTGCTCGACGGGAGGTCTTGTCAAGGACCAGTGGAATTTCCTCAAGGGAAGGGATGCGGTGGGGTGGTGGTAGGCGGAGGCTTCCTGGGCTGATGGCGGGGGAGCGAGTTGGAGCTTGCCGTCGATAAACCGGTGTTCCAGCAGCAGGAGCTGCAGCGGGTTGGGCCCGTCGAGGAGCCGCCAGTTGGCGCTCAGGCGCAGCACGAGCGTGAACGTCAGGTAGAGGGCGTGTGCACGGACCTTGTGCCGCTTGGCGGCGTCGGTCCGCAGGCGCACCCCGCTGAACACCGACTCGATCGGATTGCTGGTGCGCAGATGGCGCCAGGGCTCCTCGGGGAAGTCGGAGAAGGCGGTGAAGTCGTCCCAGTCCCGCGCCCGCCAGGCCGCGACCTCCGGGTAGCCCTGGCCGCGGAGTTCGGCCGCGGAGGCGTCCCGCCGCTCGGTGCAGGCGGCTCGCGTCGGCGCCTCGTACATGGCCCGGAGCGCCGCCCGGGCGCGCGCGGGCAGCCACTGGGGGAGCTTGGCCCACAGGTTCAAGGCTCGATGATTCCAACACCGAGCGTGCCGGGTGGTCGGATACACCTGGTCCAGCGCCGCCCAGAGCCCGAGCGCGCCATCGCCAACCGCAACCAGCGGAGGCTCGGTCAGCCCGCGGGTCTTCAGGTCCCGCAGCACGTCGGCCCAGCTGGGGGTGTCCTCGCGATAGCCCTCCGCCATCGCCAGCAGCTCCTTGCGACCGTCCCCATGCCCGCCGAGGACGACCAGGACGGCGAGGGTGTCGCGCTCCGGGCCGGCGTTGAGATAGAACCCGTCGGCCCACCGGTAGACGATGTGCTCGGGCAGCGGACGCTGCCGCCAGGCGTCGTCCTCCGCCTGCCACTCCGCCTGGAGCCGGGCGATGCTGGTCGGCGACAGGGCTGCCGTCTCGCCCACCAGGGCGCAGAACACCGGCTCGAAGTCGCCACTGGCCAGTCCCTCGAGGTAGAGCCGCACCAGCCGCCACTCCTGGGTCCGGGAGCGGCGCTGCCACCGGCTCACCACGGCCGACTGGAAGGGCGCTTGGCCCGCGGGGACGTCGCTCACCCGCCCGCGGAACGCCCGCCGGCGCTCAGCGCGCCCGCGGCCGAGGTCGTCGGCGATCGCCTCCGCCAGGGCGGCTTGCAGGAGGCGCTGTACCCCCCGGCGCACCAGCTGCTCCAGCCGATCGTCGGGCACCGGCACCGGGGCCGTCGGGTCGAGAACCTGATAGCGTTGCCGAAACACGGCGTGGCCTCCAGGTGACCTCGACTGCCGGGGCCTTGAGTTGGTACCTCACCCTGGAGGCTACGCCGCCATCGTCCCCGCCATCAGCGGGTCCTCGCCGGCAGTTTCCACAACTCCTGACGGTACCTCGCTCGCGGAGGCTCCGTCCCCTCGGACAAGGATCCAACGGGGCCGTCAAGGGGCGGCGATATTCCCGGTCCCGGCCCGGGGGCGGACCGACCTGGGCTGCCATACGCCTCCGGGACCCCCGACGAGGGCTGTGGCACTCCGGTGGACCTGGCCGTCCGGCCCGACGACGGGTCCGGAGGGCACATCGTCTACGACCGCACGTGGCGGGGTGCGGCCTTGGCAGGCGGGCGGAGGTCGGGGCCGCACCCAGTCAGGCGGCGGGGGCGGGGGCGGCGGCGGGCGCGGTCCGGGGTCGCAGGCGCGGCGCCCAGACCTCTCCGGTTTGGGCGGCGCGGAGGGTGCGCCCGGCGACCACCAGCCAGAGGAGAACCAGCAGCCCGAAGAGGGCCGCGCCTGCATCCTCCAGGACACCCAGCCGCCAGGCCTGCGCCAACGCGAGGGTGGCGACCGTGTAGGCGCCGACGGGGAAGGTGGAGGCTCACGAGCCCTGGCGGTCGGGGAGCCGCCCGTTGCGCAGGTAGCGCATGAGGAGCGAGAGGGTGGAGGCGAGCCACCAGAAGCCGAAGCCCCACAGGGCGGTGCCGCCCACGGTGGAGACGACACCCACCGTCGGGGCCAGCGGGCGCCAGAGCGCGCCGCCCGCCGCCGTGAGCTTCAGCAGGGCCACGGTCCCCACGTCCACCGGGCCGAGCGGGATCACCAGCGACGGAGCGAGCGCGGCCCCCGGGAGGGGGTGGAGCACCAGCCGGTCGTGGAGCAGCCCGAGGATGAGCAGGAAGAGCAGGAAGCCCATCCCCCAGAACCCGTACCCGATCGGGAGCAGCAGTCGGCCAGTGGCGGGGGCGGTCCCCGGCAGGAGGGAGGCGAGCACCACCGGCACGATGATGGTGGCGACTGGGGGGATGATCCAGGCGCCGTTCACCGACTCGAGCACCAGGCTCCGGTGCGCGAACAGCAGGTGGGCGATGAGCATGCTGACCACGAACGTGAGCGGGATCGCCACCCAGGCGCGTCAGAGGACCAGCTGGTCGGCGACGCCTCGGCGGAGGAGCTCAGGCCCGATCGCGGCGGCCGCCACGGCGACCACCA
Source organism: Candidatus Dormiibacterota bacterium (assembly GCA_027306595.1). Taxonomy (GTDB): domain Bacteria; phylum Chloroflexota; class Dormibacteria; order Aeolococcales; family Bog-877; genus DAHUZL01. The sequence continues at coordinate 19,919 of DAHUZI010000129.1, read as the reverse complement.
GGAGCCCGGCGGGACCGTGGCATACAGCGGGCTCAGCAGCGGGTCGTGCAGGTCGACAGCGGCGTCGGAGGGATAGCGGATCCGTGCACGACGGAGGGGACGCCGAGGACGATGGCCAGCACGGCTGCCAGCGCGGACATGGCGCGGGCGACGTCCTGGGCGATCCCCGCGAGCGGGCTGGCGTGGCCGGGGTTGAGCGAGGCGTCGACCCCGACGATTGCGGTTGCCATCACCGCCCCGAACCAGCCGGGGTGGAAGCACCGGAGGCAGGGCCCCGGCGCCGGCCGGCCCCGGGGCGGTGAGCGGCCGGCCCCGATCCGCGCGGGCTGGGAGGCGGTGGGAGCCGGGTCGGCCGCTGGCGAGCGGCGCCTGGCCGCCGGCCACAGGGACAGTCGCGGCGGGGCCCCAGTGGGCCAAGAGCGGGTTGGTCACGGTCCCAGGGTCGCGCCGCCGCGGGGTGGGCGCCGCCGGCTAGAGCTGGGCGATTCCACCCGATCCGGCGGCGGGTGCCGCCATCCTCCCGCAACGGGGGCCGGCGGGCACCCGGGGCCCATGCTCGGGCGCCGCCGGGCGCCGCCGACCGCCCGGTTGAGCGCTCCCCGCCGCCCGGGCCCCACGACGCGCGTGCGATCCAATCGCGATCACCGCCAGGCCGGACCCGCCGTCGCAGACGGCGACCTGCGTGATGATCGACAGCGCGTGCGCTAGCGCGGTCGCCGTGATCCAGGCATCATTGAGGGGCGTCCGGCGGCCGGCGCCTCGGGGCGCGAGGCGAAGCGTTCTCCGGGCGGCGGCGACCGACGGGTCGATTGCGGTGGAATCGAGCCGCTCGACCGGGGTCAGGGTCTCAAGGCGGGGCCGCGTCGTCGTATCCAGCGCGGTGAGGACCCCGAGCCGAGGCTCGCCCAGGGTGATCGCCGGCACCACCACCCGTCGGGGGATCGCGGAACGAGCGCCACCTTATGCGCACTGGGGGCGGAGGTGTCGGCAAGCGCGAGGGCCGCCCGCACCGAAGCGGCGACCCGGTCAGCGGGAACCGGCGTCGGCCAAGGGGTCTCGGAGCAGCCCGGCCCGACCGCGGGGGCGGATCGGCCCGGGATCGAGAACGACACCCCATTGCGCTTGGGACCGGCGGCGCCCAGAATCGCCGCAACTCCAGCCAGCTTGGGCGCATGCTCGGTGCGCCCCATCAGGAGATCGCGATGGAACCTCTTCGCACCATGCTGACCGACCCCGCGTTCGCCAAGGACCCGCCGATCAAGATGAACGTGAACGCCCGCACCCTCGGGCTGGTGGTAGCGATCCTCGCCGGGATCGGCCTCCTCCTCGAGGTGGTTGGCGTCCTCGGCGTGCTCTCGGTCGGCGCCTTCTACGCCGCCGCCGGGTTCGCTGGGGTCGCCGGCGTCGCCTTCGTCGGGCTCGCCATCAACCTGATCGCCACCGGCATGGCCCTGGCCGGGGGCTGGCGCATGTCCCAGGGTGACGGGACCGGCAAGCCGCTCGTCATCTACGCCCTGGCGATCGGCTTCCTCGGCGAGGTCGTGGTCGGGATCGGCTACTACTCGGTCAGCAACGCCCTCCCCGGGCTGATCGTCCTCGCCGTCCTCTACTACCTGGTCGTCATCAGCCGCTTCCCCGGCGAGGAGCTGCCGCCCCCCGCCTGACCCGGGGACCCGGGCGAGCCCTCGATGTGCCGACGCCGCCGGGCAGCTCCGAGAACAGCCAGGCCCGGCGGGCCGGTCCCCGCGAGCCCGCCAACCCCTTCGCCGGCAGCGGCGAGCAGCGCAACCCCTACCCGTCCAGCCTGGCCGCCGCGAGGGGCTTGCTCCGCGGCCACGGCTGGTCGCTGACCAGCGGCGGCACGGACCGCTGCCTCCACCCAGGGAGCGGGCGCGGACGGTGCGGCACCGGCATCAAGGCCGGGGACTCGCTGGCATTCACGATGGTCTACGCCACCGGTGACCTGAGCCTGGCCCAGCAGATGGAAGCCTTCAAGTCGGCGCTGGGGCAGGTTGGGATTCAGCTCGCCCTGGTCCAGACGCCCTACAACACGCTGTTCACCCAGGTTCTCCCCTGCGATGCCAAGACCGGGGTCGGCTGCAAGTGGGGCATGGCCGACTGGGGCTATCCGAGCTGGACCTACGCCTTCGGCGCCTTTCCATCCGGTGACGTCCTCTTCGCGACGGGTGCGCTCGAGAACCTCGGTGCCTACTCCAATCCCACCGCCGACCAGCTGATGGGATCGGTGCTCGAGCGCACTGGCTACCAGCCCATGCACCGCTATGCTGCCTACCTCGCCCTTCAGCTGCCGGTGTTCTGGGAGCCGCTCCCCCCGTACCAGATCTCGGCCATCTCGACGCGACTGCACGGGGCCACGCCCCAGTCGCCGCTGATCCTGCTGAATCCCCAGGGCTGGACGATCGCGAGCTAGGCTGGGCGGAGGGACGGGAGCCGACAGCGTGGCGGGTCGGACGCCGCCTCGAGGGCGTCGCCACCCGCCGGGCGCGCGGGGGTGCGGTCGCCTCCTCGGCTACACGGACTGGCCGTCCGTCCGCGCCGGGGAGCGCGTGCCGATTCGGGTGAGCGCGTCGGAGCCTTATGCGGTGCGACTGGTCCGGCTGCGCCACCTCGGGGGGCACCCCGATCACCCGCACCCGATCATCGAGCCGGTTGCGGGGGCACCGACCGCCTCGGGTCCGGCCGCGCCGCACCGGTTCCGGCAGGGATCGTACCTGGTGGTCGACGGGGCCGGGAGTCCCCCTGCGCCCCCGGCCCGGGCGCTCTCCCTCTGGCTCTACCCGACAGGTGGCGTCGGGCAGGCCGCGACCGTGCTCGCCACCGGATCGTCGACCGCCGGACTCGTCGTGACGTTGCGGGCCGATTGCCGGCTCGCAGTGGAGCGGCGGGCGGGTACCGGCCCGGTCGCCGTCGGCGGGCTCGGCGCGCCGCTCCCTCGGCGGCGGTGGACCTTCGTCGCGCTGAGCCTGGACCCCGACCGGGCCCAGGTGCGCCTGGAGCAGCGGTCGCTGCGGGGGGCGGCCGATTCCGGAAACTGGCCGCTCCCTGGCGGGTGGGAGGTCCTCGCCCCCCCATGGGTGATGGGCGCGCGGATCGAGGCCGATGGCGAGATCGTTGGGCCCTGGGACGGAAAGGTCGACCAGCCGGCCGCCTGGGGAGCGGCGCTCCTTCCGGCGGACTGCGACTCGCTGGCGGCGGACCGACCGATCAGGATCGATCCGCTCTGCCGCTGGGAGCTCGGTCGCTCGCCCGGCGACTCCCAGGTCGCCGACGCGATGGGGCGTGCCCCCGGCCGGGTCGTCAACCGACCGGTGCGGGCCGTGACCGGGCACAACTGGACCGGGCGGACCCACGACTGGCGGGCGGCCCCTCAGGAGTACGGCGCCGTCCACCTCCACAGCGACGATCTGGGCGATGCTGGCTGGCCGGCCGCCGTCGAGCTGCCGATCCCCCCCGGGTGCGAGGAAGGTGTGCACGCGCTGGAGCTGACCGCGCTGTCCGGCGCGAGGGACTGGGTCCCGTTCGTGGTCCGCGCCGCGTCAGGCCCGAGTCGCGGCCCGCTGGCCGTCCTGCTCCCCACATTCACCTACCTCGCCTACGCCAACGAGCCGCCGTTCCCCCCGCACGTCGCCCGCACCGTGGCGCCCGCGCCGACCGCTATGCGCGGGAGGCCGGGCTGCTCAGCCTCTACAACTGGCACCGCGACGGCAGCGGGGTCACCTACGCAGACTGGCGGCGCCCGCTCCTCAACCTTCGACCCGGCTACCGCTACTGGCTGACGGGGCGCCCGCACGGCCTCGGACCGGACCTCGAGCTGCTGGCCTTCCTCGACCACCTGGGGCTGCCCTACACCGTCATCACCGATCACGACCTGCACCAGGAGGGGGCCGGCCTTCTGCGCCCGCACCGGACCCTGGTGACCGGCTCCCACCCGGAGTACTGGTCGAGCGCGGGCATCGAGGCGGTCTCCGCCTTCCTCGAGGGGGGCGGCCGCCTCGCCTACCTCGGGGGCAACGGCTGCTCCGGGGTGGTCGGGGTCCCACCTGACGCCCCCAGCGCGATCGAGCACCGGCGCCGGTCGCCGAGTGCAGGCCTGTGGGACGGGGCGCCGGGCGAGGACCACCTGGCCAGCACCGGGGAGCCCGGCGGCCTATGGCGCCACCGCCGGCCGCGGACCCGCGAGCTGCTCGGCGTCGACATCACCCGGATGGGCTTCGCCGGTGGCCGCCCCTACCGGGTCGCGCCGGACCGCCACGACCCCCGCGCCGCGTTCGTCTTCGCTGGGGTCGACGACGAGGTCGTCGGCGACTTCGGGCCCTGGCCCGGTGGCTGCGCCGCCTATGAGGTCGACGGGGTCGACTGCACCTCCGGGACCCCCCTCCACGCGCTCCGCCTCGCCAGCGCGACCGGGTTTCGCGGATACACGGCGATGGACCAGCGGGGCACGGTGCAGGCGGACCTGGTCTTCTTCGAGACCGATGGGGGCGGGGCGGTGTTCTCCGTGGGGTCGATCGGGTGGTGCGACGCCCTGCCCCACCGCGGCTACGCCAACCCCGTCGCCCGGATCACCGCCAACGTCCTGCGCCGGTTCGCCGACCCCCAGCCGTTCGCGATGCCCCAGGACGAGGGCGAGCCGGTGGGGTGAGCGGGGGCGGGCGCGCGGGCCCGCCCCCGCCAAGGGCTGCGGCTCAGGCGCGCAGGGACCAGGCCTCCGGGGTGATGTTGAGGTTGGGGTTCTGGGGGGTCGCCCCCACCAGCTTGCGGCTGATGGCCGACAGCTGGACCGCCGCCGTCGGCAGCCACAAGGCGGGCAGCTGGACCGCCAGGTAGTTCTCGTAGGTGTAGAGGGACTTGGCGCTGCGGCTGTCGTGGGTCGCGATGATGTTGCGGTCGTTGACGCGGCTGCTGTACCCGCCCTTGTTGGCGCCGGCGCCGGTGAGGAAGATCTCGCCCCCGGTGGGGTAGAAGTCGGGCGAGTACGACCAGCCGCCCCCGTCCCAGTCCAAAGCCCACTGGCAGTTGTTGCCGGTCTTGGGGTTGCAGGGGGCGATCGCGACGCTCTGGTCGAAGGGGACCGGTCGCAGGGTGACCCGGATGCCGACCAGCGAGAAGGCGGACTCGACCGCCTGCATCTCCTGGTCCGCGGTCACCGTCCCGGTCGCGTACTGGATCGTCAGGGTGAGGGGAAGGCCCCGGCGGATGCCGGCGCCGCAGTCGGTGGGACCGGTCCCCGGCTGGCTGCAGGTGCTGGTGCCGGAGGAGCGGACCGTCCAGCCGTGGGCGGTGAGGAGCTGGCGGGCCGCCTTGACGCTGTACGGGTAGGGGTTGTCCTTCTCGAAGGGGCTGACGAACGGGTTGGGGGGCTGGGTCGGGACCGGCCCGTAGGTGGGGTAGGCGTACCCCTTGTAAACGTCGTGGATGATCGACGACTGGTTGATGAGGTGCTGCATCGCCTGGCGGAAGTAGAGCTGGCGGACGTAGGGCACCCGGGTGTTGGTGAGGTTGATGCGCACGAAGTCGAAGCCCCAGAAGTACCAGGGCGAGATGGCGTAGCCCTGCTTGGCCAGGTAGCCGCGCTGGGAGAGATCCTGCTGGGGGACGTAGCCGTACTGGAGGGTTCCCGCCCGCAGGGCGTTGAACTCGGCCGTGTCGCTGGTGAACGGGACCTCGATGAAGCGGCGGATCCGGGGCCGCACCGGCCCCGAGTAGCTGGGGTTGGGCTCGAACACCGTGTAGCCGTTGGTGGGGTCGAAGCCGCTCCCCGGCACCAGCCGGAAGGGGCCGTCCACCACCTTCCACAGGGGGTTGGTGTCGTACGTGGACAGGGTGGTGGACTGGACGTTGAGGAACTTGTAGACGGCGACGGCCCCGCTTGGGGTCTCGTCGTAGTTCCCGACCGGACCCGAGGCCCGCTCCCGATCCCAGGCCTGCTGGGGCAACGGCGAGATCTGGCTCAGCTCGTTGTAGAGGATCCACTGCGGGTTGTAGACGCGGTTGAACGTCATCACCACGGTGGAGGCGTTCGGGTAGCTGGTCCGGACCACGTTGTCGGGGAACGCCCCGGGCACGTAGGCGAACCACTGCTGCTTGTTGGCGACCAGCAGGTTCATCCAGAAGGCGACATCGCGGCTGGTGACCGGGCTGCCGTCGGACCAGCGGTACGGCTTGAGGTGGATCGTCACCGTCCGGCCGCCCTGGGAGAAGGCGGGGGGGCCGGCGAGGCTGAGCTTGTAGTTGATCACCGGGCTGGCTCCGTTCCCGAACCAGTAGAGCGGCCGGAACAGGAGCTGCTGGAGGTTGAACGAGTTGGCGTTGCTGGAGTCGGCCCCCGGCATCATCGGGAAGATGTAGTTGGGGGTGGTGGCGGGGGGGAGGGCGAAGCGGACCGTGCCGCTCGCGGAGGCCGCCTGGGCGGACATCGCGCCGAGCGCCGAGGCGACCAGGACACCGGTGAGCGCGAGGGGCAGCAGCCAGCGGGCTGCGTCGCGAGGCGGGTGGCGACCGATCATGGTGTCTCCCGAGTTGGCGGTGGGCGGCCCCGGCGCCCACGCCCTGGTGGTTCTCCGACGGCGGTTGGAGGGTTCGGAACCGGATGGGCGGGGCGCGGCGCCTCGGCGCCCCGCCCCGCCCGTCGCGCTAGCCGCTGATGGTCCAGTCCTGGGGGGTGATCTCGTAGCGGACGGCCGGCTGCGGGACCGCTCCGTGGAGCCGGTTGCTGATCTCGGAGAGCTGGATGGACTCGGTCGGGGACCACAGGACCGGGACCTGGTTCGCCAGCCAGTTCTCGTAGGTCGCCATCGACTGGGTGCCCAGCCCGACGTGGGTCTGCTGGATGTAGCGATCGGTCGTGGCGCTGCAGTAGTCGCCGGGATTGGAGCTGGCGCCGCAGGCGAAGATCTCACCGCCGGAGGGGTAGTAGTCGATCGAGTACCCCCAGCCGCCGCCCCAGTTGAGGAAGTCCCAGTGGCAGCCGCTGCCGGTCTTGCGGTTGCAGGGGGTGGCGTCGGCGATTACGGTGTTGGTCGGGGCGGTGATGAGGGCGATGGCGATGCCGGCGGCCGAGAACGTCGACTTGAGGGCCTGCATCTCCTCCGCCACGGTGACGACCCCGGCCGCATACATGAGGGTGAAGCTGAGGGCCGTTCCCTTGCGGATGCCGGCCCCGCAGGCGTTGGGCCCGGTGCCGGCGGTCTCGCAGACCGAGGCGCCGTTGGGGATCACCTTCCAGCCGTGGGTGCGCAGCAGGGTGCGGGCCGTCGAGACGCTGAACGGCAGCGGGTTGTCCTTCTCGTAGGCGGTGACGAAGGGGTTGGCGGGCCGGATCGGCACCGGCCCGTAGGTGGGCACCGCATAGCCCTTGAAGATGTCCTTGACGTACTGGGGCTGGTTGATGAGGTGCTGCATCGCCTGGCGGATGTAGAGCTGGCGGAAGATCGGGCCGGTGGTGGGGTTGGTGAAGTTCATCGGGAAGTAGCTGATCCCCCACAGGATCCAGGGGTCGAGCCGGTAGCCGCGGGCCGCCATCAGCTGGCGCTGGGGGAGGTCCTGCACCGGCAGGTAGCCGTAGTCGAGCTGGCCCGCCCGCAGGGCGTTGAACTCAGCGGTGTCGTTGGTGAAGGGGACCTCGATGAACTTGGCGATATGGGGGCGATCGGCGCCGTCGTAGCGGGTGTTGGGCACGAAGACCGTGTAGCCGGTTGCAGGCTGGAAGGCGGACAGGCGGAAGGGGCCGTCGATCACCTTCCAGAGCGGGTTGGTGGCGTAGGTGCTGAGGTTCTTGGCCTGCCCGAAGAGGTAGGTGTAGACCGCGACCGCCCCTCGGTGGGTGCGGTCGTAGTTGCCGATCCGCCCGCTGGTGGAGGTCTTGTCCCAGGCGTGCTGGGGGATGGGGGTGATCTGGCTCAGCTCGTTGTAGAGCAGCCAGCCCGGGTTGTAGGCGCGGTTGAAGGTCAGCTGGAACGTCGTGGCCGAGGGATAGGCGATCTTGGTCACGTTGTCGGGGAAGGCGCCGGGGACGTAGGCGCCCCAGTTGACCTTGTTCGCGATGAGCAGGTTCATCCAGAACTGGATGTCGCGGGTCGTGATCGGCTGGCCGTCCGACCACACCTGATGCTTGAGGGTGATGGTCACGGTGCGGCCCTGGTTGGAGTACACCGGCGGTCCCGCCAGGCTCCGCCGGTAGTTGACCACTGGCTGCCCGCTCTTCCCGAACCAGTACAGGGGCGGGTACATCATCTGCTGGAACATGTGGATGTTGGTGCCCGAGTAGTAGGCGAGCGGGTAGAGGGGGAAGATGAAGTTGGGCGCCCCGCCGGGGGGCTGGGCGTAGGTGACCGTCCCCCGGTAGGCGAGGGTCTTGGACAGCTGGGCGCCCGCCCCGCCGCCCGCGGCCACCAGCGCCGCGACCGCCGCCGCTGCGGCCCCGAGGCTGGTAAGACGTCGCAACCGGATCATGCTCGATCCCTCCCCTGGGGCCAGGTGATGGCCTGGCCCGGCTCCAGCGTACGCAGGTCGGCGGACACGGTGCCGGGGTACTTCAGCCCGGTCCCGGTGTTGATGAGGAGGACCCGCTCGGTTCGACCGAGCCAGCCCGAGGCCCGGAGCACCTGCGCCGCGGCCAGCGTGGCGGCGCCCTCCGGGCAGATGAAGCGGCCCTCCCGGCGCGCGATCTGCGCATGGGCGGCGAGAATGGCGGGGTCGTCCACCGCGACGGCGCAGCCCTGGCTCTCCCGCACCGCCTCCAGGATCAGCCGATCGCCGATCGCCTTGGGCACCGTGATGCCAAACGCGATGGTGTTGGCGCCGACCCAGGGCTCGGAGACCTCGGCCCCGGCATCGAAGGCGCGGACGAGCGGGGCGCAGCCGGTCGCCTGGACCGCGACCATGCGGGGCAGCGAGCCCGTGAGCCAGCCCAGCTGCTGGAGCTCCTTGGCCGCCTTCCAGATCCCCAGCAGGCCGACCCCGCCGCCGGCCGGGTACACGATGACGTCGGGCGCCCGCCAGCCGAGCTGCTCGAAGATCTCGAGTCCCAGTGTCTTCTTGCCCTCGAGGCGGTACGGCTCCTTGAGGGTCGACACGTCGAAGGCTGCCCCGTCGGCCACCACCTTGGCCACCGTCTGGCCGGCATCGTTGATCCGGCCGTTCACGAGGAAGACGTCCGCACCGGTGACGACGCACTCCCGTCGGGTGATGTCGGGGGCGTCCTCGGGCATCACGATGAGGCACGGCAGGCCGGCCCGGGCGGCGTACGCGGCCCACGCCGCCCCGGCGTTGCCGTTGGTGGGCATGGCGATCCGGTCGATCCCGAGCTCAACGACCCGGCTCACCCCGACGGCGGCGCCCCGGGCCTTGAACGTGCCGGTGGGGAGGTAGCCCTCGTCCTTGAGGAGGAGTCCGGGCAGGTCCAGATCCGCCCCGAGGACGGCCAGCGGGACCAGGGGGGTGACGGGCTCGCCCAGGCGCACCTCGGCGCCGGCGTCCTCGACCGGCAGGAGCTCGTGGTAGCGCCAGAGCTCGTACGGGCGGCTGACGAGCTCGCGGGGGTCGAGGGCGCGGCCGAGCTGGCTGAGGTCGTACTCGGCGAGCAGCGGCGAGCCGCAGGCGCACAGGTTGTGCGGCCGCGAGGCGTCGTGCGTCTCGCGGCAGCGGGGACAGCGGAGCCGCTCGAGGTAGCTGTGCCGGTCCGTCATGCCAACTGTTCTCCGTGAGCAGTCCGCGCCTGACCGGGCGCGGTGGCGGCCGGGGGCCGCGGGACGATGGTCTCGTGGTCGCCGGGGACACCCCCGGCTGGCGCCCGCCGCCGCGCGGAGCGCTCGAGCACGGCGGTCAGCTCCCGGCGCTCGGAGGCCGGAAGGTCGCCCTGGTCGCGCAGGTTGGCGGCGACCGACTCCAGGTGCGCCCGGGCCGTGCCCGCTGCCGCCGCCGGGTCGCCGGCGATCACGGCCTCGACGATCCGGCGATGGTGCTGGGCCCACAGGGCGGGGAGGTCGCCGCCCGCCCAGGCCCGCTCCCGCGCCACCCGCCAGTGGGGGTGGGTCGCGACGTCGAGGAGCTGGAGCGCCTGCTCGCGCAGGACGGCGTTCCGGCAGCTGGCCAGGATCACCGCGTGGAGGCCGCGATCGGTCCGCGCCCGCAGGTCGGGATCGGCGATCGCGACGCCCATCCCGTCGACAAGCTCGGCTGCGGCGTCGAGCGCGACCGGGTCGGGGTCCGCCGCGGCCAGCGCCAGCACCTCCGGCTCGAGCACGAGGCGCGCCTCCAGCCTGGCGAGCAGAGCGGTCGCCCCCTCGTCGCGGGGCGGGTCCTCGGCCCGGGGCGGCTCGGGCTCCGAGCGGACCACGACGGTCCCCGTGCCCTTGTGGGCCTCGACGTACCCGGCGAACTGGAGGGCGCTCAGCGCCTCCCGGACCGAGGGCCGGCTCACGCCGCAGAGCTGGGCGATCTCCTGCTCGCTGGGGAGCAGCCCCCCGACCGGATACCGGCCGTCCCGGATGCCGTCGAGGAGCTGGTCCACCACACGACGAGCGACCGGTGGCTCGCGCGCGACCAGCTTCAGACCCGCCATCAATTCCCCTCTCGAAGCGTCTGGAGCCGCCCCAGGTATAGCCGCCACCCGGCTGGTTGTCAACCTGCCTGGCAGGGGGACCAGGTCGGGCGAGCTGTCCCTTCCCGCCTGATCGGGGGGGCACGGCGCCCGGTGCTGGCAACGCCCAAGCCCTCAGCCGCGGGCCGCCGGTGGGGGGGAGGCGGGACCCGCCACCGACGCTCGCTCGACTTCCCGCCGGGGACGGCTGGCGCTCCGCGGTGGCACCGGCCACGAGGCCCGGCGCCCAAGGGACTGCCCCCCGCCCGTCGCGCGCCTGCGGCCGCAGGCGGATCAGGCCCCGGACACCTGCTCCTGGGCCCAGGCGTACAGTGCGTCGTAGACCGGCAGCTCGAGACGGAGCTGCTCCTGGTCGGTGAGGCCGAGGGCCATGAAGCCACGGGCGATGGCGTCGAGCCCGGGTGACTCCGGGGTGGCGTCGCGCTCCTCCGCGATGTCGGCGCCGTGGACGACCCGCGCCATCCGGGCGAGCGCCGCATCGCCGGTCATCCCATGCTCGTGGATCAGCACCTCGAAGGTGCAGAGCCCGTCTCGGTGGGTGTACCGGGCGCCGGGGGCATCGAAGCTGAGCGCCCCCTCGCGGGCGGCGACCTCCCGGACATCCTCGCGGGGAACGTACAGGATCTCGGCGTCGGGATCGATGAACCGTCGGATGAGCCACGGACACGCGACCCGATCGGTGTGGGGATGCTCCCGCGTGACCCACCTCACGGGAGGCCCCTCGGTCCGCAGGGCCGTGCGCTCGCCAGCAGGCGGAGCCCCGCTGCGGCAATCACGGACGGGTGCTGGCGGCCCGCAGACTCCGCCCGCTCATCCCGCGAACCCCTGCAGAGCGGCGAGGATGCGCTCCCGGGTGGGCACGTCCAGACGACAGGAGGCTTTGCGGGTGGGAGGGGCGCCCATCACGTCCCGGCCGTCGACCAGCAGCGTGGGCGACGGCCAGGCTCCTTCCCGCTCGCGGACCATCGCCGTCAGCCCGGCTTCGACCAGGCAGGCCTGGAGGAGCCGGCGGGTGGCCGCGACGTTTGGGCAGTCTGGCGCGCACCGCAGCTCGATCCTCACAGCGGCCCGCTCCCCCGGGGCGACGGCTTGGCGGATCTGGTTAACCCGAGGCGGCGCTGCCCTCGGCCACCGGGCACTCGCAGGGCCGCGCCGCCCTGGCGGGCCTCGACGTTGCCGGGGGGCCGGCTCGGGGCGGCCGGGGGCGCGGCTGCGGGGCTGAGGCCACCCCGTCTGGGTCGATCGGGCTGGCGGGGGGGCGCGCCAGCGCCCAGGGGGCACTCGGACGCGGTCAGCTCGCCCACGTCGGTTCAGTATCGACGACCGGGCACGGCAGCCATCGCCCGCAACGGCGGCGGGGCGCGGCGGAGAGGTGGACCCGCTCGAAGGCGACCTCGACCCACGGTCGGCGTCGCCCCACTCGAATCCGTGGGGACGCGGTCCCTGCGCCGCCGCACCGGCCCACTGGACCGTGCCAGGGGGCTGCGGCCGAGCAGGTCTCCAACGCCACTGGACACCGCGGCTCAGCTCCTCCGTGGTGGGGAGCGCGACGCGGGATCAGTCGACGGGCATGAACGTGTCGGTCGAGCACGTCTGGGTCCTGGAGGGGCCGACCGCTGGGCCTCCCACCTGGAGGGCGGCGTCCCAGCGCCGGGCCAGGCTGACCAGGTCTCGTGCCGGGCCGACCGCGGGCTGGGGTGCTCCGATCCAAACGGCTCGGAACTGGCGCCGGAGATCGAGGCCGGCGACCTCCAGGCACCGCAGCCGGCCGGCGGCGAGGTCATCGGCCACCGCCAGCTCGCTGACGACGGCGGGTCCCGCGCCGGCGATGACGGCGCTGCGCACGGCGGCGGTGGTGGGGAGCGCTAGGGCGGGCTCTGCGAGCTGGACGTCGGGCCCGAGTGTTCCTCGCAGCGCCGCCAGGAGCGCCTGGCGGGTGCCGGATCCGGGCTCGCGCGAAACCAGCGGCGTGCGCGCCAGCTCGGTCGCGGTGACCGCTGTGCGCCGTCGACCCCACGGGTGGGCCGCGGCCGCCACCACGACCAAGCGGTCGTGGCCGATCGTCCGATGGCGCACCCCCCTCGGCGGGGCGGGCCCCTCGACCAACCCGAGGTGGACCTCGGACTGCTGCACCAACCGGGCGACCGTCGTGCTGTTGGCGACCACGAGGTCCACTGTGACCGGCGGCCGCCCGCGCCGCTTGGCGTCCGCGTTCAGGTCGACGAGCCACTCGGGCAAGCAGTACTCGGCGATCGTCAGGCTGGCGGCGACCCGAAGCGTCGTCTGCCGGTGCGAGCGCAGGGCGGCGAGGCCGGAGTCGACCTCCTTGGCCGCCGCGAGCAGCCGGTCGGCCCACTCCGAGACGAGGACGCCGGTCGCCGTGAGGGAGGAGCCCCGTGGCGTGCGCGAGACGAGGGGCACCCCGACCTGACGCTCCAGCGAGGCGATCCGCGCGGACACCGCCTGCTGGCTGACGCCGAGCTCGGCCGCCGCCGCGTTGAGGCTGCCGGCCCCGGCCACGGTCACGAACACCTCGAGCGCCGTCAGCGCGGGCATCCGGGGGCTGAGCACGGTGGGCCTCACTCACCAATCAACCTTGTATCCCAGCAAGTCTACGGCCCCTACCGGTCCCAGCCCGCTTGGGCAAGGCTGGATCTCATGGACCTGCCGGTCGGCACCGAGCTCGGCCCCCGAGCGCTCCCGTCCCCGCCCCGTGCTGCCGCGAACGCTTCGGATCGGCGGCCCGCGGGATCGCGGGAGCTCTTCGAGCGTGAGCCGGTGGCTGGGCTCACCCCGAACTGGTTCGCCGCGGTCATGGGCACCGGGATCGTCGCGGTGGCGGCCGCCCGCCTCCCCGTGCAGCTCCCCGGGCTTCGGGGCGCCGCCATCCTGGTCTGGGCTCTGGCCGCCGCCCTCCTGGCCACGCTCGGCGGCGCCGCGATCGCAAGCTGGGCCCGGCACCCGGCCAGGGCTCGACGCCACGTCCAGGACCAGGTGATGGCCCACTTCTTCGGAGCGGTGCCGATGGCCCTGCTCACGGTCGGGGCCGCCACGCTCCTGGTCGGCAGCGACGTGATCGGACGGCACCTTGCCGTCGAGGTCGATTGGGTGCTCTGGCTCGCCGGCACCGTGAGCGGGATCGCGACCGCGGCGAGCCTGCCCTACCTCACCTTCACCCGCCACATCGTCCGCCCGGAGAGCGCGTTCGGCGGCTGGCTGATGCCGATCGTCCCGCCCATGGTGTCGGCGTCGACCGGCGCGCTGCTGATCCCGTTTGTCCCCGCAGGGCAGCTGCGGCTCGACTTCGTGCTCGGCTGCTACGCGATGTTCGGCGTCGCGCTCGTCGCCTCGGCGGTCGTGATCACGCTCATCTGGCAGCGGCTCGCCCTGTACAAGACGGACGAGGCCCGGCTGATCCCCACCTTGTGGATCGTGCTCGGGCCGCTGGGGCAGTCGGTCACGGCCGCCAACCTGCTCGGGGTCGCCGCCCACCTCGCGCTGCCGGCGACCGAGGCCGGGATCTTCAAGGCGGCCGGCGTCCTCTACGGTGTGCCCGTCCTCGGCTTCGCCCTCCTGTGGTCCGTGATCGCCGCCGCGATCACCCTGCGGACCGCCCGGGACCACCTGCCCTTCTCCCTCACCTGGTGGTCGTTCACCTTCCCGGTCGGAACCTGCGTCACCGGCGCCTCCGCCCTCGCCCTCATCACCGGCTCCGCCCTGCTCGGGGTGGGGGCGCTGATCTCCTACCTGGGGCTGGTGCTCGCGTGGCTCGTGGTCGCGATCCGCACCGCCCACGGCAGCGTCACCGGTCGCCTGCTCCTGCCGCCCGCGCCGGTCGCCGTCGAGCTGTAGCCGGCGCCGCTGCACCTACCCCGGCCGTCCCGGCGACCACACCCCTCGAGCGCTGGCTGGGTCCGGGGGCGCGGCCCGCGGATCGGCCGGGGGCCGGCGGCCGTGGGCCGGGCTGCTGCGTCCGGGATCAGCCCCGGGGGCTGGCGAGGATGGCGACCGCCCGCACCACCTGCGCGGCGGTGGCGAAGTCGGGGGCGTGGTAGGCGACCGTCCGCGGCCCGATCCGATCGAGCCCCGGGACGAGCAGGGGCTGCTCGGTCATCCCCTCGCGCAGGAGGTCGATCTCGAGCGTGATCGCGCCCGGGAACCGCAGCGGGTCCAGCTCGCCCGCCCGCTCGAGGGCCTCGGGGACCGCCGCCTCGATCCGCCGGCCGGCCTCGGTCGGGTGGAGCGACTCGGCGGCGCTGGCGCCGAGCGCGCGCTTGACCGAGACGGTGGCGACGCCGGGGATCAGGGCCTGGGCCTCGGCCGCCACCGTATCGTCGCCGCAGACCAAAATGGTCGGCACCCCGTGGTGGCCGGCGAGCCCCGCGTTGAGTCCGATCTCGCCGATCGAGCGCCCGTTGCAGCGCACGTCGGCGATGCAGCTGCTCGCGATGGTGTGCGACAGTACCGAGGTGGCGGTCCCGGCGCGGCCGTGGTATCCGACGCAGATCAGCGCGTCGGCGCGGCCGACATCTGTCACCATCCCCAGGGGGCGGGGCCGGCCCCGCACCAGCAGGGCGCGCGGGTCGAGCGCGTCGGCGAGGAGATTGCAGAACGGCCCGTGGGCGTCGGCCACCGCGACGGTGAGATCGGCGGACCACGCCAGGGCGCCGCGGACCGCGGCGCTGGCCTCGGCGGTCATCAGGCGGCGGTTCTGCTCGTACTCGGTGGTGCCCGGCGTCACGTCCGAGCCAACGGCGACACCGGCGATGCCTTCCATGTCGACCGAGATCAGGATCCGTCCGGTCGCCCTCACCCGCTGCCCTCCCTGTGCCAAACCGGCGGCAGGCCGCGGGGCCGGGCCGTGCGACCCGCGGCGCTGGACCGATGGACACGGCCGAGGCTACGACCTCGGGACCTCGCGGCGCTCGCCCGCCAGCGAACCGCCGCCGGGCCCCGGCTTCGGCGCCAGGGGCGGAACCGCATGCCCTCACCGGCCAGCCCACCCGAACTGATCGTCCTCGGGCGACGACGACGCCCCGGCCGGGATCGCTGCTGGCGTTGCGCTCGAGACCGCGGTCAGCCCGCCTCCGGGCGAGTCACCACTCCCGCCCACCGACCGCATGCCCCCCGCGAGCTCATCGGCGGTTCCCGGTCGCCGGCGTCTCCCCCGGTCCCTGGCACGCCCACCGCGCGACAAGGCCTTCGAGTCCGTCCCGACTGAGGGAACGATCGCCCGGCGCGCGACTCCCTCGTCACGGACATCGCGGTCGCGCCGAACCGCAGATCAACCCCGCGATCGCAGCGCCGACCGACCGTGGGAGCCTCGTCGTCCGCGCGCCCGTCAGCCGTGTCGGTCAGGACGGGGCCACCTACGGCGGGGTCGCCAACGGCGGGGTCGCACCGGGGCGGTCGTGACTTCGGATCGCCCGCGCCCCCGCGCCGGCCCCCTCGGCCGGTTGGCCCTCCACTCTCAACCGGGATGTCGGTGGCGTGGCTCGATCCCCAGGAGGCCCTCCGCGCCGCCGCGTCCGTTCGCTGTCCGGTGGCGGCCGGTGCCGGGGGAGCCACGTCCTCCGTGGCGTCCTGCCAGGTCCACCTTCGGGAGGGCACCTGCCGTCCGTCGCTGGCCCGTGGGGACGGCAGCTCCGGCGCGTCGCGCCGTCGTCTTAGCCCGGGCCGGGCCGGGCCGGCCGCGACTCGCTGAGCCTGCCGGCCTCCGGCTCCGGTCGACCGGCGGATCAGCGCGAGGGGCGCGGCGACAGCCGGGCGCGTTCGCGGATTCGCTCGGCGAGTCGGCGATCCGCGGGAGCGAGTCGCCAGCGGACCTGCAGCCGGGTCGCCTCCGGGCTGGCGGGTCGCCTCCCCTGCTCGGAGCCCCGCAGGTGCCAGCCGCCGGACTGCTGGCCGTCACCAACGGTCCGAGCGGACGCGCCACCTCCGAGGACGACCGGCGATGGCCCCTGGGGGGCGCGGGCGGAGCTGCCAGCGCCGCGCGCCCGCTCGATCTCGAGCCGAACCGTGGCCAGCCGGGCCCCCAGCCGGCGCTCATCGACGGTCTCCGCGGCACGACAGTTCGGGCACAGGCACGGGCGAAGGTTGGACCGGTCGAGGAGGCGGGTTGGGAGCTTGGGCATGGGGATGGGGTCCGATCCGGCGCGGTGCCGAGTGGTCGGCACCGCGGATGCCGCCACGGTACCCCCGGCCGCCCGGCTTGGCCTGAGATGCGCCTTAGAGTTGCGACCGCGGTGTCCCGGGCCGGGTGCAGCCGTCGCTAGTCAAGTCCCGGGACGTGGTGGAGATTGCAGACGGGATTCGGGGCTTGGGCATCAGGCGGCGAGGCCTTCGGTGAGGGGGTTGATAAGGGCGGGAAGGCCGTCGGGGTGCTTAGAGCTTATCCCGAAAGCCTGCGATTGGCGGGAGGCTGAAGGCGATCGCGTTCCCCCTGACCCAGGCGTGCGGCCCTGCGTCCTGGTCCCTGGGAAGTCGACGACGCCTTCTGGGAGCGGGTGAAGCCGCGCCTCCTGCCGGGCCCGCCGGGCCCGCGCCCGGGGCGGCCGCGGGCCGAGGACCGCCGCATCGTCGGCGCCATGGTCTATGGCCTCCGCACCGGGGCCCAGGGGACCGCCATCCCGCGGGCGTGGTGGAGCAGCAGCCCCGCGCACCGCCGCTGCCACGCGCGGGAACAGGCCGGCTTCTTCCGCCGACGGTGGGAGGCGGGTCTGCTGGAGTACGACGCGGTGCGGGGGATCGGCTGGGCGTGGCAGGCGCGGGATGGGGCGATGACGCCGGCGCCGCGGAAGGGCCTTTGCGCCGACGCCGCGGTCGGCCCGAACCCCACGGACCGCGGCCACCAGGGGGTGAAGCGGAGCCGGCTGACCGCGGCCGATGGGGTGCCCCTCGCAGGGGTGGCCGCGGGCGCCACCGCCCATGCCACCCCGTGGCTGGCGGCCCCCCTCGACGCGATCGTGATCGCCCGGCCGGCCCCGAGTGGCCGCCCGCCCCAGCCCCGGTGCCTGGACACGGAGTACGCCTACGCGGACCTCGACGACGCCGTCGACGTCCGCGGCGACAGCGGCGACCTCAGTCGCCGCGGCGCAGCCCCTCTCGGGCGGCGGCACCGGCCCGGCGATCGTCCCCGCCGGTGGGTGGGGGAGCGCCCGCCCACCGGCGCAACCGGTCGCGGCGCGGCTTGGTGCGATGGGCGAAGAAGCGGGAGCCCTATCTCGCGTTCGTGCCTCTGGCCCTCGCCCAGCTGCTGTTCAGCCGGGTCGCGAGGCTTTCGGGATATGCTCTAAGAGTAATCTGACCGGATCCCGTGGCTGAGCCTCCAATCCCGAGATCAATGTCCCGTGGTGAACCTCTCCGGAGTGGAGAGGAGGCCCTATACGAAGCCGAGACCATCGACCGATTGGCCGTTATAGCGCTCTGCCAACGAGCCGGGCTTTGGCTCGAAGAGATCGCTCAACTCCTGACCACGGAAGGCGAACCCGTATCGGACGATCTGCTCCGGGCCAAGCAGGCGGAGGTGCATGCGCGGATCGTGGTCCTCCGGGCGCTCGAGTCGGGTCTCACCCACGCCCTCGCCTGCCCGAGCGGCGACGTGCTCCGCTGCGGGCATCTTCGTGCTGAGTTCGACGCGGTCCTGCCAGCCAGGCACAAGGCCAGCGGATCTCGAACAGGGCTTCCCACGGCGAAGCCGGATCCCCCTACTGCCGTGCAGTGCCTGGGGAACTTGGCCCGGCTGCGGCGCGTCCGCGATCGGATCGACCGAGATTACGCGCACCGTCTCGATGTGGAAGCGCTCGCGCGCGGCGCGCACATGTCGGCTGGGCACCTCTCGCGCGAGTTCAAGACCGCCTACGGCGAGTCGCCATACAGCTACCTGATGACCCGGCGCATCGAGCGTGCGATGATGCTGCTGCGCCGTGGCGACCAGAGCGTGATCGAGGTGTGCCTCGCTGTTGGCTGGTCGTCACTTGGCACGTTCACCACCCGCTTCACCGAGCTGGTCGGCATGTCACCGGGCGCCTACCGGCGCCAAGCTAGGCGCGTCTCACCAGGGATCCCACCGTGCATAGCCAAACAGGTGTCAAGACCGGTCAGGAATCGAGAAGCCCCTGCCGCCTCGCTACTCCTACCATGACCACCATGGACCTGAGCATCGATACAACGCCCCTTCCCCATACCGACCCCGACGCCTCGCTGGCCTTTTACCGCGACGTCCTCGGCTTCGAGGTCCGCAAGGATGTCGGTTCCGGCAAGATGCGCTGGATCACTGTCGGGCCGCCGGGCCAGCCTGGCACGTCGATCCTCCTGGCGCCGCCGGCGGCCGACCCCGGTATCACCGACGACGAACGCCACACCATCGCCGAGATGATGGCGAAGGGCACCTTCGGCTGGATCATGCTGGCCACCAAGGACCTCGACGGCACCTTCGAGCGAGTGCAGGCAAGTGGTGCCGAGGTCGTGCAAGAGCCGAGCGAGCAGCCTTGGGGTGAACGTGACTGTGCATTCCGCGACCCCGCCGGCAACCTGGTCCGCATCAGGGAACTGCGCTGAGTAGCTGGCCAGACAGCCGCTTCAAGATGGAGACGAGGTTCATTCGCGCTCATGGAACTGACGCTGGCCTATGAGGCGAAGGTAGCCAAGGTGGTCGAGTAGGCGGTCAGCTGAGGGTGAGCGCACTGCCTGTGCCGCCATGGTCTTCATCACCGGTGTGCCTGGGGGACCGACGGACGCGGGGGGGCAGAAGGCGCGTCATCTCGGGTGGCCGCCGTGACTGCTCCAGGGTTGCTGAACCTCGGGCATGACCGCCGAACCGCGTTCCCGGGCCGAGCGCCGCCGGGACACCGAGCACCGTCTCAGCCACGACACGGACCTGTGGGTGGCCACCTCCTCGGCAGAGGGTGCGCCCTGGTAGCGTCCCGGTAGCGCTGTAAAAGAGGAGCGGCGTAGGCTCCAGCGGTAGGTCTGGACGTCCACCGAGGAGGACTACGCCGTGGGGATAAGAGTAGCGCCCAGCGTGACCCGAGAGGCGGCCATCGCCGGGGTGCTGGCGGCGGGGGGCGGCACCGGGGAGCGGCTGGGTGAGCTGGGACGCCTGGGGGCTGGGTTCGGCAGAGTTATCTGGCCCCACCTGAGGCGGAAACGGCAGAGGTACTAAGAAGCAAGCGGGTTACGGGACAAGTGCTGGCGGTCACCCGCAGTAGATGTAGGCCAGGTCGGGATCGCGGAAAAACCCGAGCACCAGCGCAGGCGAGGCCTTGAGGCGGGCGACGGCATGGAGGACGCCGCCGCG
>DAHUZI010000027.1 GCA_027306595.1 Candidatus Dormiibacterota bacterium | reverse complement strand
GGGCGCGCCCGGGCTGGCGGGGCACGGGTGCCCGGGTGGCCTGGCCACGGGGTGGGGGGCCGTCGCCGCCGCCAGCGCGGGGGCGACCGGGGCGCTGGCGCTGGCGACCGTCAGCCCGGCAGCCGCTCCGGTCCCCACGAGGCCGGCGGCAAGGGCGAGCGTGCGGAATCGGGGGCGGGCGATCGAAGGCACGAGGGACCCTCCTTGGGGTGGACGGCGCCGGGCCGCGCCGCGTGCGGCGCGGCGGGTCGGGGCGGGGTCGGGTCGGCGCCGGCGGGGAGCGGGGGCGGTGCGGGTCGCTCGGGGGATCGGCCATGGCTCCAGGGTGACCGGGCCAGGTTGGGCCGCCGTTTGCCGTCGGTGTGAGCCCCCTCACCGGCCGCCGGCCGCGGGGCCGGCGGACCCCCGGGCGGGGCGGCCTCGGGTCAGGCGCCGCCGCCGGCCGCGTCGCCGGGGGCGGCCCGCAGCTCGGCGAGCAGGGCGGGGTCCGCAAACGGCAGGCGGAGGATCGACGCCAGCGCCAGCGCGTTGACGGGCCCCTGGTTCACGCGGTTGGTGTTGACGGACACGTGGACCTCGCGGGCAGAGGCGGCCAGCCGCTCGACCCGCCGGCCGATGTCCTCGAGCTCGGCCGGCGGGTAGAAGTAGTCGAAGCGCTGCCCGGTGCGCTCCACCCGCCGGTACCAGGTCTGGGCGTTGCGCCCGTGGAGCCGGATCATGGCCAGCTCGCTGGTGGTGGTCGCCAGCAGCGGCGGCATGGTGCCGGACCCGATCTGCGGCTCGTCGACGCAGCAGTAGGTGAGGCGGGCCTCGGCGAGGAGGTCGGTCACCCGCTCCCACACCTCCGGCGCCCCCCAGGAGCGGTGCCGGAACTCCACCGCGACCCGGTCCTCGGGGTGACGGTCGCGCAGGCGCGCCAGCTCGTCGAAGCTCTGCGGCGCGGCCGTGAACCAGGGCGGGAACTGGTAGAGGATCGCGCCGAGCTTCCCGCTCTCCCGGAGCGGCAGGACCGCGGCCTCGAATGCGCCGATGTCCTCGGGGCTGGGGGGGACCGGCCGCCCCGCCTGGCGCTCGTGCAGGGTCATCGTGCGGAAGGCCTTGATGTCCATGATGAAATCCGGGGGGGTGCGGTCCGCCCAGGTCTGGGTTATGCGCGGAGAGGGGATGCGGTAGAAGCTGGAGTCGATCTCGACGTAGGGGAGGTGGCGCGCGTACCAGGCCAGCCGCTGGGTCCCGGTGACGCCCCGGGGGTAGAAGGGGTCGTGATCGGTCCACGACGCAGTCCCGACCAGGATCCGACCGCTCATCCATCGCCTCCGTCGGCAGGCATCCGCCGCGGCGAGTCCGCGCCCCGGGCCGGCGCCTGCGTCCTGCCGGGCCGGTCTGGCGTCATCGGTGTCCCTCCACCATCCCGCCGCCGCCCGCGTGCGATCGTCGACGGCTGCGGAGGGGCCGGGCTCGCGGGCCAGCATGGCGGGCGCACACCGGTCCGTCAAGCCGTCTCGGGTGCGGATCGCGCTCGAAACCGATCGGCTATCATCCGCCCGGACGGGGCTTGGCGCAGTTGGTAGCGCGCCGCCTTTGGGAGGCGGAGGGCGCCGGTTCGAGTCCGGCAGCCCCGACATGGGGTCTTCTCCGGCGAGTCACTGGAGTCTCGCCGGCCGGCCCTGGAGGGGGTTCACGAGGGGTCTTCGAGCTGCTCGGACCGCTTCAGCTGACGATCGGAAGGGCAAGACGACCCCACACGGCCCTCGGCCGGGCCCGGAATCGAACCCCGCAGGCACGCGGGCGCCACCGCCGGTGGGGGCGGGCGATCGGCTGCCAGGAGTCAGCCGCGCGGTCAGGGGCCGGTGGAAGCCGGCTGGGGGCCGTGGCTGCCACCAGCAGTGCCTCTGCCCGATGGGCGCGACGCGAGGCGAGCAGCTGCGGGTGCACGGGCCCAATTCTCGTCGCGTAGCCCTTGGCTCTCTCCTCCTGGGCCAAGTCCAACCGGCTGCGATGCAGCACTCGCACCCAGACGATGAGCAGCACTGCCGACTCGCGCAGCTGCTGCGAGGCGATCCCCGGCCGTTTGGGGCGGATCGCGAGCGCATCCGGTGCCACACCGAATGGAATCCGCATCAGGCGGTGGGTGTTCTCGTCCCACCTTCGAGCGCTCGATCCGAGTGGGAGCCCACCCTGCCATCTCTGCTATCAGGACGAGCTACGGGAGGACACAGGAGGCGAGATGAGTTGGGTGGCGCTGACTGAGCCTGTCACTCACGAGGAGTTGCTCGTCCGCTTGCGGGCCAGCCTCGGAGCCGGCGTCGACGTGCGTGTCGGAGGCGGCGGGCTGGCGGTCCCGGGGGCGGCAGGCTCGGTCGTTGCAGAGCCACCTTGAAGGCGGCGCCGGAGGGCTCAGTCGTCGATGTCCGGCGTGACGCGAGTCGCGGGCCGGCGCCGCTGCTCGGGGCCGTGCTGCGACAGGTGAGTGACCGGCGGATGGCGCCCGCGGTGACGCACGCCCTCGGCGCCGAGGAGGGCGGAGACGAGTCGCGTCGAGGTGGGGTCACCCGGCCATGAACGCGCTCGAATACATCCTCGATTCCGTCGTGCTGGCGACCGTGTTCATCTAGGTTCGAGGCCGACGGCTCACGCTCCGGAACCTGGGCCTGCCGGTAGCGATCGTGGTGTATTTCCTCTTCGCCTACCTGAAGGGCATCCCCACCGCCGGCAACGACGTGTACCTGGTGCTCGGCGGTGTCGTCCTCGGTGTGATGTTCGGCACGGCGCCGGGGCCTTCACCCGCGTCTACCCGACCGACCGGGGGATCTACGCCAAGTTCGGTCCGCTGGCTGCCACGTTCTTGACGGTCGGGGTGGTGCTCCGAACGGCGTTCAGCCTGTTCGCCAGCGACGGCGGTCCCGCGGCGGTCCACACGATCGGCGACGCCATGCGATCCCTGATCGTCACGGCTTCGAGTGCGACCGTCGCCTGCCTGCTCCCTATGGTTCTTATCGAGGTCGCATCCCGGCAACTCATCGGCGCCTCCCGCTACCACGCCCTGCGCACCCAGCTGCAGCCCGCGAGCCTGCGGTCGTCGAGGTGAAGGATGCCGGCGATGCGCAGGGAATCGGCGGGGTCGCGCGATGTGGCGCTGAGATCGCAACGGACGCGCTCGAGGAGCGGACCGGGTGCCGGTCTCGGCGGGCCGACTCGCGACCGGTTGGCTGGCGGGCTCGGCGCCGTACAGCCGTCGCCACGGTCCGTTCTCGCGGATCGACTCAACCTTGGCTGGGTCGTCGACCGATTCCACCCGCCTCGTCTCGCGGCGGGGCCGAGTCGACCCCGCTCAGCTCACGGCGGCGGCCGCGTCCGGCGTTCGGGGAAGCGAGGCGTCAGGTGACGAGCTGCGCGGTCCTCAGTGGTGGACGGAGCTGCCATGCCCGCAGCGACCGCGAGGCGTCTCAGCCCACCCGCGCGCGAGAAGGCACAGAGGAACACCCCGATGCCCGCCCTGCCGGAGTGGATCCCCACGTCGGCCAGGCCAGGCACCCGTAGCTGATGCGCCTCGGGCGCATCGAGGCGGCGGCATCGTAGGGCGGGCAGCATCGATCCCCTCTCGTCCGCGATCGTGATGCATGGGATGGTCCCCCGCGTCACCCTGAGCGGCCCGAGCCGGCCCACGGAGCGCTCGGCCGTGCAGCGGACCCGCTCCACGACCTCCCGATTGGACTGGCCCCAGGTGGTCTCCGCCACGTCCACCCGCACGGTCCCATGCCACGTCCGTCGGATCTCGGGATTCAGCCCCCGCTCTGACGCCACCTGGGATGTCGGCGGCCGGGCGGTCGCCGCGCAGAAGGAGGGGAACTGGTGCCCTGCAGCCCCTCCAAGACGGATGCAACCCCCGCTGGACCGCGTGCTCGGTGACGCGCGCTACGACCACGGCGGTTCGGGGTCGAGCTCCCGGGCGAGGCCCTGGTCGCCGCGCTCAGGATCTCGTTGGCTTGACGCAGCTCCCGGTTCTCGCGCTCGGTGAGCGTCACCCGATCGCGCAGCCAAAGGTCCACCTCGGCCTTCGGCACCCGCCGGAGCCAGCGCGTCCGGGGCATCCCCGATTGGCTGAGCCCGATCCCCGAGCGACCCATCCCGTCAGGTGCGCCCCCCATGCTCCCGCACTCCTCGCCCGGCCCGCTCCCGCGGCCGGGGCCGCCAACTGACGCGGGTCGCCGCGGCCCACGTCGACCGCCGACCGCTCGAGGTGGCCCTCGCCGAGCGGATCGCGACGCCCCCGCGTGTCCTCGACGGGCCGGGTGAGGCCACCCGTCCACGGGCGGCGGCCCTCCAGCGGGCGATCGCGCTCGGACCCAGCGTGGGACCTGCGAGGGGCCCGACCTCCGACGGGCTGATGGCGCCGCCGCCGAGCCACGACCTCCCCGACGCGAGCCCGACCGCGCGCCCAACCGCCGCCAGCCGCTGGGGACGAGGCCGCCCGGCCCGCCCGCAGGCGGGGGGCGCCTCAGCTCGGGAGCGCCAGGGGCTGGGGGTGGCCGACCCCGATGGGCCGCGCAGGGTCCCGCCCCGTCGCGTAACTGCCGAGCCCGGCTGGCGTCTGGTCTATAGTCCCGGTGGCATTTCGGCCCCGCCAGCCGGCCCCGCCAACCTCCCATGACGATCTCCAACCGAGTTCCGCGACCCGCCCTGGCGGGTCTATGCGCCCTCGTGCTCGCAGCGTGCGGGCAGGCGGGCCCCGCTGCCCACCGCGACAGCCCGCGGCGCCACCGGTCGAAGCCCAATCCGACCCAGCCGATCCCGTCGCCGACTGCGACCGCCGCCCCGACCCCGACCCCGATCGCCCGCCGCTCGGCGACGCCGTCCCCCACACCCTCGCCCACCCCGAGGTCCCGGGCGGTGCATGTGCGCCGGACCCCCACGCCCTCGCCGACGAGCGCGCCCATCGACATCATCCAGCCCCTCTACACGCCGTCCCCGCCCACGCCGGCGGCCACGCCGACGCCGACGCCGACGCCCCTTCCCCCGGGTGCGACCCCAACGCCGTCGCCCCTGCCTCCGGGCGCGACCCCGACGCCCACCCCGACGCCGACGCCGACGCCGACGCCCACCCCGACGCCGACGCCGACGCCGACGCCCACCCCGACGCCCACACCGACGCCGACGCCGCCCCCCGGCGGGCCGGGCGGACCGGGCGGCGGATCCCAGGGTCACGCGTGAGCGGGGCTCCGACGGCGCCCGGCCGGCCCCGCTTCGAGGACCCGGAGCGGCCGCGCCAGCTGGCGGCGGCGTTTCCCGACGTGGACCGGGTGTTTCGGGAGTTCGCCCAGCGCGTCCACGCCCCCGGCCTCGCCTACGGGGTCGTGGTCGACGGCGAGCTCGCGCACGCGGGCGGGGTGGGGACGGCGGACGTTGCCACCGGCCGCCCGGCCGGCCCCGACACCATCTTCCGGATCGCCTCGATGACCAAGAGCCTCACCGCCCTCTGCTGCCTTGCCCTTCGGGACCAGGGCCGGCTCGGGCTCGACGACCCCGTGACCGCGCACGTCCCCGAGGCGGCGGGGCTGCGGCCGCCAACCGTCGACAGCCCCGTCCTCACCGTCCGCCACCTCCTCACGATGTCGGCGGGGCTGGTGACCGACGACCCCTGGGGTGATCGTCAGCTGGCCATGGACTCGGACGCGTTCAGCGCCCTCCTCGAGCGGGGCGTGCCGTTCCAGCATCCCCCTGCCACCGCCTACGAGTACTCCAACCTCGGGTACGCCCTGCTGGGGCGGCTGGTGAGCCGGGCCGCTGGCGCCCCGTTCCCGGCCGTCCTCGCCGAAACCGTCCTTCGGCCGCTCGGGATGGCGGACAGCGGCCTTGCGGCCGCCGACGTCCCCGAGGTCCGCCGAGCCCTCGGGTATCGATGGGAGGAGGGAGCGTTCGTGGAGGAGCCGCCGCTGGGCGATGGCGCCTTCGGTCCGATGGGCGGGCTGTGGACGACGATCGGCGATTTCGCCCGGTACGTCGCCCTCCACCTCGACGCCTGGCCTCCGCGGGACGATCCTGAGACCGGGCCGGTCCGGCGCAGCACCCTAAGGGAGATGCACCAGGGACAGCGGCTCCTCTGGCCGGATCCCGGGTGGACCGGGCGGCTGCCCTGCGCGTACGGGTTCGGCCTGGTCGAGACCCTCCATCCCCGCGACGGGATGGCAGTGGCGCACTCCGGGGGGCTGCCCGGCTTCGGCTCTCGGGTGCGCTGGCTGCCCGACCACGGCGTCGGCGTGATCGGCTTCGCCAACATCACGTACGCGCCCGTGCATGAGGCGGTCGATGCCGCCTTCGACGCCCTGGCCGCGACCGGCGCCCTGCGGCCTCGAGTTCAGCCCCGAGCCCCGGGCTCCTGGCCGCCCGCGACTGGGTTGCAGCCCTGTACCGCGGGTGGGACGATCGGGAGGCCGGCCGGCTCGCCGCGGGCAATCTCTTCGCCGACCGCTCGCTGGAGCGCCGCCGCGCCGAGATGGCCGCCTTGCGGCACGCGCTGGGGGAGTTGGTTGCGGTCGACGAGGTGGTCGCGATCGGGTGGCTGCGGGGCGAGTGGCGGCTGCGCGGCACCCGGGGGACCGCCCGGGTGACGGTGGCGCTCGCGCCCACCGTGGAGCCCCAGGTCCAGCTCCTTACGATCGTGCCTGAGGAGGCCTGACCTCCGGGTCCGCGGGCTCGGCCGTGGCGGTGGGCCCGTGGGCCGCCGCCCGCAGGCGCTGCCGCTCCCGGGTGAGCGCGCTCACCTCCCGCAGCTCGCTGGTCGGCTCGCGGTGGGGGGGGCGGACGGGGACGATCGAGTGCTGCATCCGGCCCCGACGGCTGCCCGACCAGGGTCCCGGGGGGGCGTCGACCCGGCGGGCCAGGGCGTAGGCGGCCTGCTCGTAGTTGACCCGCCAGCCCCGGAAGTGGACCCAGGCCTCCGACGCCGGCCGGTCCAGCACCCAGCCCGCCTTCACGATCCGCTGGACCGCGTCGTGGAACTCCGACTCGGTCAGCTCGATCGGGTCCTCCGGACGAGGGTCCTCGTCCACCGCCAGCCCCGCCGCCCGGGCCAGCGCGCGGAGCGACACGATCCCCATCCGCAGGAAGGGGCGCGCGGGGGCCGGCGCCGTCAGCGGGGTGAGCGCCAGCTGGAGCGCGGCCGCGTCCATGACGGCGAGGAGGGCGAGCACCCACGAGCGCAGCGGGTGGGGGGAGCGGAAGAAGAGGAGGGGCGGGTAGCTCGTGTGGCTCTCGGCGAGATCGGCCGCCCAGGTCTCCCAGTCGCGGTACAGCCCCGCCAGGCTGTCGAGGTTGTCGATCAGGGCGTGCCGAGCCAGGATCTCGGGCCCCCAGGGCGGCGAGCCGCTGCGGCTCTCCAGGAGCGTGACCAGGGTCTCCCGCTTGTTGAAGGCCGCGTAGAGGGTGGGCAGGTAGGCGATCTGGAGCGCCACGACCATCACCCCCGCGGCGGTCTCGAGGAAGACCGCCGCGGTCTGGGGGGCGGTGGTCGCGACCGCCAAGCCGAGTGGGAACAACGAGCTCGCGCTCAGCCGGACCGCGTCGCCGAGGCTGGCCGCCATGAGCGGCCAGAGCACCAGGCTGAACCCCCCGACGAGGAGCCCGATCCAGGCCACCAGGCGCACGACGAGAAAGGCCGGCGCCGCGTACGCCAGGCGACGGTCGCGGTCGACGTAGGTTGGGGTCGCGTCGGCGATCCAGGTAGCGGTGCGCTCGGTCAGCGTCTCGAGCACCGTCGAGATCCGGGACGGCGTGGCCCGGGGGATGACGACCGTTCGGATCACGCTCCCGAGCGTGCTGACGACGATCCAGACGCCGGCGGCGAGGCTGAGCGCCCGAAGGGCGAGCATCGTGGGTGGGTGGCCCCCGCGACCACGGGACGGCCCGGCCGCGGGGGCCGGCCGCGAGGGCCCGAGCGTACGGCGGGGTCCGTGGGAGCGTCAAATCGCCGGGAGCCGCCGGTGCCCCCGCCGACCGCCGTCGGCGACGCCCCCCACCTCCCGCGTGGGGCGGACCGCGCTCGCCCCTGTGGCTAGCGGGGGCGCGCCGCCCGTCCCCCGCCGGTCGGGGCCTCGGCCGCCCCGCGGCCCGTGCCGCCGGCGGCGCGGGCGACGGTCTCGGCCACCTGCGCGCCGGCCTGGCCGTTGGGGCCGGTGGAGGCCGGGGGAACCTCGGCGAGCACCGTCCGCAGGGCCTGGCTGGCCCCCAGCAGGCCGGCGGTCTCGACCGGGACCACGACCTTGGCGTTGTCGCTGCTCACCAGCCGGCCCAGGGTGTCGAGCTGGAGGACCGCGAGGAGCTCGGGGGTCGGTGCACCCTGGTGGATCGCCTGATAGACGGAACCGATCGCCGCCGCACGCCCCTCGCCGTCCAGCGACTGGGCCTGGCGGTGCCCCTCCGCCTCCAGGATCGCCGCCTGCTTCTGAGCCTCGGCGCGAAGGATCGTCGCCTGCCGGTCGCCCTCCGCCTTGAGGATCGCGGACTGCTTCTGCCCCTCGGCGATCTCGACCGCGGCGGTGCGCTGGCCCCTCGCGGTGTTGATCGCCGCCTGCTGCTCCCCCTCCGACTTGAGGATGGCCGCCCGCTTCTGCTGATCGGCCTCCTTCTGGAGCGCCATCGCGGTGAGGATCTGCTGGGGGGGCAGGATGTCGACGATCTCGATCCGGTTGAGCCGCACCCCCCACTTCTCGGCCGCCGGCGCCATGTGCCGCTGGAGCTCGGCGTTGATCCGCTCCCGGTCGCTGAGGGCCTCGTCGAGGGTGAGCCCGCCGAACACGGCCCGCAGCGAGGTGCGCGCCAGCTGGTCGACCGCGACCTGGTAGTTGCTGACATCGAACAGGGCGAGCTTGACGTCCACCACCTGGCTGAAGATGGTCGCGTTGACCGCGACGCTGACGTTGTCCTTCGTGATGACGTCCTGGCGGTCGCCGGTGCGCGGCACCTCGCGCATGTCGACGCGGACCATCTGGTCCACGAACGGGATCACGACCGCCAGCCCCGGTGGGCGGACGGTGTGGAACTGGCCGAGCCGCTTGATCACGCCGTTGGATCCCTGCTGGATCACCCGAACGGTCCGGGCGAGCAGGATGACCACGGCGGCGACGACGACGATGGCGACGATGATGCCGGCCATTGGGACAACCTCCTACGGGGACAACGGATCAGATCGCGGTTACGAGCAGACGCGCCTGGCGCAGGTCGAGCACGAGCACCGCGTGGCCGGCCTCGATCGGCTGACCGTCCTCGGTGATCGCGGGCCAGTCCTCCCCGCGGATCCGGACCTGTCCGGGCGAGACGGGGTCCCCGACGGTGCGGATCACCACCGCCTGCTCGCCCACCAGGCCGGCGGCGCCGGAGATGAGGCCGCTCCCCTGGCGGAGCCGCATCGCGCGGGTGAGCGGCCGCCGGACCAGGCCGACTCCGCCCAATGCGACCAGGGCGAAGACCAACGCCTGCCACTCGAGCGGAACGCCCAGCCCGGCCGCGATCGCGGCGGCGGCTGCGGCCGCCGCCACGAAGATGGCATAGAGCGCCAGGGTCATCGCCTCGCCCACGGCGAAGGCGATTGCGACGATCAGCCAGATGATGGCCATGGCCACGGGCGTCACCTCCTTGCCCCGCCTTCGCACAGCGTACGCCCGCTCGTCACTGGGGCGCGCAGGA
>DAHUZI010000127.1 GCA_027306595.1 Candidatus Dormiibacterota bacterium | reverse complement strand
GCTGACGACCGGGTGGGGCGGCCCGCTCGGCCGCGCCGGCCGCGCCGGGGCCGGGATCGGGCGGGGCCTTCGCGGGCTGGCGCCCCCCGGCGGCGAGCGAGGCCTCGGGATCGCGGTCCTCATCTACCTCGCCCTGCGCCTGCCCTCGCTGTTCGAGCCGCACTGGTACACCGACGAGGCCGGGTACGCGACCACCGCCTGGCTGATGAACCACGGGTTCACCCTCTACGGCACGGTCTGGAACAACAAGCCGCCCCTGCTGTTCTGGACCTACGCGGCGGCCCTGCGCTGGTTCGGCACCGGCGAGCTCGGCATCCACCTGCTCTCGATGGCGACCGGGTTCGCCGCCCTGCTCGCCGCCTGGACCCTGGTGCGCGGGGGCTGGGGCCAGCGGCGGGCGACCGTGGCGGCGGTGGTCGCCGCGGTGCTGCTGGGATCGCCCCTGCTCAACGGCGACCTCGCGCTGCCCGAGAACTTCCTGGTCGGTCCCGCCGCCTGGGGGATCGTGGTCACCCTCTTCGCCCTGCGGGCGCGATCACGCCGCCGCCAGGTCCGGGTCGGCGTGCTCGCCGGCGTCCTCTTCGCGGTTGCCATCCTGTACCAGCAGACCGCGCTCGCCGACTTCGGGGCGGCCAGCCTGTGGCTCCTCGTGCTCCCGGCGGGGCGGGGGCGGCGGCAGCTGCTCGCGATGTTCACGACCACGGCGGTGCTGGTCGTGGCCGCGATCGCCCCCTACGCCGCCACCGCCGGGATCGGCAACGTCGCCTTCCTGCTGGTCACCTCCTTCGTCACCTACACCCAGCATTCGCTGCCGTTCTCGCCGATCACCCTGCTCCCCCGGGTGGCCGAGGTGTCGGCGCTGGTGGCGGGGGCGGTGCTCGGCCGGCGGGGGAGCCCCCGCCGCCTGCTCATCTGGATCTGGGCGGCGGCGGTCCTGATCGTGGAGACGCTCGCCAACCGCCCCTACGTCTTCTTCTCGCTCCCGATGGTGGTCCCGCTCCTCACCCTCTTCGCCGGCACCCGTCTGCCCGCCTGGGACCAGCTGGTGCGGCGGGTGCGGGCCGGGCTCGTCTCCAGCCGGGCCCCGCTGGCGGCGGCGGTGATGATCCCCCTGGCGCTTTGGGGTGGGATCCTCCACGCCCACACGAAGTTCCTCTACACGGTGCCGCTCACCGCCGTCTACTACCAGAACTTCGTCGGCCACCTGGTGGGCGCGGTGACCCCGGTCGCCTACGCCGACACCTTCGACCTGCGCACCTACGGGGAGGGCGCCGCGGCGAGCTGGCTGCGCCAGAATCACCTCACCGACCGCACGGCGGTGGTCTGGTCGGCGGACTCCTGGGACTACGTCCTCGCCAACCTGCGCCCGGTGCTCCCCACCCCGGCCATCTATGTCGACCAGGCCTGGCTTGGGACCGCCGCGGTGACCCGGCGGGTGGACCTGGCCCGGCCCACGGTCGTGGTCACGACCGCCGACACCCTGTCGGCCCGGCCCCAGATCCGCAGCCTGCTCGCAAGCGGCTATGCCCGGACCTTCACCTCCGGCCAGGTGGCGGTGTGGGTCCAGCGGTCGGCGCTCCCGCAGCCGGTCACAGCCGCGGCGAAGGTGGCGCAGCCGGCCGCCGCCACCGGGCCGGCCGGCGGGTAGGGGGGGCCGGGGCCCGCCCTCCAGGGGCGCCAGGCCTGATACTGGATCCGTGCGCCCACCCCCCGTGCCCGACGGCTCGGTCGAGGTCGTGGTCGAGATCCCCAAGGGCAGCCGCAACAAGTACGAGTACGACCACCGGGCCGACGTGATCCGGCTGGACCGGGTCCTGCACTCGTCGGTCCACTACCCGACCGATTACGGCTTCGTCCCCGACACCCTGGCCGCCGACGGCGACCCGCTCGACGTGCTCGTCCTCGTCGACGAGGGGACCTTCCCCGGCTGCCGGCTCATCGCCCGACCGATCGGCCTTCTGCACATGGCCGACGAGCACGGGGAGGACGTGAAGCTCCTCGCCGTCCTCGCCCGCGACCCCCGCTTCGACGAGATCCACGACCTGGGCGATCTCGCCCCCCACTGGTTGCGGGAGATCGAGGTCTTCTTCGCCACCTACAAGCAGCTCGAGGACGACAAGGAGGTCCTGGTCGGCGGCTGGGAGGGCCGGGCCGCCGCCTGGCGGGCGGTGGCGGCTTGCCGGGCCTCGGCCGCCGACCGCGCCGGCGGCTGAGCGGGCCGGGCCCGACTCCGCGATCGGCCCCCTGGGCCGGCCGGGGGCGGGGTCGCTAAGATCGGGAGCATAGGCCGCGTCGAGCGGACAGGGCCGGGGAGGGCGCATGCGGGACAGGGTCGCGGTCATCGGCGCCGGCAACGTGGGGGCCACCGTCGCCCAGCGGCTGGTCGAGTGGGACACGGTCGACGTGGCCCTGGTCGATGTCGTGGAGGGGCTGGCCGCCGGCAAGGCGCTCGACCTCCAGGAGGCGGGCCCGATCCGCGGCTACGACACCCGGGTCGTTGGCGGCACCGACTACCGGATCATCGAGGGATCCCGGGTGGTCGTGATCACCTCCGGGATGGCGCGCAAGCCGGGGATGAGCCGGGACGACCTCGTGCTCGCCAACGCCCGCGTCGTCGGCGAGGTGGCCCGAGCGGTGGCCACCAGCGCTCCCTCGGCGGTCCTCGTCGTCGTGACCAACCCCCTGGATGCGATGACCGAGCTCGCCCTCCAGGCGACCGGGTGGCCGCGCCACCGGGTGGTGGGGATGGCGGGCGTGCTCGACGCCGCCCGCTTTCGCACCTTCATCGCCGCCGAGCTGGGGGTCTCGGTCCAGAGCGTCCAGTCCTTCGTGCTCGGCGGGCACGGCGACACCATGGTCCCGGTAGCCGCGCTCACCACCGTGGGCGGGGTTCCGATCGCCCGGCTGCTCGCCCCGGACCGGCTGGCGGCGCTCATCCAGCGCACCCGCGACGGCGGGGCGGAGGTCATCCGCCTGCTGACGACCGGCAGCGCCTACTACGCCCCCTCGGCCGCGGCGGCCCAGATGGTGGAGGCGATCATGCTCGACCGCCGGATGATCCTGCCGGCGGCGGCGCGGCTCCAGGGCGAGTACGGGCTGGAGGGGGTCGTGATGGGGGTGCCGGTCAAGCTCGGCGCCGAGGGGATCGTCGAGGTCGTCGAGGTCGAGCTGACCCGGGAGGAGCGCGCGGCGTTCGAGCGATCGGCGGAGGCGGTCCGGGAGGTGATGCGGGTGATGGCCGGCTGATGGCCGCCCCGGCCCGGGCGGTGCCGGCTGGGGCGCTGGGCCGGCTCGACCGCTGGTGGATCTACCCCGCCAACGTCGCCCTCTGGCTCACCCTCTTCGGCGCCTACAGCTTCTGGACCATTGTCTTCTTCCACAAGGACAGCTATCACCAGTACCTGTCGCCGTTCTACTCGCCGCTGATCGCCGGCGGCCGGATCCCGGTCTCCCCGGCGCTGCTGATCTTCTGGATCCCGCTGGGCTTCCGGGCCACCTGCTACTACTACCGCAAGGCGTACTACCGAGCCTTCTTCCAGGACCCGCCCGGCTGCGCTGTCCGGGAGCCGAGGGCGCTGGCCGCGCTGGCGCCCACCGGTCGCGGCCGGCTGTACCGCGGCGAGACCCGGCTCCCCTTCATCCTCTCCAACCTCCACCGCTTCTTCCTCTACCTGGCGATCGTCTTCGTCGTGATCTTCGCCATCGACTCGGTCGACGCCTTCAGCTATCACGGCCACCTCGGGATCGGGCTGGGGACCGGCCTCATCCTGGTCAACACCGTGGCGCTCGGCCTCTATACGTTCTCGTGCCACTCGCTGCGCCACCTGATCGGGGGCGGCCTCCCCTGCTTCTCCTGCAGCCGGGCGGCCCGCTCCCGCTTCCAGCTCTGGCGGCTGACCAGCTGGCTCAACCTGCGCCACAGCGTCTTTGCCTGGGTGAGCCTCACCACCGTCGTCCTCACCGACCTGTACATCCACCTGCTCCAGTACGGGGTCTTCGCCGACCCCCACCTCGGGTTCTGACCCGATGTCGGAGGCCTGGCGATGACGGTTGAGGTCGACACCGAGGTCCTGGTCATCGGAGCCGGCGGTGCTGGGATGCGGGCGGCGATCGCGGCCGCCGAGGCCGGCTGCCAGGTGGTGGTGGCAAGCAAGTCTCTCCTCGGCAAGGCCCACACCGTGATGGCCGAGGGGGGGATCGCCGCCGCCCTCGGCAATGTCGACCCCGAGGACTCCTGGGAGGTCCACTTCGGGGACACCATGCGCGGGGGGGCGATGGTGAACAACTGGCGGATGGTCGAGCTCTTCTGCCAGGAGGTGATCGACCGGGTCATCGAGCTGGAGCAGTGGGGCGGCGTCTTCTCCCGCACGGGAGGGGGGCTCATCAGCCAGCGGGCCTTCGGCGCCCACTCCTGGCGGCGGCTGGCCCACATCGGGGATCGCACCGGCCTGGAGCTCATTCGAACGTGTCAGGACCGCCTGGTCCACACGCAGGGGATCCGGGTCCTGATGGAGGCCACCCTCACCCGCCTGCTCACCGACGGCGACCGGGTCGCCGGGGCCTGCGGCTACCGCCGCGCCTCCGGCGAGCCGGTGCTCATTCGGGCTGCCAGCGTCGTGATGGCGACCGGCGGCTGGGGCCGGATGTATCGGATCACCTCGAACTCGTGGGAGGGCACCGGGGACGGCGCGGCGATGGCCTTCCTCGCCGGAGCCGAGCTGAAGGACATGGAGTTCGTCCAGTTCCACCCGACCGGGATGATCTGGCCGCCGGGCGCGCGCGGCATCCTCGTCACCGAGGCGGTCCGCGGCGAGGGGGGGATCCTGCGCAACCGAGAGGGAGAGCGGTTCATGGTCCGCTACGACCCGGTGAAGAAGGAGCTGTCCTCGCGCGACGTTGTCGCCCGCTCGATCTTCAAGGAGGTGCAGGCCGGCCGGGGCTCGCCCCACGGCGGCGCCTTCCTCGACATCACCCACCGCGGCCCGTCGGCGATCCGCCGCGCCCTACCGTCGATGGTCGACCAGTTCTCGAGCCTGGCCGGGGTCGACATCACCAAGGAGCCGATGGAGGTCGCGCCCACGATCCACTACACCATGGGCGGCATCAACGTCGTGGCCGAGACGGGGGCCACGACCGTCCCCGGGCTGTTCGCCGCCGGAGAGGTGGCCGCCGGCCTCCACGGCGCCAACCGTCTGGGGGGCAACTCCCTGGGCGACATCCTTGTGTTCGGCCGCCGGGCGGGGGAGGCGGCCGCCGTCGATGCCCACACGCTGCGCCGCCCGCCCGCCCCCAGCCGGCTGCAGGCCGAGGCGGAGTGGCGGATGGTGTTCGAGCCGCTGGAGCGCGAGTGCGGGGAGAGCCCCTTCGCCCTCCACCGTGAGCTCCAGGAGGCGATGCAGTCGGGGGCGGCGATCGCTCGCACCGAGGCCTCGCTCCGCGAGACCCTCGCCACCATCGAGGCCCTGCGGGAGCGGGCGGGGCGGATGGCGGTCCCGGGCGGCCCCGCCTACAACCCCGGGATGAGCACCGCCCGCGACGTCCACTTCATGCTGATCGTGAGCGAGGCGATCGTGCGCGGTGGGATCGAGCGACGCGAGAGCCGCGGCTCCCAATGGCGGCTCGACTATCCGGAGCGCGACCCCGAGCTGGGCACGCTCAACTTCGTCGCCCGGCAGCGGGACGGTCAGATGGCGGTCCTGCCGGTCGCGATCCCGCCGATGCCCGCCCCGCTCCAGGAGCTGGCCGCGGGGGAGACCCGGGTCGCGGCGACCGCGCTCGCCGACGCCGCCGACCTGCGCGCCCAGCGCCATCGCGGCGCGCCGGCCGGGGGGCGTCGGCCGTGACGCTCGCCCCCCCAGCCCCCGCCACCGCCGCCGAGGAGCCGCCCCAGAGCCTGCGCATCACCTACGACGACGGGCTCACGGATCGGACCGCCACCGTTCGGGTCTGGCGCGGCGACGGCACCGGCGGGCGACTGGTCGACTACGCCGTGCCGCTCCAGGAGGGGATGGTCGTCCTCGACGCCATCCACTGGATCCAGGCCAACCGCGCCCCCGACCTCGCCTGCCGCTGGAACTGCAAGGCGGGCAAGTGCGGCTCCTGCAGCGCCGAGGTGAACGGCCGGCCCCGCCTCCTCTGCAAGACCCGGGTCGAGGAC
Organism: Candidatus Dormiibacterota bacterium; assembly: GCA_027306595.1. Taxonomy (GTDB): domain Bacteria; phylum Chloroflexota; class Dormibacteria; order Aeolococcales; family Bog-877; genus DAHUZL01. The sequence goes on along the minus strand of DAHUZI010000127.1, from coordinate 17,749 downwards.
GCTGGCGGACCCGACGGCCAGGTGGTGGTCCAGCCGATGCAGAGCTTCCCCATCGTCCGCGACCTGGTCACCGACGTGAGCTGGAACTACGAGGTCAACGCCACGATCCCGCCGTTCACGCCGGCGGCGGGCGACGCCGCCCCCTTCGTCATCCCCGAGGCCGATCTCGTCCGGGTGGAGGAGTACCGCCGCTGCATCGAGTGCTTCCTCTGCCAGGACGTCTGCCACGTTTTGCGCGAGCACCGGGCGACCGACCGCTTCGTCGGGCCCCGCTTCCTGGTGCGGATCGCCTCGCTCGAGCTCCATCCCAAGGACACCCGCGACCGGCTGCCGCTCCTTCGGGCCGAGGCCGGGATCGGCTACTGCAACATCACCAAGTGCTGCACCGAGGTCTGCCCCGAGCACATCAAGATCACCGACAACGCGATCATCCCCCTCAAGGAGCGGGTCGCCGACCGCGAGTTCGACCCGATCAGGGCCCTGTGGCGCCGGCTCCGCCCGCTGCCGATGGCGGCCTGGGCCGCCGTTGCGCCGCAGGGGCCGGCTGAGGAGGACCCCGCGGAGAAGGGGGCGCCACCGGAGCTCCCGCCGGGCTAGGGGAGACGGCCGCGCCCGGCCCCCCACCAGACCGGGATGCCCCCGGCGCCGGCCGCCCGGGCCTGCGAGAGCCCGGGCCGCCGGCGGTGGCGTCGGAGCCTCAGGCGGTGTGGATCGGGAGGCGTCGCTCCTGCTCGGTCTCGGCCCGCTCGAGCTCCTCCGGGCCTCGGTAGCGCTTGGCGGCGAGCCGGGTCCCCTCGAAGTCCAGGGCCAGGTACCCGCCCTTGGCGCACTGGAGGCGGTGGAGGGCCCAGGGCGGCCGACGGTCGGCGGTCGCCCAGTAGGACTGGATCGGGTCGCCGTGGCTGATCACGATGCCGCCCGCCCCCGGGTGCTCGACGAGGATGCGCTGGATCTGGCGGTCGAGCCGGCGCGCCATCGTTCCCATCGGCTCGTCGCCGGGCAGCAGCCCCGGCCAGGCCATGTGGACCCACCAGCGCGGCCGCCGCCAGACGATGTCCCGGTAGGTGACGCCCTGGAGGTAGCGGCCGAACTCGGCCTCGCGCAGGTCCTCGGCAACCTCGATGGGCACCCCGGGCCGGTACCCGGCGATGATCTCGGCGGTCTCCCGGGCCCGCTGCAGCGGGCTCGTCACGATCACGCCGACGGGGCTGCCGCCCAGCGCTCGACCGAGGCGGTGGGCCTGGGCCACCCCCTTCGCACTGAGGCCGAACCCCGGAAGATGGCCGTAGAGGATGTGCCCGGGATTCTCGACGTCACAGTGGCGGGCGAGGTAGACCCGGGTCCGAAGGCTGGGCGGCGGCGCGGACCCGTCCATTCCCCGATCGTACCGGACCGGTGGGGTCCACCCCGGCGGGGCCCACCCCGGCGGGGCCCACCCCCGCGCGCGGCCGAGCAGGGCGGCGCCGACCGCGGGACAATGCCGGCACGGCCCCCTTAGCTCAGCGGATCAGAGCAGCGCCCTTCTAAGGCGAAGGTCGGTGGTTCGAATCCACCAGGGGGTGCCGCCCTCGGGGCGGCCGGCCCGGTTCGATCGGTGCCGTATGATCGCACCGGCCCAGCGGCGACGCCGGGGCCGTGACGTCGGCACCCCCACTCCGCCACCCCCCAACGTCCGCGCTCCCCCGCTCCGCCCCCATCCTGGCGACCGTCGTCGCGGCGCTGGGCGTCGGCCTCTACGCGCTGGCCGTGCCTGCCGCCACGACCGCGGTGCGCTCGCCCCAGCCCACGGGCTCCGGACCGGCAGTCCCACCGCGCGTTGCCTGCCTCGACCTCCCGATCAGCTCGGCGGTGGTGGACCCCCGGCGCTGCTGGCGGACCGGTCCGCAGGCGTGGGTGATCGCCGGCACCCGACCGCCCCCGAGCCGCGCCGGGGTCGTGGTCGCGGTCGCCGGCCAGGCCGACGCCGTCCTGCCGGTGGCGGGCGGGGTGGGGGCCGCGCTCCGGACCGGGAGGGCGGCGGCTCGGAGTGGGGGCGTCCCGGGCGGGGCGGATTCCCTTGACGCCCTGGGGCGCTCGGGCCAAGCCGCGCAGGCGGCGCCGGCCCCTCTGGCCACCGCCTCCTACTACGTCTACGGGACGGCGCTCACCGCCTGCACCGCGAGCCCCACAACCGGCTGTCCCCTCTACGCCGACGGCGCGGCCGAACCCGACGCCGGCGGTATCGTCGTGCTCGACTTCGGGGCTCCCTGCTCCGTCCCCGGCTCGTCTCCGACCGCGTTCGGAACGCAGCTGTTCGGGACCACGAGCTGCACCGCCGACCCCCGGCTCCTGCCGCTGGTCGAGGCCTGGCTCGCCGGCTACGCCACAACCCACGGCCGCGCGAGCCCCCAGATCCGGCTCGCGATCGGGACCAGCAACAGCCTCACCGCCGCCGACCCCCCGGGGTTCGCCCTCACCGCCGCCCAGATGACGGCGGCCGGCGGGGCCTGGGTGGCCAGCCTTCTGGACCAGGTGGCGGTCCGTGCCCTCGCCGCCCCGGTCGCGGTCTGGGGCGGCAGCGACATGGAGCAGTCCGCCTCCGGCAACTGGTACGGGCCGGACCCGACCCTCGCCTGGGTCCGGGGGTTCGCCGCCGCCGCCGACCCCGCGGGGGCGGTCGAGGGCTGCCTGGCCGGGGGCGGGCCCCGGCTCGCCGACTACGGGGACGACGTGGTCGGCAACGGAGGCTGGAGCGCCGCTCAGATCTACGACGTCGCCTACGGCCTTCCCGCGGCCTGCGCGCTTCCCGAGATCTACTACCCGAGCATGGCCCAGGAGTGGGCCGCCCTCAACAGCTGGGCGGCCGCCCATCCGGCGCTGGCCCCGAGGGGGCCGATCCTCGTGAGCGGGGTGATGGACGAGCCGGGCGCCGGGCTCGCCCCGACCGCCGCCTGGTCCCAGCTCGAGCGGGCCCTGGGCCAGACGCCGGCGGTGCCGGCCCTCACCGTGATCGGGTCGGCCCTCGCCACCGTCACCGGGCTCACTGGCATCGTCCCGACCGTCGGCTCGACCGCGGGCGGGACGGTCGTCAGCCTGAGCGGCAGCGGCCTCGCCGCCACGACCCGGGTCCACTTCGGCCTGCGCTCGGCGGCCTTCCGGGTGCTCTCGGGCTCGATGATCCAGGCGGTCAGCCCGTCCCAGCCGGCGGGCGGCTCGGTGGCGGTGACGGTCACGACCCCGGCCGGGACCACCGCCGCCGCAACCGCGCCCCAGTTCTTGTACCTGGGCGGCGGGCCCTACCACCCCCTGCCCCCGGTTCGCGTGCTCGACACCCGGACCGGGCTGGGGGCGCCCGCCGCCCCGATCCCGCCGCAGGGGGCGCTCACCCTCCACCTCGCCGGGGTGGACGGCGTCCCCCGCCACGCGCTGGGGGCGGTCTTCCTCAACGTCACCGTGGTCCGACCGGCGGTGGGGGGCTTCCTCACCGTCTACCCGGCCGGCCAGCCGCGACCGCTGGCGGCCAGCGTGAACTTCGCCGCCGGCCGCACCACCGCGACCCTGGTCGCGGTGGTGGTGGGGGCGCAGGGCGACGTCACGATTGCCAACGGCCCCGGCACGGTCGAGGTCGTGGCCGACCTGTACGGGTGGGCGTCGGCCGCCTCGGTGCGCCACCTGGCGCCGACCCCGACGCCGACCCCGGTCGCCACCCCGACGCCGACCCCGACCGCCACCCCGACGCCCGTGGGGTCCCCGACCCCGCCCTCCGCCCTGACGCCGCCGGCGCCGACGCCGCCGCCGGTTCCGGCCACGACGGCGACGCCGACCCCCTCGGCGGTCGCCACCCCATCCCCGACCCCGCCCCCGGCCCCGACGCCGTCCCCAACGCCCCCGCCCACCCCGCGGCCGACCCCGGTGCCGATGACGGCAGCCGGCCTGTACGTGCCGGTTCCCCCGGTTCGGATCGCCGACACCCGTCCGCGGGCCTCCGGCCCCTACGCCGGGCAGACGCTGGGGCCGGGCGGCACCCTCACCGTCCGGGTGGCGGGGGCGGGCGGGGTGCCCCTGGTGGGTGCCGAGGCCGTCGCCCTCAACCGCACCGTCACCGGGCCCACGGGGTCCGGATACGTCAGCGTCTTTCCCGCGGGCGGCGCCGCGCCCGGCGTCTCCAGCCTCAACTACGCCAGCGGCGAGACCGTCGCCAATCGGGTGGTGGTGGGGCTGGGGCCAGGCGGCGCGATCACGGTGGCGAACGCCCAAGGGCGGGTGAACGTCCTCATCGACGTCGACGGCTGGTTCACGGCCCCGGGCGCGAGCCCGGGCGGCGCCGCAGGGGGGCAGCTCCATCCCTTAGCCCCGGTCCGCATCCTCGACACCCGCCCGGGCAGCGGCACGCTCGACGCCGGCGAGCCGCTGGGAGCGGGGGCGGTCCTGCCGGTCGCTCTGGCGGGGCGGGACGGGCTGCCGGCGAGCGGGGTCCTGGCGGTGATCCTCCACGTGACCGTGGCCGGTGGGAGCACCGCGGGCTATCTCACCTGCTTCGCCGATGGCGCCGCCCGGCCGACCACCTCTGACCTCAACTGGGCCGCGGGCCAGACCGTCGGCAACCTCGTCGTCGTCCCGGTCGGTCCGGACGGAGCGGTCGACCTCGGCAATGCCACGGGCACGGTCAACGCGATCGTCGACCTCGTGGGCTGGTTCGGGTGACCGGCGCGCTGCCGCGCGGGCTCCGGCTCGACCTGCGCGCCGGCCCGGTCATGCGGGCGACCCAGGTCACGCTCCGCTTTGGGATCCGCCGGCTGGCCGGGCGCCACCTCGTCCTCGACGGCCTCGACCGGGTTCCGGGGACCGGGCCGCTCGTGGTCTGCAGCAACCACCACAGCTACCTCGACCCGCTCGTGATCGGGGGCTTCTTCCCCCGCGATCTCCACGCCATGGCCAAGGCCGAGCTCTTCGCCGTGCCCGGCCTGGGCGCCCTCCTCGTGCGCTGCCACTGCTTTCCGGTCCACCGGGGCACCAGCGACCGGCTGGCCCTGCGGGGCGCCCTCGCCGTCCTCGGCGCCGGCGGGGCGCTGCTCCTGTTCCCGGAGGGCACCCGGGGACGGAGCCGGGGGCTGCTCCCGGCGACCGCGGGGGTCGGGTTCATCGCCCGCCGCAGCGGCGCGCTCGTGCTGCCGATCGCGGTGTGGGGGACGGAGGGGGTGCTGCCGCGGGGCGGGTGGGCGCCGCGTCCGGGCCCGATCCTCCTTCGCGTGGGCGACGCCTTCCGGCCCATCTCCTTGGACAATGCCGGGGTCGGGCGGGAGGTGATGGCGGCGATCGCCGCCCTCCTGCCCCCCCGGTATCGCGCTCCGTTCGGCTGAGCCGCGGGCGGGTTGGCCTGGCGCCGGTCGCCGCCCCGGGCCCTCCCGGATCCGGACCACTCCGAATTCGTCAGCCCGTTCCCGGGGGATCTGGGCCTGGGGGCGCGGGTGGGGCGGGGCGGCCCGGCCCCGGTCAGACGACCTTGACCAGGGTGACCGTGAAGATGAGGGTGGAGTTGGCCGGGATCCCGGCTCCGGGCGAGGCGCAGCCGTAGCCGAGGGCGGCCGGGATGACCAGCTCGCGGACACCCCCCTGGCGCATCCCCACCAGCCCCTGGTCCCAGCCGCTGATCACCTGGTGCTTGCCGAGGGTGAAGCTGAAGGGCCTGTTCCCGTGGCGGCTGCTGGCGTCGAAGATCGTGCCGTTGGGCAGGCTGCCCACGTAGAGGACGCTGAGCTTCGACCCCACCTTGGCGACCGGCCCGGTCCCCACCTTGCGGTCGAGGATCTCCAGCCCGTCGGGGAGCGTGCGGGCCCCGGGCAGACTGATCGTGGCCGCGGCCGCCGGGGTCGTGCAGGCCGTCGGGCTCGGGGTCGGGGTGGCGACCACGCGCGTCGGGCGCGGGGTGGGCACCGAGGGCGTGGCGCCGGCCGCGAAGCGGCCCCCGCAGGCCGCCAGGATGAGGGCGAGCCCGGTGGCGCCCAGCGCCGCTGCCATCCGGCCCCCGCGGGCCGGGCGGGTCGGACGCGTGCGGTCAGCGGCGGACGGGTGCGGGATCGGGGGGACCTCCGTTTGCGGTCGGCAGGGGACGCGGGACCGAACCATACCGACTCCGGGGCCGCGGCGTCCGCTCCCGGATCCGCCCTCGGGCTCGGGGCCGCGGCGACGCGGCGAACGGTTCACCTGTGGAGGTGGCCGTTGCTGGCCGGGCAGACGTGCCCCCCAGGATCGATCGGCCGCTGGCACAGGGGACAGATCGGCCGTCCCCCCTCCACGACCTCGAGGGCGCGGGCGGCCAGGCCGCGCATCTGGCCGAGGTCGGCCGCGAACCGGGCGCTGCGGAGCGGGGGGGCGTCCGCCTCGTCCGCCTCGTCCGGCTCCTCGTCCTCGTCGATGGCGGTGAGGTCGAGCTCCTCGACCACCAGGACGCAGCGGGGGAGGGCCTCATCGATCGCGACCTGGATGTTGCCGACCCGCCACCCGGGCGGCCCGTCGGGGTCGGTGCGCGGATCCGGCGCTGGCCGGCGCTCGCCCGACTCGCCGAGAACCTGGAGGAGGCGGCGGCCCAGCTCCTGGACCTGGACCTTCTCCACGAGCAGGGTGCAGCTCCGCGCTCCCGACCAGCCCTCGAGGAAGAATGTGCGGTGACCTGGCTCGCCCGCCACCCCGATCGTGAGGGCGTCGACCGGATCCAGGTCGATCTCGGGCTCGGGCATCCGCCCATTGTGCCGTCCCGGGTCCCGGCCCCGCGGTCCCCCCGATCAGACCGAGCGCAGGATCGGTGTGGGCCGGAAGCCCCGCTCCAGGTGCGCGGCGGCGTTGATCACCGCGACGTGGGTGAAGGCCTGGGGGAAGTTCCCGAGGGCGGCGAAGCTGGCGGGCTCCACCTCCTCCGAGAAGAGGCCGAGATCGTTGCCGCAGCGGATCAGCCGCTCGAACAGCGCCCTCGCCTCCGAAATCTGGCCCTGGAGGGCGAGGACGTCGACCAGCCAGAAGGAGCAGAGCATGAACGTGCCCTCGGACCCAGTCAGGCCGTCAGCGGCGCGGTAGCGGTAGACGAATCCGCTGGGGTCGGTCAGCGTGCGCCGGATGGTGTCGACGGTGCGCCGGATGCGGTCGTCCGTCGCGGGCAGGAAGCGCAGGAGCGGCAGCATGAGGGCGGTGGCGTCGAGGCCGTCCTCGTCCAGCGCCTGACGGAACGACTGGAGGCTCTCGCTCCAGCCGCGCGTCAGGATGGCGTGGCGGACCTCCTCGCGGGTGCGCGCCCAGCGCCGGCGGGTCGCGGCGTCCACCCCGAGGACATCGGCGACGCGCAGGCCGCGGTCGAGGGCGACCCAGCACTGGAGCTTGCTGTACAGGAACTGGCGCGGTCCGCCCCGGACCTCCCAGATCCCGTTGTCGGGCTCCGTCCAGTGGTCGTTGACCTCGTTCAGCATCGCGAGCAGGGTCGGCCGGATGGCCGGCAGCTGGCCGCGGCCGTAGCGGTAGTGGAGGTAGGCGGCGTCGATGATCTCGCCGTAGATGTCCAGCTGGCGCTGGTCGCTGGCGCCGTTGCCGACCCGCACGGGGTGCGAGCCGCGGTAGCCCTCGAGGTGGGGCAGCTCGACCTCGGCGATGTCGCTGCGGCCGTCGATCCCGTACATGATCCGGAAGTGCTTCGGCTCACGGCGGTGGACCCGCTCGATCCACCCCATGAATCGGGCCGCCTCCTCGTGGTAGCCGATGACCTGGAGGGCGTAGAGGAAGAAGGCGGAGTCGCGCAGCCAGGTGTAGCGGTAGTCCCAGTTGCGGGCGCCCCCAATCGACTCCGGCAGCGAGGTGGTGGGGGCGGCGACGATCGAGCCCTCAGGGGAGTAGATGAGGAGCTTGAGCGCGAGCGCGCTGCGGCGCACCAGGTGCTCATAGGGTCCGTCGTAGGCGCAGGTGCCGATCCAGCGCTCCCAGTAGCGCTGGGTGGTCGTCAGCAGGCCCTGGGGCGATCGCTCGCGGTGCTGGGTGTTGCCGGCATCGTAGCTCAGCAGGATCCAGGCCGGCTCGCCGGCGTGGAGGCGAAGCCGCTGGATCGCCTGGTCGCCGTCCGCCTCCCAGGCCCCGTGCCCGTCGATGTGGAGCACCGTCTCGTCGTGGCGGATGAGCAGGCAGCGCCCGTGCTCGCCGGCGATCGTGGCGGGCGCCCGCGCCTCGCCCAGACGGCAGCGGGCGTCGACCCGCACCACCACCTCGAGGTCGCCGTCCAGGGCGACCAGCCGACGGGCCAGCACGTGGTCGTCGTCGGGTTGGGTCAGGCGCTCCCGGGCGACCATGAAGTCGGTGAGCTGGAGGCGGCCGCGGGCGGTGCTGAGGACCGTCTCCAGCACGTTCGTGTCACCCAGGTAGCGGCGGCTGTCGGGAACGGCGGGGTCGACCGGCTCCACCGTCATGGCCCCACCGCGATCGGCGTCGAGGAGCCGCCCGAACACGAACGGGCTGTCGAACCGGGGGACGCACAGCCAGTCGATCGAGCCGGTCCGATCGACGAGGGCGACGGTGTGGAGGTCGCCGATGACTCCGTAGTCGGAGATCGGCACGTAGCGGGGACGGGGCACGCGGTCCTCCCGGTTGCGCTCCCGCCGGAGGCCCCGGCGGGTGTCCCCATGATCGGCGGTCTCCCCACCTTTCTGCAGCCGGGTGGCGGAGCGGGAGGGATTCGAACCCTCGAAGGGGTTGCCCCCTTACGGCATTTCCAGTGCCGCGCCCTCGGCCAGCTAGGCGACCGCTCCCAGTTGGGATTGTAGGGTCGGCCCCGCGGTCGTCCCTGGGCCGGCGGCTGCCCGTCGGCGAGACGCGGCCAATCGGCGGGTGGTGGGCCCCAGCCCCTCGAACATCCGTGCGTGGCAGTGGAATCCACCACGAGGCCCCATTCGGCCCCGGGCCGGCCGCCCGATGGTCCTGGTGTGCTGTTCTCGCAATAGCGTGACGATGAGGGGGGGAGTGCGGCAGGCCGCCGACGGGTGGGAGGCAGCTGCCCGAGCGGCCCTTGCTGATGACCATCGCCGCCCGCTCCTCGCGTGGGTGCACGCGGCCACCCCTGTGCAAGTGGCTGCGATGCCCGACGGGATCGTCCTGCTGGCCGCCGAGGGCATGCCCAACCCCCGCATCGAAACGGAACCGGGGGTCAGCCCCCCCGACGGTCCTGCTCTGGCGTCGCCGCTTCGCCAGCAGCGGACCCCGGCGCTGACCGAGATCGCCAAGGGCCGCGGTCGCACGCCCGCGATCAGGGCGTCCAGGGAGTCGGCGATCGTGCAGGCCACCCTGCACCCCCGGCCCCCGGCCGCAACCTACCGGAGGTGCCGCACCATGGCCAAAGCGCAGGGTGTCGGCCCCTCCACGGTGCATCGCATCTCGGATTCCCACGGCATGCAGCCGCTCCGGGTGAAGACGTTCCCGCTCGCGACGGACGAGCAGCTCGTCGAGAGGCGCACGGACGTCGCCGGGGCGTACCCGCATCCGTTCGACAAGGTCGTGGCCTCCGTGCGGACGAAGAGTCGCAGATTCCGGTCCTGGATCGCACCCAGCCGGGCCTGCCCCGCAAGCGCGGACGGGCCGGCACCATGACGCACGTCGACAAGCACCACGGGTCAACCCCCTCGTCGCCACCTGCACCCTCCTCGACGGCACGGGGATCGGTGACTGCCTTCCGCGCCATGAGCGCGGGGATTGCTCCGCTTCCTGCGGACGCTTCGTGAGGAGAGGTCCGGCCAAGCAGCCCCGCTTCCATCGCCACTTCGTGCCGACCAGCTTGTCGTGGTTGAGTCTGGTCGAGCGAGGGTTGCGCGAGCTCACCCAGGAGTGCATCCGACGCGGGGTCTTCGGCAGCGTGCCTGTCCTGATGACGGCGCTCCACGAGTACCTCAAGGCCAACAACGCGGGCCCCAAGCCGTTCGCCGGGCAGGCGTCCGGCGAGGACATTCTGCAGAAGGTGCCCCGCGGCAAAGCCGCATTGCAAACACGGCACGAGCGTCGACGACCATCACGGTTGGCCCGTTTTCAGTTGTCATCCGATCACGCCAATCCGATCAAGACTGTGCGAGAGCGGGGCATCGAAAGGGTGCTCCTGTGGTGGGATGCTCATGCCGTGCAGCAACACCGCTCATCCCCGCCAGAAGCGCCCTTTCGTCGCACTCAGCCGTCGCTGACCCCGGCCCAATCGGTGGATCGAGTCGATTGACGCCCGGCACTCCTTCCTCAGCGGTCCCACGGAACCGGTCTACGGGCGTCCCGCCAGCAGGTCAGCCAGCAGGTCGTCCAACTTGTCCCAGCTGGCCTGGGCTCCATCGTTCTCTTGGAAATGATCGCCGAGGTTCTCTGGAGCCTTGAACTCCAAGATGTCCGTCATGGTCGTGATGCCGCCGTCCTCGGTCAGGACCACCCTCTCGATCGCCTCGTCGTCCGGCCACCCTTCGAACAGCCAGGTGGCGACGACCCGCGTCGGCCGCTCGATCTCGAGGAAGGTGCCCTGGAACGAGCACTCCTTGTCCCCCGCGGCGTACCGGGCGTAGTGGTACTTCCCGTTCACGCGCAGGTCGCTCTCGCAGATGTGGAGCGGCACGTCATCCGCGGGGAACCACACGCGGATGTGCTCAGGCTTGGCCATCGCGTCGAAGACGAGCGCCATCGGCGCTCCGAGTCTTCGCTGGATCGTGACCGTGCGGTCGGTGAACTTGAAGGTCGCCGAGCCGTGTCGGCTCATTGTCATGGTGCTCCTTGTGGTTGCTGGTCGGATCTTCTCCTTGGCGCTGAAGCTCGCTGAGGTCGTCGCCAGCCTGCCGAGCCGCTCGTTCCACATGAGCTCGTACTTCGCGACCCAGTCGCCCAGCGGTCGCAGGCCTGTGGGATTCAGGCGGTAGAGACGACGGCGCCCCACCGCACGGCCTCGGACTAGCCCCACTTCGCTGAGGACCCGCAGGTGTTTTGAGACCTGCGGCTGGGAGATCGCGAGCCCGTCGGCGATCGCCCCGACCGACATCTCCCCTCCAACCAGAGCGTCGAGGATCTGGCGGCGGTGCGACTCGGCGATCGCGTTGAAGACGTCGGCCGTGGTGGATGCCCGAGCCGTGGGCGCATCATATGTTCATATCAGAATATGTCAACCACGGACCCCGAGGTCCGGTCGCCTATCGGCGCGGTTCCGAGCCGGACAGGTGGGGCGCGGTAGCTGGGACGGGCGAGAAGCGGGGAGCGGGGAGCGGGGAGCGTCATTCGAGCAGCGGCCAGATGGCCCGGCGCTGGGCCAGGGCGGTGAGGAAAGCCTCCTGCCACAGCCAGTGCTCGGGGAAGAGGGGGCAGAGCCGTCTCCCGGAGGTGGTCAGCCGAGCCGGCAGGGCGAGGTGGCGGCGAAGCAGGGTCTCGGTGGAGACCAGCTCCTCGCCAAGCCCGATGCGGTTCACCCGGCGGTGCGGGTGTGGGCCATGACGGCGAGGGCGAGCCAGGCGGCGGTGGCAGCGAAGCGACCCGAGGGCAGGTGGAGGAGAGCGGCCTCGTACTTGAGGTCTCAGATGGTGTTCTCGATCTCGGCAGGCCGGCGGTGATCCGCCTCCGAGACCAGGGCCTCGCTGTCGCGGTCGGTGATGAAGGCATGGTGGCTGTAGACCTCGATCAGCGCGGGCTGGCTTCCTGGGGTGGGCCTGCCCCGGCGGATGATGGGCCGCACGGTCCGGGCGTCGCGGCCAGGCAAAGGGTCAGTGGCCGGCCCCCCCGGCGACAGCGGCGGCGCCGTCGAGCCAGGACGGGACCGGCGTCCATGCATCCTCGGGGATGGCCCCGGACAGGGTGTGGAGCCTGGAGTTGAGCCGGACCGCAATGGAGAAGCGGTCGCCCGCCCGGCGACAGGCCCGGACCACGCTGCGGCAGTAGAAGCCAACCTCGGCCCGCAGCGTGATCGGTCCGTGGACGCCGAAATCGCGCAGCCGGGCGAAGCACTCGGTGAGGCAGTGGCGGGGAACCCCGAGCGCTGTCCGCCGGGCCGCCTTGGAGCCGGGCGTGGACCGCCCCCCGGTGCCGGCGAGGGCGGCGGGCAGCGGGTGACAGCCGCGGACGTGGGCGTGGGTGAAGCGGGTGCCGCTCTCGCTCAGTAGCTCGTCCGCCTCGCAGATCGTGGAATCGGCGTCCAGGCTGATAGGCTCCTCTTCGGGCCCGCTCCCGGCCGCAAGTGCCCGCTCCCGCAGCTCCCGGGTGACCGTCTCCAGCTGGCGGACACGGCGATGGGTGAAGGAGCGCAGGAAGTGCCCAGCGTGGAGGGCGCCCGCCGCTCATGACCGAGGACGGTGCTGGCGGCCCCGGCCCGAAGGGCGTCGCAGCTGTCGATACGGTCCCATCGGGCAAGAAGGGAGTGGCTCAGGGTGATAGCCCTGCGGCCCACATTGGCCCGGCCCGGGTGCCGCCGCGATGGACATGACGGTCGAAGGGCGCGTGGGGGCGGAGCTCCTGGGTCATGGTGCCCATGTAGTGTCTCGCAAATGGCTATGGTCTTGTGGTAGACTGGGGCGGTGAACCGAGCCGCTGCGCCGTTGACGATGTCCGAGGGCCAACGCGCGACGCTCGAGGCCCTGGCGAAGTCGCGAACGGGGCCGGTGCGGATCGTGCAGCGGGCTCAGGTGCTGATCCGCGCTGCCGACGGGATGGCCAATGCGCGGATTGCCGAGGCGACGGGGGTCACCGCGGACACGGTGCGCGCCTGGCGGGAGCGGTTCTCGGCGCAGGGACTGGCGGAGTTCGGGAGGGTTGGGGCGGGCCGTGGGCGCAAGCCGACGATCCCAGCGGCCACGGTGGATGCCATCGTGCAGGCCACGCTGCACGACACGCCACCCGGGCGGATGCATTGGAGTTGCCGGACCATGGCCAAGGCCCAGGGCGTGAGTCCGGCCACCGTGCAGCGCATCTGGTTCGCTCGGCGGCTGGCGCCGCACCGCGTGCAGACCTTCAAGCTCTCCACCGACCGGCGGTTCGAAGAGACGCTCGTCGACGTCGTCGGCTGCTACCTCAACCCGCCCGACACGGCCGTGGTCCTCTGCATGGACGAGAAGAGTCGAATTCACGCGTTGGATCGCACCCAGCCGACGCTGCCGATGAAGCCCGGACGCGCCGGCACGCTCCCGCACGACGACAAGCGCAAGGGGACGACCACGCTGTTCGCCGCCCTCAACGTCCTCACCGGCACGGTGATCGGTGAGGGCATGCCTCAGCATCCCCACACCCAGTTCCTGCGCTTCTTGCGTCGCATCGACCGGGAGGTTCCCCGAGGGTTGGCCATCCACCTGATCCTCGACCACTACGGCACGCACACGCACCCCAACGTGACCGCCTGGCTGACCACGCACCCGCGCTTTCACCTCCATTTCACGCCGACGTCCAGCTCGTGGCTGAACCTAGTCGAGCGCTGGTTCCGCAATCTCACCGAACAGGCGGTCCACCGGGGGGTGTTCCCGTCCGTGCCGCACCTGGTCGGGGCCATTGAGGCTTACCTCACGGCGACCCACGCTGCCCCCACGCCCTTTGTGTGGACCGCGACCGCCGAAGCGATCCTCGCAAAAGTCCGCCGCGGCAGAGTGGCTCTGCGCCAAGCCGAGAAGCAAGACTGAAACGCTACACCAGGAAGTAGGAGGCCGGAGTCGGCGATCAGGTGGTGATCATCGAAGCTGACGCCGAGCTGGTTGAGGCTGTGAGAAGTCCCGGTCCGAATAGTGCCCCTGGCTGAGACGGTGGCCGCTTTGATCAGCGCCGCCTACCCAGATCGGGCAAGGCATTCCTTGCTCTCGCCCACACCTCCCTCGCCTCCTTCCGACCACCTCATCGGTGGAACCGGGCCAATGGACCCCCCGGGGCATGCCTCGGGCAGACGCAATGTCCGAGTTGAGCCACAGCCTCGTCCGCTCCAACTGGAGGCCTAGGGACGTCCGGCCGGTCGGCACCGAGACGGCGGGAGCTTCTTCGGGGAGTCAACTCCGACGAACAGGCGTGCGGGAGCCGACCGGCCACCACCGGGAATCGACCGCATCCCGCCGTGGGCTGGCGGAGAGGGTGGGATTCGAACCCACGGTGGCTTGCACCACACCGCTTTTCGAGAGCGGCACCTTAAACCACTCGGACACCTCTCCAGGCCTATCCAGTATGCGGAGCCGGCCCCGGCCGGGAGCGCGCGGCCCGGCGGCTCCAGCCCCAGCGCGAGGGGAGGCGCGGGCCAGGGAGGTGGCCTTGGACGCAGGCGGGCCGTCGACCCGCGCCTACGACCCGGTCGCGGCCCCCGCCGAGTCCAGCAGGCGGTCTTGGCAGCGGTGATGGTCGACGCTGCGCGGGACCTCGACCGCGCCGCCGGCGCCGCGGACCCCGAGGGGGACAGCGGGTCCCTGTCGCCCTCCAGGGCCTCGCCGGTCGGGGGGCGCCTGTTCGGTGGATGCCGGGCGCCGAGGGAACGCCGGCGGCGGCAGGGGCCCCCGACCCAGAGCCAGGCCGCGGCGGGGTCGTCAGCCGGGGCTGGCGGGCTGCCGACGGGCCACGAAGAACTTGCGCAGGAGCTCGGCCGCGGGGGCGGCCAGGACCCCCCCGGAGACCGGGGGGCGGTGGGTGCCGCGCGGGTCGGTCAGCACCGGCAGGACCGAGGCCACTCCGCCCCAGCGGGGGTCGTCGGCCCCGTAGACGACCCGGGCGATCCGGGCGAGGACGGCCGCCCCTGCGCACATCGGACACGGCTCCAGCGTCGAGTACAGGGTCACCCCCTCGAGCCGCCAGCCCCCCAGCCGGCGGGCCGCCCGCTGGAGCACGATCATCTCCGCGTGCTGGGTGGCGTCGCGGGCGGCCTCAACCCGGTTGCCGGCCGCGGCGATCACGGTGTCCGCCAGCACCGCCACCGCGCCGATGGGCACCTCGCCGCGCGCGCCGGCGCGCCGCGCGAGGCGCAGGGCGTGGGCCATGTGCGCGAGGTCCCGGGCGTCGCCGTCGGGGCGGGGGAGGGCGGTCAGCACGCACCTATAATCGAGCCCCGCGCGGTGGCTATAGCTCAGCTGGTTAGAGCGCCAGGTTGTGGCCCTGGAGGTCGAGGGTTCAAATCCCTCTAGCCACCCCAGGCACGGCAGCAGCTGGAGGGGGCGAGGGATCGCCCGGCGCCTGCGGCGGGTGTGCCCGGGGCGAAGGGGGGACATGGAGCGGGCCGAGGTCGGGGTCGTCGGCGTCGGCACCATGGGGAGCCTCGCCTGCTGGGAGCTGGCGCGGCGCGGCGTCCGCGTGATCGGCTTCGAGCAGCACGCCCCTGGCCACGACCGCGGGGCCGTGGGGGGCGAGTCCCGGATCTTCCGCACCACCGACGACTGGGGGGACTGGTACGCGGACCTCTGCCGCGACGCCTACGAGCGCTGGCGGCAGCTCGAGGTGGAGACCGGGCGCAGCCTGCTGACGCTGACCGGGGCCCTTCTGATCGGCCCCGAGCGGGCGCGGTCGATGGTGCAGACCCTGGCCTCGGTGCGCCGCCAGGGGATCGCCCACGCCGTACTCGACGCCGCCGAGCTGGCCCGCCGCTACCCCCTTCACCGGGTCGGGGCCGAAGATATCGCCGTGCTGGAGCGCGACGCGGGGCTCCTCCGCCCGGAGTTGGCGGTCGCTGCCGCCGCCCGCGCCGCCCGGGCTCGTGGCGCAGACATTCGCACTCACGACCGGGTTCGGGCGGTCGAGCCGCTCGCCGACGGCGTGCGGCTGCGCGCGGACAGCGGCACGTACACCGTCGATAAGGTGGTGGTTGCGGACGGGGCCTGGGCGGGGCGGCTGCTCCCGCAGCTGGCGGGGTTGGTGGAGCCGCGCCGGCACATGACCGCCTGGTACCTCGCCCGGGACCCGGCCACCGTGGCTCCGGAGCGGTTCCCGGTCTTCATCCGCAACGACGACCAGACCGATCTCTCCGGATTCCCGACCGTGGACGGGGCGTCGGTCAAGGTGATGCTGGACTTCCAGGAGACCCCGGTCGAGAACCCGGACCAGCTGGATCGGGACACCCATCAGCCCGAGGTGGCCGCCATCCGGACCGTGGTGGATCGATGGCTCGACGGGCTGGAGCCCGGTCCGGCGCGGATCACCGTGTACCAGGACGGCTACTCCGCGGACCACCACCCGGTCGTCGGCGTCCTGCCCGGTCTGCCCCAGGTGGTGGTCCTCTGCGGCTTCTCCTGCCATGGGTTCAAGATGGCCCCCGCCATCGGCGCCATCGCCGCCGACCTGGTGCGCGACGGCAGGAGCCCGCTCCTGCCCCGGGCGTTCGCCCCTGACCGGCCGACCTGAGCCGGCCGCGCTTCGGCGTCGGCCCCGCGCCCGGCCGTCGGCCCGCCCGCCTGCTACGATCCCGGAGCGCCCGGCTCCCGCCGGGGCGGCCGCTTGGTGATTCCTCGTCCCGCTGCCGCAGCGGAATCCCCGGCGGCGTGGTGCGGTGAGTCGACTCGACGAGGACATGGCGGGACGGTGACGTCCCAGGAGCGTCTCGTGACCACCTTCGCTGCCCTCGGCGTCCGCTCGCCCCTGCTCGACCACCTCCATCGCCGCGGCCTGACGGCTCCGACGCCGGTGCAGGCGGCCGCGATCCCACCGCTCCTGGCCGGCCGCGATTGCCTCATGCAGTCGCCCACCGGGTCGGGCAAGACCCTGGCCTTCCTCCTCCCGCTGGCGGTGCGACTGGGCTCGGCCCGTCCGGGACGCCCCCGCGGGCTCATTCTTACCCCCACCCGGGAGCTGGCGACCCAGATCGGCGCCGTCCTGGCCGACCTGCGCACCCCGCTTCGATCGGTCCTCGTCTACGGCGGGGTGGGGTACGAGGCCCAGCTGAGGGGACTGCGATCCGCCGATGTCGTGATCGCCTGCCCCGGCCGGCTCCTCGACCTCTGCGAGCGGGGGGCCGCCCACCTCGGGGCGACCGAGGTCCTGATCCTTGACGAGGCGGACGAGATGCTGGACCGCGGCTTCGCGCGCGACGTGGAGCGGGTCATCGCCCTCACCGGTCGAAGGACCACGGGCGAGCGGCGGCAGACCCTGCTGGCCTCGGCGACCCTGCCGCCGGCGATCGTGGCCATGGCGCGGGCCCACCTCGCCGATCCCGCCCGGGTCCAGGTGGCGGTGGACGCCGTGTCCGACCTCGAGCACGGGCTCCTGTCCGTCCGCCGCGGGGAGAAGGTGGCGGTCCTGAGCGACCTCGTGGGGTCGTCGCCGTCGACGATCGTGTTCCACCGGACCAAGCACGGCGCCAAGCGGCTGGCCAGGGACCTCGCCGCTCTCGGGCACCGCACGGCCGAGCTGCAGGGCAACCTCTCCCAGGCCCAGCGCGAGCGGTCGATCCTGGCGTTTCGCCGGCGCGAGGTGGCGGTCCTGGTGGCGACGAATGTGGCCGCTCGTGGGATCGACGTCGAGCACGTGGCGCTGGTCGTGAACTTCGAGCTGCCGGACACGGCCGACTGGCTCACCCATCGAGTCGGGCGGACCGCTCGCAACGGCGCCAAGGGGCGCGCGATCACGTTCCTTGCCGAGGACGACGACGAGCGCTGGCGCAAGCTGCGCCGGCTGGGGGCGCCAGATCTCCAGGTGGTGGATGCGGAGCACCTGGCCCAAACCGGCGTGATGCGGTTCAGGCCCGGAGTCCGGCCGGGCGCGGATGCCGAGACGTCCACCCGGATCGCCCCGGGCCGGCCCGCCGCGGCCCGGCCCGGTCCAGCCCGGCCGGCCGGCGCGGGGCGACCCGGGCGCA
>DAHUZI010000125.1 GCA_027306595.1 Candidatus Dormiibacterota bacterium | reverse complement strand
CGGCTGAGCCGTCCGCGGCTGAGCCGTCCGCGGCTGAGCCGTCCGCGGCTGAGCCGTCCGCGGCTGAGCCGTCCGCGGCTGAGCCGTCCGCGGCTGAGCCGTCCGCGGCTGAGCCGTCCGCGGCTGAGCCATCCGCGGCTGAGCCGTCCGCGGCTGAGCCGTCCGCGCCGACCACTCTGGCTCCAGAGGTCTCGGGGGGCGCCGACGGGCGGGAGACCGAGGCGGCGGCGGACGCGGAGCCGCTCGGGGCCGTGGCGGGGGACCCAGCTGGCGATCCCGAACCTCAGCCCTAGCGGGGGGCGGCGGCGGCTTTCTCGATCCGCTTGCCTTCGCGGGGGATTGGGCATAATGCGGTGGTGGTTCCCCACGCATCGCGCCGTCCTTCCTCGCCCCACCTGCTGGCGCCGTCCCGGCCCAGCCCGCGATGCCGTCCGTGGACCCTTGGGAGGTGAGCCGTGTACGCGTTTGAGCGATTCACCGAGCGGGCCAAGAAGGTCCTGACCCTGGCCCAGGAGGAGGCCGAGAAGTCCCATCACTCGTACATCGGGACCGAGCATCTCCTCTTGGGGCTCCTGCGCGAGAACGACGGGCTGGCCGCCAAGGTGCTGGCCAGCCTGGGCGTCGAGATCGGCAAGGTGCGCTCCACCATCGAGTCGGTCCTGGGGCGCAACGAGCGGATCATCATCCAGCAGATCATCCCCACCTCGCGGGTGAAGAAGGTCATCGAGATCTCCTTCGAGGAGGCGCGGCGCATGGGGCACAACTACGTGGGCACCGAGCACCTCCTCCTCGGCCTGCTGATCGAGGGGGACGGTATCGCCGCCCACGTCCTCGAGGATCTCGGCGCCACCCTTGAGAAGGTGCGCGGTGAGATCGACCGCCAGCTGCGCGACCGCGCCCTCGACGACGAGGTCCCGCAGGAGAAGAAGCGCCCGACGAAGACGCCGCTTCTCGACCAGTTCTGCCGCGACCTCACCGAGCTGGCGCAGAAGAACCAGCTCGACCCGGTGATCGGCCGGGAGAGCGAGATCGAGCGCGTGGTCCAGATCCTGTCGCGCCGGACCAAGAACAACCCGGCGCTGATCGGGGAGCCCGGGGTGGGCAAGACCGCCATCGCCGAGGGGTTGGCCCAGGCCATCATGCACGGCAACATCCCGGAGTCGCTGGCTGGCAAGCGCGTCCTCACCCTTGACATGGGGGCGCTGGTGGCGGGGACCAAATACCGCGGCGAGTTCGAGGAGCGGCTGAAGAAGATCCTCGACGAGATCCGCTCCTCACGCGAGGTCGTGCTCTTCATCGATGAGCTCCACACCCTGGTCGGGGCCGGGGCCGCGGAGGGGGCGATCGATGCGGCCAACATCCTCAAGCCGGCCCTCGCGCGGGGCGAGATGCAGTGCATCGGCGCGACCACTCTCAACGAGTACCGCAAGTACATCGAGAAGGACGCCGCCTTGGAGCGTCGCTTCCAGCCGGTCTTCGTCGAGGAGCCCAAGCTGGAGGAGACGGTCGAGATCCTGACCGGCGTGCGCAGCCTTTACGAGAAGCATCACAAGGTTCACATCACCGACGACGCGGTGCGGGCCGCCGCCGAACTCTCCGGCCGCTACGTCAGTGACCGCTCGTGGCCCGACAAGGCGATCGACCTCATCGACGAGGCCTCGGCCCGGGTGCGGATGAAGCTGACCACCACCCCGCCCGAGCTGCGGGCGATGCAGACGAAGATCCGCGACCTGCGTGTCCAGAAGGAGGACGCGATCGAGCGGCAGGACTACGAGAAGGCGGCGGGCTTCCGCGACGAGGAGCGTCGCCAGCAGGACGCCCACGACGCCGCCCAGGCGACCTGGCGCGAGCATCTCGGCCTCACCACCCCGGACGTCAACGAGCACCACATCGCGGACATCGTGTCGTCCTGGACGGGGGTGCCGGTGACCCGCCTGGTCGAGGCGGAGTCGGAGCGCCTCTTGCGGATGGAGGATGAGATCCACCAGCGGCTCATCGGCCAGGACGAAGCCGTCCGGGTCGTCTGCCAGGCGGTCCGCAGGGCCCGGGCCGGGCTCAAGGACCCTCGCCGGCCGATCGGCTCGTTCATCTTCCTCGGCCCGACCGGGGTCGGCAAGACTGAGCTGGCCCGCTCGCTGGCGGCCTTCCTCTTCGACAACGAAGACGCGGTCGTCCGCCTCGACATGTCCGAGTTCGCGGAGCGTCACTCCACCGCCCGGCTGGTGGGATCGCCCCCCGGCTACGTGGGCTACGACGAGGGCGGCCAGCTCACCGAGGCGATCCGCCGGCGCCCGTACAGCGTGGTCCTCCTCGACGAGGTCGAGAAGGCCCACCCCGACTTCTTCAACATGCTCCTCCAGATCCTCGAGGACGGCCGCCTCACCGACGCCAAGGGCAAGGCCGTGAACTTCGCCAACACGATCGTGATCATGACCAGCAATCTCGGGCTGCAGGGGCTCAAGGCCAACGTGTCCTTGGGCTTCCAGCCCCAGACCGGCGGGGTCGAGGGCGGCCAGGACCAGGAGCACGCGCGGATGCGGGACAAGATCATGGACGAGCTCAAGCGCTCGTTCCGCCCCGAGTTCCTGAACCGGGTGGATGCCGTCGTGGTCTTCCACCGCCTCCAGCCGCCGGAGATGCGTCGGATCGTCGACCTCATGCTGGTCCGGATCCGCGAGCACCTGGCCACCCAGGGGCTCGGCCTGCTGGTGACCGACGCCGCCAAGGACCTCATCGCCCGCGAGGGCTTCGACAAGCTGTATGGGGCGCGTCCCCTGCGGCGGGTGATTCAGCGGTCGATCGAGGACCCCCTCAGCGAGGAGCTCCTACGGACCCGCTACACGGTGGGGGACCGCGTGGTCGTCGAGGTCGATAGCGAGGGCCGGCTCCACACCCGGGTCGAGACCGCCACGGCGACCGAGCCGGCCGCCCCGATGCCGCCGCTGGAGCCGGCCGCGGGTGCCGCACCGGGAACCGGCGAGTCGCGCTGACGCCGGCGCCAGGCGCGCGCGGCTCGGGACCGCCGTGGCTCCCCGGTCGACCGAGGTGACCGCGCACGGGCCGGGCCCCGCCGTCACGACGGCGGGGCGGCCCGCAGACGCTGAGGGGCGGGAGGCAGGGGCCCCGCGTCCCGAGCGGATTGCCCGGATGGCGGGGATGGCCGGCGGGGCCCTGCTCGGCACCCTGTATGCCACCCAGCTGATCTGGCTGCTCCGCGGGCCGCTGGGGACGTCGGCGGGCGTGGTCGTGACGATCCTGGCGGGGCTGGGCGTGGGCTGCGCGGCCGGGTACCTCACCGCACCGAGCCTTTCGGTCCGTCCCTACCGCTGGATCACGCAGCGGCTCGCCGCGACGCCCCTGCCCGAGCTGGTCGGCGGGCTCATCGGCGGGGGTGCGGGCCTTGCGGTGGCGGCGTTGGTGGCGATCGTCCTCGGGGGCCTGCCGGCCGGTCTGGGGTGGGTCGCCGCACTGGCGACCGCCGGGATGGCGGTGCCCATCGGGGTGACCGTCGGGCGGGCCCGTCGACGCGACCTGGCGGCGCTGGGGATCGCGGGGTCGGCCGGCGCCGAGGGTGGGCGGGCTCCGGCGGCCGCCCGCGGCGCGGTCGTCGTGGACAGCAGCGCGCTGGTCGACGGCCGGCTCCTCGAGCTCGCCCGCGCCGGCTTCTGGCTCTACCCCCTGGTGGTGCCGCGGTTCGTCCTCGAGGAGCTCCAGGCGCTCGCCGACTCCGGCCACGCCGCCCGCCGCCAGCGCGGCCGTCGCGGGCTGGACCAGCTGGCGGCGCTGCGGGAGCTGCCCGACGTGACCGTGGAGCTGGCCGACCGCGACTTCCCGGCCATCGAGGCGGTCGATCTCCGCCTGGTCCGGCTGGCGCGCGACCTGGGCGCGGCCCTCTGCACGGTCGACTACAACCTCGACCAGGTTGCGCGGGTGGAGGGGCTGACGGTGGTCAACCTCAACCGGCTCGGGGTCGCGCTCCGCCAGCCCATCCAGCCGGGCTCAGCCCTCACCGTCGAGATTCAGCGCCCGGGACGGGAGGCGGACCAGGGGCTGGGCTACCTGGAGGACGGGACCATGATCCTCGCCGACGGCGCCGCCCATCTCCTGGGGCGCAGCGTCCGGGTCGTGGTCCGCTCAGTTCGCCAGACCGCGACTGGCCGGATGGTCTTCGCCCGGCTGGCCGAGGGCGAGCCGGAGGCCCGCGGGGAGCCGCCGTCGATCGTCCCGGGGCAGGAGCGGCCCCTCCCCCCGCCCAGTGACTGACGCACAGGGGCCGGTCGCCGCCATCGTCCCCGCCGCCGGCGGCGGGAGTCGCTTCGGCGGGGCCAAGCTGTTCGCCGAGCTCGGGGGCCGGCCGGTGATCAGCTGGACGCTCGCCGCCCTCGGGGACCCGGGATCCGGCGTCGACGAGCTCATCATCGCCGCTCGAGCCCCGGACCACGCCCGGCTCGCCCAGGTGGCGCTGACGGTCGCCCCCCGGCTGCGCCTCACCCTGGTGGAGGGCGGTGCGCGCCGGCAGGATTCGGTCCGATCCGGCCTGAACGCCTGCCGCGGCCCGATCGTGGTCGTCCACGACGCCGCCCGTCCGGGGGTGCGCCCCGCGCTCGTGGCTGCCGTGATCGCGGCGGCGCGCCGCACCGGGGCCGCCACCTGCGCCCTCGGGGCGGTGGACACGACCGCACTCACCGACGGCGACCGGCTGGCGGCGATCCTAGACCGCGACCGGGTCGTCGCCGTGCAGACCCCCCAGGCCTTCCGGACCGACTGGCTCGTGGCCGGCCACGTGGCGGCTGCCGCCGCCGGGCGCCGGGCCGACGACGACGCAACCCTGGTCCTGGCGATCGGGCACCCGGTCGACGTGGTCGCGGGCGATCCCCGCAACCGCAAGCTCACGGCGGCCGAAGACCTGGAGCCCCTGCGCCTCGCGCTCCAGCCCCGGGCGGCCTCGTGAGCCCGGCCGACGGCCAGGGGGCGGGATCCGCCCCGGACCCGCTCCGGGTCGGCCTCGGGGTCGATGTCCACGCGTTCGGGGCCCCGGGACCCCTGCGCCTGGGCGGAGTCGACGTCCCCCACCGCCTTGGGCTCGTGGGCCACTCGGACGGTGACGCCCTCTGCCACGCGGTGGCCGACGCGATCCTGGGCGCGGCCGGCCTCGACGACCTGGGCCATCACTTCCCCCCCGACGATCCGGCGATCCGGGGGGCCGACTCGCTCCGGCTCCTTCGTGCGGCGGCCGCGCTTGTGCAGGCGGCGGGCTACCGCCTCGGGAACTGCGACGCGACGGTGGTGGCGGAGGCCCCCCGGCTCGCACCCCACACCCAGCGGATGGCGGCGGAGCTGGCCCGGGCGATGGGGGCGGAGCCGGGCCGGGTCCGGGTGAAGGCGAAGAGCACAGACGGGCTGGGGCTGGCGGGGCGCGGCGAGGGGGTGGTGGCGCTCGCGACCGTGACCCTCGTGCGGGGCCGGTAGCATAGCCGAGGCCATGACTTTCCGGCTCCACAACACGCTGACCCGCTCGCTGGAGCCGGTGCCGACCCCCGAGTCGGGCCCGCTCCTCCTCTACACCTGCGGCCCCACGGTGCACGGCCGCGCCCACATCGGCAACCTGCGCACGTTCGTTGCCGAGGACTGCCTGCGCCGCCACCTCGAGTCGAAGGGGCAGGCGGTGCGACACGTCATGAACATCACCGACGTCGACGACAAGATCCTCGCCAAGGCGCGGGACGCCGGGTCCTCGCTCGCCGCCTTCACCGCCCCGTTCGTGGAGGCGTTCCACGGGGACCTCGCCCGCCTCAACGTCCGGCCCGCCCACGCCTACCCGCGGGCGACGGCCTACATCGAGCCGATGATCGAGCTCGTGCGGCGGCTGCAGGGGCGCGGCGTCACCTATGCCGTGGACGGCTCCGTCTACTTCCGGGTCGACGCCTTCCCCGCCTACGGGCGGCTGGCCGGCTTGGACGTCGCCGGGCTGCGCGCGGGCGGCAGCGGGCGGGTCGACGCCGACGAGTACGAGGTCAAGGAGCACGTGCGCGACTTCGTGCTCTGGAAGGCGGCCCACCCCCAAGACGTCGCCAGCTGGCCCTCCCCGTATGGGCGGGGTCGGCCCGGCTGGCACCTCGAGTGCTCCACGATCGCGATGGCGGAGCTGGCCGAAACCATCGACCTCCACTGCGGCGGGGTGGACCTCATCTTTCCCCACCACGAGAACGAGATCGCCCAATCGGAGGCGGCGACCGGCCGGCCGTTCGTGCGCCACTGGCTCCACACCGAGCACCTGCAGGTCGCGGGGGCCAAGATGGCCAAGTCGCTGGGGAACCTCGTCACCCTCAGCGAGCTCGAGGCGCAGGGGGCCGATCCGCTCACCGTCCGCTTCTACCTGCTGACCGGGGCCCACTACCGCAAGAAGCTCCACTTCCGAGCCCAAGACCTCGCCGGCGCCCAGGAGGCGCTCGGGC
Organism: Candidatus Dormiibacterota bacterium; assembly: GCA_027306595.1. Classification (GTDB taxonomy): domain Bacteria; phylum Chloroflexota; class Dormibacteria; order Aeolococcales; family Bog-877; genus DAHUZL01. The sequence continues at coordinate 1,563 of DAHUZI010000125.1, read as the reverse complement.
GGCTGGCCGGGTTCTGGCGGCGCTGCGCCGCCATCGCCCAGGCCGGGGGGCCGGCGCAGGGCCAAGCCGCGGACGACCCCCTCGGCGGGCTGGCGGCCACGGCCCGTCAGCGCTTCGAGCAGGCGCTCGACGACGACCTGGACGTGCCTGGGGGGATCGCGGCCGCCTTCGACCTCGTGCGCGACGGCAACCGCCTCCTCGACCGGGGCGAGGCCGGACCGGCCGGGGCGGCGGCGGCGGCGGCGGCGCTGGCGGCCGTCGACGACATCCTCGCCTGCATCCGCCCGACCGCCGATCAGCAGCTGGATGACGGTCCGCTCACCCCCACGGCGCGGGAGCTCATCGACCGGCGGGAGGCGGCGCGGCGGCGCGGCGACTACGCCGCCGCCGACCGGCTCCGCGTCGAGCTGCGCGCGCTCGGGATCGCACTCGAGGACCAGCCCCAGGGAACCCGCTGGCGGCGGGTGGGCTGAGCGCCCGGCGGCCAAGGCCCGTGCCCGAGATCCTGTACGGGCGGAACCCGGTCCTGGAGGCGCTCCGCTCGGGCCGCGTCCCCCGGCGGCTCCTCCTCGCCGAGGGTCTGGAGCCCGACGCCCGGGTGGCCGAGCTCCGGCGCCTGGTGACCGCGCTCGGGGCCCCGGTCGAGGCTCGCAAGCGCCGGCAGCTCGACGACATCGCCCACAGCGAGCACCACCAGGGTGTGGTCGCCTACTTCGATCGCCGCCAGCTGGGCGGGCTCCACCAGCTCACGGAGCTGGTGGCGGCCGAGCGCGGCGCCGGGTGGCCGGCCTTGGTCCTCTGCTGCGACGAGCTCCAGGACCCCCACAACCTCGGCGCCCTCGTGCGCACCGCCGAGGCCTGCCGGGCGACCGCGGTGGTCACCCTGCGCCACCGGAGCGCCCCGGTGACGGCCGCGGTCGCCAAGGCGTCGGCCGGCGCGACCGAGCACCTGCCGCTGCTGCGGGTGACCAACCTCCGCCAGGCGCTGGATGCGCTGCGGGCCGCGGGGGTGTGGGTCGTCGGCCTCGACGGCGGGGCCCAGGAGCGGTACGACGCGGTCGACTACCGGGTCCCGACCGCCCTGGTCGTGGGCGCCGAGGGCCCGGGCATGCGACCGCTGACCCGGGCCAGCTGCGATCGGACCGTGAGGCTGCCGATGGGGGGGCGGGTCGGCTCCCTCAACGCCGCGGTGGCGGGCTCGATCCTCCTCTACGAGGTGGCGCGCCAGCGGGGCTTCGCCTTCCCCGATCGATCCCCCGGCTCCGCCGGGGGCCGGGCGGGCTATCCTGAGCCGGGCGCCGTCCCGGGCGGCGCCCCCGGGCGGCCGGTGTAGCTCAGCGGCAGAGCGGCTGTTTTGTAAACAGCGGGTCCGGGGTTCGAATCCCCGCGCCGGCTCCCGAATCGCCCATGTGTACAATCGTAGGGTGGCCTCGTGAGGCACCCGCGGGCTTCGGCGTCGCCCTTCCGGATCCGCACGGAGCCTGGGCCGCAAGGTGGACAGCGGCGGCGCACGACAATGCAGAATCAGCAGCGTTTTTGCAAGGTTCTGCGACGAGGGCCGGA
>DAHUZI010000116.1 GCA_027306595.1 Candidatus Dormiibacterota bacterium | reverse complement strand
GGGCGATCCGCGAGCTGCCGGCCACGGTCATCCCCTTCCGGTACCCGGCGAGCTGGACCCGCGCCGCCGCGTACCTCGCCGCCCACGTTCCCCCCGGCGCCCCCGTGATCGTCCTCCCCTGGCACCTGTACGAGCCGCTCCACTTCACCCACCACGAGCTGACGGCCAACCCCGCCCCGGTCGTGTTCCCCGGCCGCCTCCTCAGCCCCAACGACCTGGAGATCCCGGGGGCGGTCACCGAGGTGGCCACCCCGGACCACCTCGGCGCGGTCGCGCTCGACCCCGGGCGGAGCGGCTGCCGACTGCCGGCGACGCTCCGCCACCTCGGCGTCCGCTGGGCGATCGTCGAGCCGGCCCCGAACTCTGCCACCGCCGACGCGGCCCTGCGCCGGTGTGGGTGGCGCGTCCGGGCTGGCCGGCGCCCCGGGCTGGTGGTGCTCCACACGCCATCGGGGTAGGGGCGAGCGGGGGAAGGGGGGCGAGGGGCGGGTGGGAGCGCGGGCACGAGCCCACCGTCGGCCGGCCACGCGGCGGCGCCCCCGGCGCTCGGGGGCGTCCTGCCTTCCCAACGTTCCGCCTCGCGTGCTGGGGGATCAGGGCTGGCCACGGCTTCGGGTGAGTCGGGACGGAACGGATGGCGGGCTCTCTACTCCAGTCGCTCGGTCGGCAGCTCCACAAGGGACGAACGCAACCGCTCGGCGAGCTCGATCGGTGCGGTGCCGCAGGCGAGGCTCAGGATCCAGTCGGCCCGTTCCCGCTGAGTCGCTCGCACGTCCCAGCCGTTGACTCGAAGAAAGGTCCGAAGGGCTGCCAGGGCCGTCCTCTTGTTGGCGTCGACGAAGAGCTGTCCCTCGGCAATGCCATGGGCCAGCACTGCCGCCTGCATGGCCAGGTCTGCCGCCCCGTAATCGGCGTGCCACAGCGGGCGGGCCAGAGCGCCTTCCAGCCCCTCGGGACTTCTCAGGTGATCGGTTGCCTCGCGCTCAGTGCAGCCCAGGATCTCAGCATGAAGCCCAATCACATCTTCGGTGGTGAGGTATCGGACCTCGTCTTCAGCCCACCCCTCGCCACCCACGATCAGGCGGTGTTGGCCGGCGCATCGCTCCGATCGTGGACCGCCAGGATCTCGAGAGCCTCGCGATCCTCCGCGATGACTTGGCGCCCAACCTCCCGGATCATCGCGCGCACGGCGTCACTGCGCATCAGGCGCAGAGCGCCGTCTGGCATCCGCTCGAGGAGGACGTCGGTGCCGGGCATGTATCCCGCACTCTCCAGATCCTTGGGGATCGCCACCATGTTGCTGTTGCCGATGTGCCGGACGCGGACAATCCTCACGCGGAAAGGATATCCAAGGATATCCCTGTTGTCAACAGGAGTCTTGCAGGGAGAGCTGAACCGAACTCGGCCAGAGGCTCGGCGAGCTCGTCGCCGGCCACGGGGCCGGCGGCTACGCCACAGTCCAGCCGTTGCCAGTGAGTGATGGCGCTCGGGGAAGACTGACCAGACCCGCGTGTCCGTGACCACCTCAAAGTAAGCGGATATGGCCAGGAAAAGTAGGCGCCCTCGCCGGACCTGACAGGGACGGAAGGGGCCCCAGAGCGGGAGAGTGGTGGTGCTTCGACCCACCACCGTAAACGGCAACCCAAAAGATGGCATGTGAAGGGGCCCCCTCAGCTCAGGTGTGACGATGAGGCGGCCCCGGAGGGCGCCGACACATTCAGGAGCGCGAGGAGGTCCCCATGGCGATCATAGGCGGGTGTGACGGGCACCGGCAGCAGATCACCTTCGACGATCTCGACACCGAGACCAGCGAGGTCCGGACCGGCGAGCTCCGACCGGCGACGCGGCCCGCGGTGCGGGAGTGGCTGGCCGGCTTTGACGGCCGCCCGGACGTGGCCTTCGCGGTGGAGGGCTGCACGGGCTGGCGGTTCGTGGTCGAGGAACTCCGGCGGGCCGGTGCGACCCCCCACCTGGCCGAGCCGGCCGACACCGCCAGCCTGCGGGGGCGCAAGAAGCGGGCCAAGACCGACCGGGCCGATGCCAAGCTCCTGCGCGGCCTGCTCCAGCAGGGCCGGCTGCCGGTGTCGTGGGTACCGCCCACCGCCGTGCTCGAGGTCCGGACCCGGGGCCGGCTGTACGTGTCCCTGATGGATGAGCGGCGCGCCTGGCAACAGCGGATCCATGCCCAGCTGTTCCAGCAGGGCGTCCCGCCGGTGCGCGGCCTGCTGACCGCCGACGGACAGGCGGCCCTGGCCGCCGCCGCGCTGTCCCCGGCGGGCCGGGAGCTGGTGGACAGCGCCCGGGCCGCCATCGACCACCTGAGCGCGCAGATCGACCCGCTGCGGGCCCGCTTGCAGGCGCTCGGGCGCGCCCAGCCCGGGGCCCGGGCGCTGACCGCCTGCTCCGGCATCGGCCCGCTGACGGCGGTGATCATCTGGGCGGAGCTGGGCGACTGCCGGCGGGCCCCCGGCCACCTGGCCCGCCAGGGCTCCCCCGCGCTGCGCTGGGCGCTGTACGAGGCGGCCAAGGCCAGCGCTCGAACCGGCTCCCCCGACCACGCCTACCATGTCGCGGTGCGCGAGCGGGTCGGGGGCAAGCGCCCGGCCCTGTCGGTGGCGCGCACGCTCGCCCGCCGCGCCCACCACATCCTGCGCGCGGGCGGCGACGCGGCCTGGGTGGGGCCCACGGATCCCGACGCGATCCCGTCCGCGGCCTAATCGCTGTGCGTCCCGTGCGCGCCGTGCCCCGGATTCCCCTGATGTTGACGGCTCGCTCCCATGAGTCCCCTGTCGCCGTCTCCGACGAGACGGACGGCCTGAAAAGAATGAGCAGCCGGTCAACGCGGCCGGGGGTCGTCCCCATCGGCCATCATGTCGCCGGACGGCCTCACCGTCCGTGCACCCAGATAGGGCTGGGCGTTCCACGCGCACCCGCTGGCGGCGACCGCCTCGACCCGACCGCGCACGGGAGCCGGCCTATGGGCTGACCCCGGCGGCAGCTCCGCTGGGGACCAGCACGCGTGCGCCCGCGTTGACGACGCTCCGCACGGACGGCGTGCCCGCGCACGGGTACCCGCGCGCCGGCTCCACCCCGGCGACCGACAGCGGCCCTGCTCCGACCATCAGCCCGATGCTTGACACGGGGGCCCCAAACAGACAAGGGGACCACGTCGATCATCGAAGGGGGGTCCACCGCGGGTGGTGCCGACGGGACTGATGGGCTCGGGTGTGGACAACTGGCCAGGTCCTGGGGGTCAGGCGGAGGGCGTTCCGGGCGTCCTCGGGCTCGCCATCGCCGGCAGCACCGCCACCGGGCCCGGCCAGACCGCCTCCCTGTGGCTGATGGCCCACCTGCCCATCGTCGGCGCCTATCGCGAGCCGCGGACGTGGAGCGCCCTCTGGCTGCCGGCGCTGGTGGTCGGCGGTGCCGAGGCGGTCACCCGGCTCAGGCGCCGCTCCGGCTTCGGCGGGGTGCGCGGGCCGGCGCTGGGGAATCTCGCCGCTGCCGCGATGGTCCTGGCGACGCTCTTCCCCGCCGGGGTGGCGGCGATCCGCAAGCTGCCGGCCACGGTCACTCCTTCCGGTACCCCGCGAGCTGGACCCGTGCCGCCGCCTTCGTCGCCGCGCACCTCCCCGGGGACGCTCCCGTGGTCGTCCTCCCCGGGCGACTGTACGAGCCGCTCCGCTTCACCCACCACAAGCTCACCGCCACCTCGCCCCGGTGGGGTTCCCCGAGGCCGGCTCCTCAGCCCCACGACCGGGAGATCGCGGCGGCGGTGACCGAGATGGCCACCCCCGACAACCTCGGCGGGTCGCCCTCGACCCCGGCCGAGCGGCTGCCGGCTGCCAGCGACGCCCAACGGGTGGTTGTGCCCGGGACCTCAGGGCCCTGCCGGCAGATTACCGGCGAGTCGGACTCCGAAGGGAGCCGCCGCCAGCCGCAACTCGGCGGGCAACTCCTGGCTGTAGCTCGTCGGCGGCCGGGCCAGCCGTCCAGTACGGCCGAACCAGGCAACGCCGGCGAGATCGCTCTGCGGGTCGTAACGGACGTGGTAGCGCACACCGCCGAATCCGGCGGCCTTGAGAAGGTTTGACCAGGCGTGTGGGGCCGTGTAGTCCGAGATGGCGCTCAGCTCTGCGGTGATGCCGAAGCCATGGGCACCCGGCGCCGTCAGATCGGCCAGGTGCAGCGGGCTGGCCAGCTCCGCCGTGACCAGCCTGCGTCCGGCCAGGAAGGCCTCCGAGAGGATGTTGACATCCTCCCCGCTGTGAACGGCGAGGATTCCCCTGGCGGGGTGTGGCACCCCGCCGCGCTGTCTCCCCGACGCTGTCTCGGGGCGGTGCTCACGCCGCCACCGCCGTAGGCGTCGGATGTACGGGGTGCGCCCGACCAGCTCTGTCGGCACGGGCGGAAGCGTGGTGCTTCCAGCGCGCGGCCTGCCGTACCACGGACCGTCGCCCGGCGGGACGATGGCGGTGGACTCGCTGGTTCGCGGGACCGTCCGCGGGCCTCGACGTCGGGACCCCGGCGATGTCGTGCCGGGTGGCATGGGCCGCGGCGGCTGCCGCCACGTCGAGGGTGTCGATCGTGTGATCGCGCGCGTCCACCGTCCGGTGGACAGAGCGGCCGAGAAACGCCGAGAAGCGATTGCGGGGAGCGGTAACCCCGCAGACGCAGCGGTGGACCTGCTGGCGGAGGGGCTTTTTGACCCGCCGTCCGCAGACGCACATCTGCGAGAGGGCCGTGGTCCAGGGGCTGTACGCGTACAGTCCGCCGCCCGCACCGGCCGCCTTGCGGCGGGCCGCGGCGATGAAGGCCCCGGGGGCGTGGTCCCGCACCGAGCGGGGGAAGGTCTTCTGCCACGCGACGTAGGAGAGCGCCTCGGCCCGGAGGTGGGGACCGAGTGCGAGGAGGCGGTTCAGGAGCCGGCCGTGGGCGGTGGCGACATGCGCCGCCCGCCGCCGGTGGGCGTCAGCGAGCTGCCGCTGAGTCCGCGCGGCGTTCTTTGATCGCGCCGTCCACTGGCAGCGTCCAGTGCCGTGGCGGCCGCGGGCGTCGAAGCACGCCGGGCTGCCGGCGCGATGCTGGCGGTCGAGCCGGCGCTGGAGCCGCCGCAGCCGAGCGGTCTGGGTCGTCACGCCCTCCGCGAGCGGGACGGTGAAGGCCTGGGAGTCCGAGACCACGTCGACGGTCGACGGGCCGAGGTCCAGGCTCACCATCTCGGTCCCGACCGGGTGGCGGACCGGCGCGGGCGCATCGAGCACCAGCTGGGCACGGTACGTGACCTTCGTCCCGACGAGAGTTCGGACGATGCGAGCATGGCGGACGCGCCCCGCCCCCACGTGGTCCGCAATGCGAGCCCACTCAACGTGCTCGGCCCGGGTGCGGACCGGGGCGAAGCGGATGACGAAGCCGTGCGTCCACTGGAGCCCGACCGGGACGCCGTCGCGGACGGCGACGCGCAGCGCTCCGTTGCCATCCTTGGCCTCGAGCGAGCGGAGGCCGCGAGGGAACGGCTTGAAGCGGGGCGGCCCGCCGAGGCCGTACTGGTATCGCTGGACCGCCTGGAAGGCCCGCCGGGCCAGAACCTGCGCTTCCTGGGCAGGGACCTGGTCCCGAACCCAGGCCTGGCGCAGGCCGGAGCCGAACGTCAGCAGAGCGGTCTCGGTAAACCCATGGGCCGCGTTCACCGCGCGGAACGCGGTGGCGCGCGCGACCGCGGCCGGGCTGCGCGGCTCGCCCCGCGGCATTGCTCTCGCCGCCGCCAACGCGGGATCCGCTCGGACCGCTGCCGCCCGTCGCACGCTCTCGCCCAGGCAGGCGTTCTGCACGCGCCGGCCCCCCTCGAAGCGGCGCTCGACCACCCCGCGGTCGCGGGGGGTCGGCCGCAGCGGCCAGGAGGCCACGTGCGTCGGCGCATCTCTTGGACGCTTGCGCGCATGCGGGGGGCGGGCTGCGGCCATAGACACAGTGTGACCGATCCGGGCCTGCGGGGAATGTCCCGTCTCACCTGGGACGATCAGCTCGCGGACCCCGCCCGGAAGGAGGCGGCGTGTGCTCGCAACTCGATCAAAGCGGCTATCTCCGGCCTGAACGCCGGAGCTTGCGCCGCCACGTCCCCGGTCAGGCCGCGGGTGACCTCCAACAGCGCCGCCAATGGCTGTTCGGCCAGGTAGCAGGTGCCATACGGGGCCGGAAGGTCGAACCGACCGGAGCCGTCGGAGGAGAACCACCAGGGTGACCGCCGAGCCCGATGCACCCG
>DAHUZI010000114.1 GCA_027306595.1 Candidatus Dormiibacterota bacterium | reverse complement strand
GCCGGCGCGGCCGGCGCGGCCGGGTATACTCGCCTGGACCACCTTGAAGCCGGTCCGGCGAGGCCGGGAAGGGATGTCGCGTCGCGTCGTGGGTCCGCGCGCCCGCGCCCGCGCACCGGCCGCTCCCCGCCCGGCTGCCCCGGGCCATCGCGGAGGGCCGTGATGCTGGCTGGGACTGCGACGACCGCTCCCGGGATCCGGCACATCCTCTCGGCCCAGCAGTTCGATCGGCCGCGCCTGGAGGCGCTCTTCCGGGCCGCGCGCAGCATGGAGACCGTGCTCGAGCAGGGCCGCGGCGACGATCGCCTGCGGGGCCGGCTCCTCGCCACCTTGTTCTACGAGCCCAGCACGCGCACCCGGCTCAGCTTCGAGTCGGCGATGCTGCGGCTGGGCGGCCAGGTGATCTCGACCGAGAACGCCCGCGACTTCTCCTCGGCGATCAAGGGCGAGAGCCTCGAGGACTCGGTCCGGATCGTGTCCGGCTACGCCGACGCCATCGTGCTGCGCCATCCCGAGGAGGGCGCCGCGGCCCGGGCCGCTCGGGTCTCGCCGGTTCCGATCCTGAACGGCGGCGACGGGGCCGGTGAGCACCCGACCCAGTCGCTCCTCGACCTGTACACGATCGAACGAGAGCTGGGCCGGGTGGACGGGCTCCGGGTGGTGATGGTCGGGGATCTCGCCAACGGCCGGACCGTCCACTCGCTGGCGCGGCTCCTCACCGCCTTCGACGGCGTGCGGGTCACCCTCGCGGCGCCGGCCGCGGTCCGGATGCGGCCCGAGGTCCTGGCGGCCCTGCGCACGGGGGGGGTGGAGGTGGTCGAGACCGACGACCTCGCGAAGTCGGTGGTCGAGGCCGACGTCGTGTACCAGACCCGGCTCCAGCGGGAGCGGCTCGGGGACGGGGACGCCGCGACGGCCGCCGCCCGCCTCGCCGAGCGCTTCCGCATCACCCCGCAGGTGATGGCCACCCTGGCCCCGCGGACCATCGTCCTCCACCCGCTGCCGCGGGTGGGCGAGATCGACCCCGCCGTCGACGGCGACCCCCGCGCCGCCTACTTCCGCCAGGCCCGCAACGGCGTGGCGGTGCGGATGGCGCTCCTCGCGGAGCTCCTCGGGTGACGGCCGCCGCCCCCCGGGCGCGGCCCACGCCGCCCGTCCCCGCGGGGACCGGCCACCGCATCCTCGATGCCGCCGCGGTCGACCGCTGCTGCTGGCGGCTCGCCCACGAGCTCCAGGAGCGACGGCCCGCGCTCGAGGCCGTCGTCCTCTGCGGGATCCGCAGCCGGGGGGTGCCGCTGGCCCTGCGCCTCGCCGAGGCGGTGCGCCGCCAGGGCGCCCGGCCACCCCAGGTGGCGAGCCTGGACGTCGGCCCCTATCGCGACGACCGTCGCCGTCGCCTGACCACCAGCCCGCCGGCGCCGGCGCCGGGGCTCGACCGCCGGGCGGTCGAGGGCCGGGTGGTCGTCCTCGTCGACGACGTCCTCTTCCACGGGCGCACGGCCCGGGCCGCGCTCCAGGCGGTCCACCAGCTGGGCCGGCCGGAGGCGGTCGAGCTCCTGGTCCTCGTCGACCGGGGACACCGCCAGCTCCCGCTTCGGGCCACGTACGTCGGGCGCAACCTGCCCACCCGCGAGGCCGAGCACGTCGCGGTGCGGCTGCGGGAGCTGGACGGGGAGGACGGTGTCGACCTCCTGGGCTCGGAGCCCGCCCGATGACGCCGATCGTGGTCCGCCGGGCGCGGCTGCTCGATCCGGCCGCCGGCCTGGACGAGCCGGCAACCGACTGCCTCATCGCCGAGGGCCGGATCGCCGCGGTCGGTCGCGGGCTCGCGGTCCCGGACGGCACGGTGGCCTGGGAGGCGCCCGGCAGCGTCGTGGCGCCCGCCTTCCTCGACTGCCACGTGCATCTGCGCACCCCGGGGCAGACCCGCAAGGAGACGATCGCCCGCGGCACCCAGGCGGCGGCGCGGGGCGGCTTCGCGGCCGTCTGCGCGATGGCGAACACGACCCCGCCCGTGGACGACCCCGCGGTGCTGGGCGGGCTCCAGCGCCAGAACGCGGCCCAGGCGCGGGTCGCGGTCCATCAGTTCGCCGCCTGCACCGTGGGGCTGGAGGGCCGGGAGCCGGTGGACGTCGAGCGACTCGCCGACCTCGGGGCGGCCGGCTTCTCCGACGACGGTCGGCACGCGATGGCGCCGGCGGTGCTGGCCGAGGTGCTGCGCCGGGCCGGCCGCCGCCAGCTGGTGGTGGCGATCCACCCCGAGGACGAGGCGGTGCTGCGAGCGGCCAACCCCGGGAACCTTGGCCCCCCGAGCCTGTGGGCGGTCCGGCCGGCGGATGCCGAGGCGCAGGCGGTGCTGGTCGCGCTCGACACCCTCGCGCGGACCCCGGGCGCCCGGCTCCACCTCCAGCACCTGAGCACCCGGGCCGGGCTGGACCTGGTCCGGGCCGCCCGCCGGGCCGGCCTCGCCGTCACCTGCGAGGTGACCCCCCACCACCTGGCGCTGATCGCCGACCCGCAGGGCCCGGACGGGGGGACCGCCAGGGCCTGCAACCCGCCGCTGCGGTCAACCGCCGACCGCGAGGCCTGCTGGGCGGCGCTCATCGATGGCACGATCGACGCGGTCGCGACCGACCATGCCCCCCACGAGCCCGACGCCGATCCCAGCCGGCCCCAGCCCGGGTTCAGCGGGCTGGAGGTGGCGCTCGGGGTCCTGCTCGGGCTCCCCGGGGCTGACGAGCAGCTCCCCCGGCTCGTCGCCGCCCTCACCACCGGCCCCAGCCGGGTGCTCGGCGCCGGCGTCGCCCCGGCGCCCAGCCTGCGCCCGGGCGCGCCCGCGGACCTCGTCTGGTTCAACCCGCGGGCGGCCTGGACCCCGTCCGCCGAGGCCGGCGCGTGGTGTTCGGGCGGGCGCAACACCCCCTTCTGGGCGACCCCGCTCCGCGGGCGCGTCCTCGCCACCGTTCGCGGCGGCCGCCCCGTCTACCTGCGCGTCCCCGCCCCCCTCGTCGCGTCGAGGCCGGACCGTGGCTGACGGCGCCCTCGTCCTCGAGAGCGGAGCCGTCTTCCGGGGGCGGTGGATCGGCGCCGAGCCGCCGGCGGGCGCCGAGACGACCCACGGCGAGGTGGTCTTCAACACCGTCATGACCGGCTATGAGGAGGTCTGCACGGACCCCTCGTACGCCGGCCAGATCGTCGTCTTCACCTACCCGCTCATCGGCAACGTGGGCGCCGCCGAGGTGGACCTCGAGTCCAACCGGGCCCACGTCCGGGCCGTGCTCGTCGCCGACTGCAGCCCCACCGCCCCCCACTGGCAGGCCGAGTCGACGTTCGGCGCCTGGCTGGCGGCGCAGGGGATCCCCGGGCTGACCGAGGTTGACACCCGCGCCCTCACCCGCCACCTCCGCGACCGCGGGACGCTGCGCGGGGTCCTGGTCCCGGGGGTGCCGGGGGACATCGCCAACTGGGTCGCCAGCGCCCGTCGGGCGCCGACCGTCTCCGACCAGGACCTCGTGGCCCAGGTCACGTGCCCCCGGCCCTACCGGGCCCACGAGCCGCTCCACCCGGCGCTGCGCCAGGGCCTGGCGGGGGTGGCCGGGGCCCCGGCTCCGGGCGCCGCCCCCGCCGGCCCGCGGGTCGTTGTCCTCGACCTGGGGGTCAAGCGCGGCATCCTTCGGTCGCTGGTCAGCCGGGGGGCCGAGGTGTGCGTCCTCCCCGCCACTGCGGGGCTCGAGGCGATCGAGCGGCTCCGCCCCCAGGGGATCGTCCTCACCAACGGACCCGGCGACCCGGCCCGGCTCCCAGGGGTGGTCGCGCTGACCCGGGCGCTGCTCGACCGCTACCCGATCCTCGCCATCTGCCTGGGCCACCAGCTCGTCGGGCGCGCCATCGGGGCCACCACGAGCCGGCTGCGCTTCGGCCACCACGGCGGCAATCACCCGGTCCGCGACCTGCCCACGGGCCGGGTGTTCGTCACGGCCCAGAACCACGAGTTCCAGGTCGACGGCGACGGCCTTGGGTCCGCCGACGGCTGGTTCGTCGCCGAGCGCAACCTCAACGACGGCTCGGTTGAGGGACTCCGCCATCGCCAGCTGCCGGTGATCGCCGTCCAGTACCACCCCGAGGGCTGCCCGGGGCCCCAGGATCGCCAGGAGCTGTTCGACGAGTTCCTCGGCTGGTGCCGCGGCGGCCGGCCGCAGGCGGGCCCGGTCCGCCTGGCGACCGCCGGAGCCGCCGAGCCGAGGCCGGAGCCGCCGCGCTCGGTCCTGGTGATCGGCAGCGGGCCGATCGTCATCGGCCAGGCGGCGGAGTTCGACTACGCCGGGACCCAGGCCTGCCGGTCGCTGCGCGAGGAGGGGGTTCGGGTCGTCCTCGTCAACAGCAACCCGGCGACGATCATGACCGACGAGGGGGTCGCCGACCGCACCTACTGCGAGCCGCTCACGGTCGAGAGCCTCGAGCGCATCATCGAGCGGGAGCGGCCGCAGGGGCTCCTCTGCGGCCTCGGCGGCCAGACCGCCCTCAACTTGGGGGTGGCGCTCGACGAGGCCGGGGTGCTCGAGCGCTTCGGGGTCCGGGTCCTGGGCACGCCGCTCCAGGCGGTCCGCGACGCCGAGGACCGGGAGCGCTTCAAGCGCCGCATGGAGGCCCTGGGGGAGCCGGTGCCGCCCTCCCGCACGGTGCGCAGCTGGGACGAGGCGGCCGCATTCGCCAGCGAGATCGGCCTGCCCCTCGTGGTCCGGCCCGCCTTCACCCTCGGCGGGACCGGCGGCGGGCTGGCCAGGACCGCGGACGAGTTCCGCGCCACCGTCGAGCGCGGGCTGGCGGCCAGTCCGATCGGGCAGGTGCTGGTCGAGCAGGCGCTGATCGGCTGGCGCGAGCTCGAGTACGAGGTGATGCGCGACGGCGACGACACCTGCATCGTCGTCTGCAACATGGAGAACCTCGACCCGATGGGGATCCACACCGGCGACTCCATCGTCGTCGCCCCCAGCCAGACCCTCACCGACAAGGAGCACCAGCAGCTCCGCTCCTCGGCCCTGCGGATCATTCGCGGGCTGGGGATCGAGGGCGGCTGCAACGTCCAGTTCGCCCTCCACCCCACAAGCCACGCGTACCACGTCATCGAGGTCAACCCCAGGGTGAGCCGCTCCTCTGCGCTCGCCTCCAAGGCGACCGGCTACCCGATCGCCCGGGTGGCCGCCAAGATCGCGGTCGGGCGCCGGCTCCACGAGATCGCCAACCGGGTGACCGGCCGGACCACCTGCGCCTTCGAGCCGGCCCTCGACTACTGCGTCGTCAAGGTGCCGCGCTGGCCGTTCGACAAGTTCCCCGACGGCGACCGCCGCCTCGGCACCCAGATGAAGTCGACCGGCGAGGTGATGGCGATCGGCCGAACCTTCCAGGCCGCGGTGTCGAAGGCGCTGCGCTCGCTGGAGCAACGGCCACCGGCGCCCGATCCCCGCGGGGGCATCGAGTCCGAGCTCCGGGTGGCGACCGACACCCGCCTGTTCCGGATCCTGGAGGCGCTGCGGGGTGGGCTCGGGCCCCGGGCGGTGGCGGCCGCGACCGGGTACGCCCCGTGGTTCGCCGACCGGCTCCAGGAGCTGGTGGCGGCCGAGCGGGCGGCCGAGCAGGCGCTGCGAGACCCGGCCGCCGCCGGTCAGGACGCGCTCGGGGCCGGCCCGGCCGCGGCGTTGGGGGCAGCCAAGCGCATGGGCCTTGCCGACGCCCGCCTCGCCGAGCTGGCCGGGGCCGAGGTGGCGCAGGTCGCCCGCTGGCGCGAGGCGCTCGGGCTGCGAGCGACCTACAAGTGCGTCGACACCTGCGCCGCGGAGTTCGCGGCCGCCACCCCCTACTTCTACTCGAGCTATGAGGCGGAGGACGAGCAGGCGGCCGGCGAGGGCGGCTCGGTGGTCGTGCTCGGATCCGGCCCGATCCGCATCGGCCAGGGGATCGAGTTCGACTGCTGCTCCGTCCAGGCGGCGACCGCGCTCCGCCAGGCCCGGGTGGCGACCGTCCTCATCAACAGCAACCCCGAGACCGTCTCGACCGACTTCGACAGCAGCGACCGCCTCTACTTCGAGCCGCTCGACCTCGAGGCCGTCACCGACGTCCTGCGCGTCGAACGCCCGCTCGGGGTCGTGGTCCAGTTCGGCGGCCAGACCGCGGTCAACCTCGCGGGGCCGCTCGAGCGCGCCGGGTGGCCCCTCCTGGGCTCGCCGGTGGCAGCGATCGACGTTGCCGAGGACCGCGGCCAGTTCGACCGCCTCTTGGAGTCGCTCGGGATCGCCCGCCCGGCGGGTGGGGCGACCGCCGACGCCGCCGGCGCGCTGGCGATCGCCCGCCGGGTCGGGTACCCGGTGCTCGTGCGCCCGTCGTACGTCCTCGGCGGACGGGCGATGGAGGTGGTGCACGACGACGCCGAGCTCCGCCGCCATCTCGCCCACGCGCTGGAGGCGACGCCCGCCGCCGGCCCCGAGGCCTCGGCCCCGGCGGTACTGGTCGACAAGTACGTCCTCGGCCCCGAGGTCGAGGTGGACGCGATCACCGACGGGCGGCGGGTCGTGATCCCCGCCATCCTGGAGCACATCGAGCGGGCGGGCGTGCACTCCGGGGACTCGATGGCGGTCGTGCCCCCCCAGCGGCTGGCGCCGGCGGTCCTCGAGCGGATCGTCACCACCACCCGCCAGCTGGCGCTCCGCACGGGGGCGAGGGGCCTGCTCAACATCCAGTTCGTCATCCAGCGGGGCCGCGTGCTCGTGCTCGAGGTCAATCCCCGAGCCAGCCGCACGGTGCCGTTCCTCAGCAAGGTGACCGGGGTCCCGATGGTCGAGCTGGCGACGAAGGTCCTTCTGGGGTCGACGCTGGAGGCGCTGGGCTGGGCCGACGGGCTGGTCGCACCGCCGCCGCAGGTGGCGGTCAAGGCGCCGGTCTTCTCGATGCGCAAGCTGGACTGGGTCGACAGCCTCCTCGGCCCGGAGATGAAGTCCACCGGCGAGGTGATCGGGATCGGCCGTGACCTCGCCGAGGCGCTGGAGAAGGCCGCCACCGCCGCCTTCGGCGAGCTGCCGCGGGCCGGCGGCGCCCTCATCAGCATCGCCGACCGGGACAAGCCCGAGCTCCTGCCGGTCGCGGCCCGGCTCGCCGAGCTCGGCTTCACCTGCTACGCGACCCCGAACACCCGGCTGGCCCTTCGCGAGGCCGGCGTCTCCGCCCGCCTGGTGCACAAGCTGGGGGCCGGGCGGCCGAGCGTCGTCGACTGCATCGAGGCGGGCGAGGTCGCCCTCGTCATCAACACCATCTCCCGCACCCTCACCGACGAGCCGGGTCCGGACGGCGCCGCCACCCGCCGGCGGCCGGTCCGCGACGGCTACCGCATCCGCCAGGCGGCGGTCCAGCGGGGGATCCCCTGCCTCACCTCGATCGACACCGCCTCCGCCCTCGTGACGGCGATCAGCCGCCTCGCCCAGGGGCACCCGATCACGGTGATGACCCTGTCCGAGTACCGCGCCGGCACCGCCTGGGCTCCCCCGCTGGCGGCGGCCCAGCCGGCCACCTCACCCAGGTGAGGCCGATCGAGCGGGGCGGTGGCGTCCCCGAGCCGCTGGCGCCAAGCGACCTGGGGCGGGCGCGGAGCGGACTCGCGGTGGTGCGCGAGGTCGAGCCGGTCGGCCCCGGATGCGTCGAGCTCGTGCTCGACTGCGCCGGCGTCGCCCGCGCCGCCCGCCCCGGGGAGTTCTGCCAGCTGCGCGTCGCCGAGGGGCCGGTGCCGCTTCTGCGGCGCCCGTTCTCGGTCTGCCGCACGGATCCCGCAGCGGGGACGGTGACCGTCCACGTCGGCGTCGTGGGGGCCGGCACCCGGCGGCTGGCCGCGGCTCAGCTCGGGGACCGGATCGGGGTGCTCGGACCGCTGGGCCGGGGCTTCACGGTTCCCTCAGGCCCCGGCACCCTGCTCATGGTCGCCGGCGGGCTGGGGGCGGCCCCGTTCCCGCTGCTGGCGGCGGCGGGCCACGCCCGCGGGGCCAAGCTGGTCTGGCTCAACGGCGCCGCCACCGCCGCCCGCCTCTACCCGGTCGAGCGCCTGGGGGCGCCGGTCGAGGCCCACGTCGCCACCGAGGACGGCAGCCGGGGGCGGCGCGGCCGGGTCACCGACCTCCTGCCCGCGCTCCTTGGCGAGTGCGACCGGATCGCCGCCTGCGGACCCAACCCGATGCTGGCGGCGGTGGCCCGAACGGTCGCCGCCCGCGCCCCCGGGCTGCCGCTCGAGGTGTCGCTCGAGGCGCCGATGGGCTGCGGGATCGGCACCTGCCTGGGCTGCGCCCTGCCGGTCGTCGGAGCGCCGGCGCTGGCTCTGTTGTGCCGCGCCGGCCCCGTCCTGCCGGCGGTGGCCGTCGACTGGGGGCGGCTCGGCACCCTGCCGCCGGCCCACGCCGCCTAGGGATGGTCACGCCCGCTCCGGCCGGCCGGGCCGGCCCCACCCTCTCGGTTGCGATCGGCCGCGGGCTCGTGCTCCCCAACCCGATCGGGGTCGCCTCCGGCACCTTCGGCTACGGGTTCGAGCTCGGCGCCCTGTGCCCGGTCGAGCGGCTGGGGGCGATCTTCACGAAGGGGACCACGCTTCGGCCCCGCCCCGGCAACCCGCCGCCGCGGGTCGCCGAGACCACCGCCGGGATGCTGAACGCGATCGGGCTCCAGAACCCCGGGGTCGAGGTCGTGCGGGAGCGGTACGCCCCCAGCTGGCGGTCCTGGCCGGTCCCCGTCATCGTCAACGTCGCCGGCGCCGACCTCGAGGAGTACGCGCGGGTCGCCGGCCGGCTCGACGGCGTCCCCGGCATCGGCGGGATCGAGCTCAACATCTCCTGCCCCAACGTTGCGGGCGGGCTGGACTTCGGCCTCGACCCCGCCCAGGCGGCCAGCTGCGTCGCCCGCGTCCGGGCCGCGACCACGCTCCCCCTGATCGTCAAGCTGTCCCCGGGCGCCGCCGACATCGCCGAGGTCGCCCGGGCGGTGGCTGACGCCGGCGCGGATGCGGTCAGCGCGATCAACACCGTGGTCGGGATGAAGGTGTCGCTGGCGCTGCGCCGGCCGGTCCTCGCCGGGTCGGGCACCGGCGGGCTCAGCGGGCCTGCGATCAAGCCGGTGGCGCTGGCCGCGGTTGCCCGGGTCCGCGCCGCGGTCGCGATCCCGGTGATCGGGATCGGGGGAATCGCTGACGCCGCCGACGCGCTCGAGTTCTTCGTCGCCGGGGCCGACGCGGTCCAGGTCGGCACCCAGACCTTCGTCGAGCCGGACGCCGCCCTTCGGGTCCTGGACGGCTGCCGCGCCTACGCGGGCGAGGCGGGGCTCGCCCGGCTCACCGACCTCAGGTGGTCGCCGGGCGGGCCGGCGAGCGGCCGTGGGCCCGGCGGCGGGTAAGCTGCCAGGGGCGGGGGCCACCGAGCGGAGGAGCGGGCGATGGCGGACGCCGAGATCGAGATCCTCATCCTCGCCAACCCCGTCGAGGCGGTCAACGGCCTCCTCTACGTCTCGGGGGGCGGCTGGACGGACCACTGGCGTCCGGCCCCGGGCCAGGGGCCGCCGGTGGTCAGCCACCTCGGGGTGGGGGTGACGATCCTCGTGCCCTGGACGGCCGCGACCACCAGCCACCCGCTCGCGGTCGCGATCGAGACCGAGGACGGCCGCCCCGTCGGGCAGATGGCGACCCAGGTCACCCTCACCCGGCCGCCGGGGATGCCCCCGGGCACCGAGCAGCGGGCGGTCCTGGCCCTCGCCCTCAACCTGGTCTTCCCCGCCGCCGGCGCCTACCGGGTCGTCGCCCGGCTGGACGAGATCGTGACCCGGACCGTGTCCTTCCGCGTCCACGACATGCCGGTGCCCACCCAGGACGTCCCCCTCACCTCGTGAGCCTGGGGCCCGAGCCCGCCCCGTCGGGCGCGGGGGCCGCACCCGAGGTCCCCGCCGGCGCCGGCCGGTTCGAGGGGCTCGGGGCCGTCTACGAGCAGGGCCGGCCCCGGCTCCCCACGGCGGTGGCCGACGTCTGCTGCCAGCTGGCCCGGGCCGACCGCCCCCAGCTGGTCGTCGACCTCGGCAGCGGCCCCGGCGGGTCGCTTCTGCTCTGGTCCGGCCGCGCCGACCGGGTGGTCGGGATCGAGCCGGGCGCCGACATGCGCCGCCGGGCCGAGGCCCGGATCGCCCCCCTTCCCGACCGAGAGCGCTTCGAGCTGCGGGCTCGGGTGGCGACCGCCACCGGGCTGCCCGACGGGGCCGCCGACATCGTCACCTGCTCGCAGGCCCTGCACTGGCTGGAGCCCGCCGCGACCTTCGCCGAGGTGGCGCGGATCCTGCGCCCGGGCGGGGTGTTCTGCGCCGCCGACTGCGACTGGCCGCCGCTGATCGATTGGGAGCTCGACCGCGCCTATCGCGCCGCCTTCGCCGCCATCGACGCCCGCGAGCGCCAGCTGGGCCTGCGCCCGCCGAGCTGGGACAAGCCGGGCCACCTCGAGCGGATGCGGGCGGGCGGCTGGTTCCGCTGGGCGGGTGAGGCCGCCATCCACCACGTGGAGCCGGGCGACGTTGTCCGGCTCCACGCTCTGATCGCGAGCCAGGGAGCGGTGGCGGCGCTCCGCGCCCAGGGCGACACCGACCAGGCGCTCGGCCTGGACCGTCTCGACGCCGTCGCCGCCCGGGTGCTCGACCGCCCCCGGCCGTTCTGGTTCACGTACCGGCTGCGGCTGGGCGTGGTCTGATCCTCCAGCCGACGGCCACCGGGCACGATCGCCAGGGCCCGGCTCCGGACCGACCGCCGCCGCGCCGCCGCTCCAGCCCCTCGACCGCGGCGCCCGGCCCGAGGCCGGCCCCGACCAGGCGGGCTTGGCTCAAGGCGCCCAGCTCCGCCCCCCCCCGGGGACCGCTGCCGACGCCCAACCAGCGGGGGATGGTCGGGGCCGCCTCCGCAGGCGAGCGGCGCGGGGCCGCCGCGACGCTCAGCCCCGAGTGCTCCAGCGGCCCGTGCGCCCCGGACCCCCGCACAGCGGGAGCTGGGCACCGACCGCGCCAGGGTGATCGGCGCGGTGGCGGCCGGGGAGCCCTTCGTTGGGACGCGCAACGGGGTCCCGGTGGCCGAGCGGCGGCCGCCTGAGCCGCCCCGCCCGAGGGTTCGTCGCCAGGACGGCGCTGGTGGCGCTCGGGGCTGCCGGACCCCATGTCGATCGCGCCGAGCGCCGGGCCGACCTCGATCGCACCGCCGATCCGGCCTGTACATGTGCGTCGGCCTGCTCGACACGTCCGTGGCCATCGATTGGGACGGTCGCGCCGTCGCGATGGCGCCTCCCGACGCCGCCGCGATCGGCGCGATCACCATTGCCGAACTGACCGCCGGGTCATCGCGCGCCAGGGCCGGCGACGCACGAGCTCGCCGGCCGGCTCACCTGTAGCCCGTCGCGGCACCCTTCGAGGCCATCGCCCTCGCCGCCGCCGCGGCCCGACGCTGCGCTCACGTCATCATCGCGGTCGCGGAGATCGATTGTTCCCACCGCCTTCGCATCGCCGACCTGCTCACCCCAGCCGCGACCCATGCCATCGGGCGGCCGCTCCACACGCGAGACCCGGACGACTTCGACGGCCTCGGCACGCTGATGGAGAACATCGGCGCCTGGGAGCAGGGTCGCCAGTTCGGCTGGCCGCTTCTGTGACGGGCGGTGCGCCAGGCCGACCGGTCGACGTTGCGGGCCGGAGGGCACCCGCGCACCCCGGCGCGGACGAGACGGTGCCGTTCGATCGGTCGCGCGGTGGGACGGCGCTCGCGCTCGACGGACCGGATCCGCAGCCGCCAGGCCACGGCCGCGACCCGCAGCGGCGATCCGACCGCCTCCGGCTCGGGGGCCGGCCAGGTGCCGTGGTCCCCGAGGCGGGCGAGGCGACGCCGGGCCCGGCCGGCGACCCCGCCCACGACCCGAGAGGGCGGCCGATTGCGGTCGGGTTCGGCCGGCATCGGCTACCGTGAGCCGCACCCGCCGCGCCCGGCGACCACGAGCCGTCTGGAGGACCGCCATGCCCCTGGCCGAGGGAACCTTCGAACCGAGCCACTGGGAGGAGCACACCGTCCACGAGGTGGACGACGGCCCCAAGCTCACTCGCGCGGACGTCCAGAACCGCTACGCCGGGGACCTCGCCGCCGACGCGACCCTCACCTACCTCATGGTCTACCTCGGCGAGGAGGGGAGCTTTGCCGGGTTCGAGCAGGTGACCGGTCGGCTTGGCGGCCACGAGGGCGGCTTCGTCGTGCGCCACGACGGCACCTTCGCCCACGACATGATCCGGGGCACGCTCTCGGTCGTGCCGGGCTCGGGAACCGCGGGCCTCGCCGGGATCGAGGGCTCCGGCAGCTTTGCGGTGCGGACGGGGGAGCGGGCGGCGCCGTATCGGTTCGAGTACCGGCTGCCCTGACCGTGGCCCCGGGCGGTCACATCCGCGGCGCGACCCGCGGCCCTCGAGGCCGGGATCGCGGCGTCGCCGGTCAGCAGCGAAGGGCGGTCAGCGCCAGCGTATGGAGCGAGACCTGATCGCCGTCGGCCAGCGGCGCCGTGTCGAGCCAGGCGAGCTGCTGCCCGCCCAGAAAGACCGGACCGGTGCCCGCCGTGCCCGGGGCACGAGGCACCAATGGCGGCGGCCCGGGAGGAGGAGGGCCCAGCGGGCTGGGGCGCCGGGGGCGGCCCCGGCGGTGTCGAGGAGGGCCCCATTGGGCAGGAACAGCAGGCCCCCGCCCTCCGGCAGGCCGAGCCCCGCACCCGCGGCCGGGGGGCGCGGCAGGCCAACCGCCGCCCACCCGCGCCCACCGAGGGTGGACCGCAGCACCAGGTACGGGGAGCCGCCACCGATGAGGAGGGCGCCCCGGTTGCGGGTGGCGACGAGCTGGGCGGACGTGCAGGGATTGACCGCCGCCACCCACCCGGCCTCGGTCCAGAGGACCTGCCGGTCGCGGCCGGCTCCGGACGGCGTCCCCCGGAGCACCGCCTGCGCCTCGCCGTTCATCGCGCAGTCGCCGCCCACGAAGGCGCCGAGGGTGACGCAGGGACCGGCCGCGGGGCAGTCGGGCCCGCCTGCCGTCCATCGCCGGCCGCCGTCCGCAGACGTCGTCGACCGGATCGGCGGCGAGCCCGGCCGGCCGGTCGCCGCTCCGAGGAACACCGCGCCGGTCGCGCCCCCAACCTGGCGAAACCCGCCGAAGCCGGTGGGCGCGCTGCCGGCCGGCGGGGGCACCAGCCGCCAGCGTGCCCCGGCGTCGGTCGTCACCAGCGCGGCGAGCGCCACCGGGGGCTCGCTCCCGACCGCGAAGGCGGCGTACACGGTGGCGCGATCGTGGGCGTCGAGCGCCACCGCCTGGCAGGCGATCGGCTGCCCCCGGGCCCCGGCGAGGGGCGGCACCCCGGCGACCCGGAGCGCGGCCGCGACCCCGGCGACGGGGATGCGCGTCGGACCGCCGCCCCGAACCCGGATCACGCCGGGGGCGCACCACGCCACCCGCCCCGATGCACCCGGCTGCTCCGCGATCGGGCTCATGCCCCCGGCCAGGATGGCCGCCGCGCGGATCGGACGAAGGCTGGCCCACGATCTCGGGGCCGCGATCCGCAGCGGGGTCGGCGCCAGGCGGTACTGGCTGAGGCCCGGACCGGAGATCGTCGGGGCCGAGGAGGGGCGCCGCGGAGGGCGGCCCGAACGAAGGCCGATCTGGAGGCCGAATGGCCTTCCGATGACGCTGGCGATCGGGGCCCACCCGCTGACCCGGACCAGCGAGGCCGGCGCCGCCGCGGCGGGATGCACCGAGAGGGTGGCGCACGGCTGGCCCGGGGTGCACCGGCCCCGTGGCGGCGCGCGAAGCGTGAACACGGCGGTCCCCTCGGCCCCGGCCAGGCCGCAGCCGCGCAGGACCAGCAGGCACTGGACACCGATCGCGTACGGGCCCGAGACGAGGGGCTGGACGGCATCGGCCCCCAGCCACGGGGCCGTCGGCACGGTGAGGGTCGCCACGAAGGTGTGCGGTGTGGTCCACCGGAAGGGCACGCCCTGCTCGATCAGCCCGCGGCTCCCGCAGCCGTTCCAGCAGAGGGCCGCCGGCAGGTCATCGGTCGTCAGGGAGCGATGGTCGGGGGTGGTTCCGTGGATGACGACCCGCGTCCCCGGGGGCCCGGAGGTCGGAGAGAGGGTCAGCAGGGCGCGGGGGCCGAGGCCGGGCCCCGTCCCGCCCGTATTGGCCCGGTCGAGCTCCAGCCAGACCGTGGCCGGCCCGGTCGGGAGCGCGCCCACCCGCAGGCAGCCCGAGAAGCGACCGTCGGGCTCCTGCTCGAGCGGCGCCGGGGCCGCCGGGCAGGCGAGACCCGAGGCCGGGACCGCCCGTGCGCTCGGGACCGCGTCGGGCCAGGGCCGGTCGCCGGCCAGCGCCGCGGTCGCCACGGCGGCGGCCAGCAGCAGCGCCCATCGGTTCGGCACGGTCGGGTAACGGGCGGCTCGGAGCCCGGTTACGCCCCCCGCGCAGCTGGGGGCGGGGCCTCGAACTCCAGCGGGCGGGGGGGCGGGCGCGCGCTGCTCCCCGCCCGAAGCCCCTCGGGCGCCTCCGCCGGCCGGGGGCGTGACCGCACCCTCGGGCGGCGGGGCGCCTCTCCTCCCCACCGGCGCGGCCGACGCGCGTCCGTTCCACGTGCGGAGGCGGGCTCGAGGCCGCCGGTTTCTGGCTGCCAAACCGCGCGGGTCGACGGTGGCGACCCGCTTGACCGCCGGCCGTCGCCCCGACCGCCGTGCCCTGGGAGCGCCCGGGTGGCGCTCCCAGCGGGGTCAATCGGCGCCGGCGAAGCCGGCGAAGACCGGGTGAGGCGCCCCCCAGATGGAGACCCGAGGAGCATCGTCCGCAGGGCCAAGGCGCCGGGGTGCGCGCGGGTCGTTGCCAGCGGCCACGATCGGGTCCACGGGCACGGTGCGCGGGCGAGCAACCTCAAGGACGTCAGCGTCGCGATCCCCAGGCGGCGGCAGACGGTGTTCACCGCCGTGGCCGGCTTGGGCACGAGCTCACCGGTGTTCGACACGATCGCTGCGGAGTCCCGGCGGCTGATCAGCGAGACCTACCGCGCGTTCGGGCAGGGCTTCCTGCCGACGCTGGCGCGGCCCGATGTCGACGTGCTCGAAGGGCTGACGCCCGCGGTCATCGTCGACCAGGAGCGGATCGGTGCCGACGCCCGCTCCACGGTCGGCACCGCCACCGACGCCCAGGCGATGCTGCGCATCCTCGTCAGCCGACTCGGGCCGCCGCGCGTCGGTCCGCCCCGCGCGTTCTCCTTGGACGTCCCGACGGTCCGGGCGAGCGGGACGATCCGGGTCGAGCGCGGCGCCGGCACCCCCGCCGGACAGACCTTCGGCCGCACCGGTGGCATGGGCCCACGTCGCGAGGGCCGGGGCTCGATCACCGACTTCGACCTCACCCAGCTGTGCCACGAGAGCAGGTCGCTCAGGGAGGGCGCGCTGCGGGTCCCCGGCATGAGCGTCGACGGTCGGTACGGTCGCATCCATACGGGATGCGGCCTTCTTGACCCCGACAGGCCGATCCGCGCCGACGGCAAGACCGAGCTCCGCGACCTGCTCGACACGGAGCCGCCCAGGATCCGGGTCGACAACGTCAACTGGACGGATGAGGGGCTGATCCCACGGATCCAGCGGGCATTCCTCGCCAAGGACCCGGAGGCGATGCAGCCGCACGTGCGCGCGTTCGTGGAGCGTGCCGAGACGTTCAGCGCCTGCCCCGACTGCGGCGGAACCCGGCTGAGCCAGGCGGACCGGTCGTCGAAGATCAAGGGGGTCAACATCGCCGACGCCTGCGCGATGCCGATCAGCGACCTCGCCGACTGGGTGCGGGGCCTGGAGGCGCCGGGCGTCGACCCCCTGCTGGCCGCGCTGACGCAGACCCTCGACTCATTCGGCGAGATCAAGCTGGGCCACCTCGCGCTCGACCGGCCGGCGAGCACGCTCGCGGGCGGGGAATCGCGGCGCGTCAGGATGGTCCGCCACCTCGGATCTGCGCCCGCCGACGTGACCGATGTCTTCGACGAGCCCACGATCGGGCTGCACCCCCACGCAATCCAGCGGATGGACGACCTCCTGCTCCGGCTTCGGGACAAGGGCAACACCGTGCTGGTCGTCGAGCACAAGCCGGCGACGATCGCGATCGCCGATCAGGCCGCCGACCTCGGACCCGGTGCCGGCACGGCGGGCGGCTCCATCGGCTTCGAGGGCACCGTCGAGGGGCTACGGGCCAGCGGCACCCTCGCCGGCCGCCACCTCGACGACCGGGCGGTCCTCACGAAGGCGGTGCGGACGCCCACCGGCACGCTGGTGATCCGTGGGGCCTCGGCGCACAACCTGCGCGACGTCGACGTCGACATCCCCCTCGGGGTGCTCGGCGTCACAGCCGGCGTCGCCGGCTCCGGCAAGAGCTCGCTCGTGCACGGGTCGATCCCCGCCGGCCGGGGCCTGGTGCCGATCGACCAGGTCCCGATCCGGGGCTCGCGAGGCAGCAACCCCGCGACCGGCACCGGGATGCTCGACCCGATCCCCAGGGCGTTCGCGACGGCCTGCGGCGCGAACCCGGCGCTGTTCAGCGCCAACTCCGCGGGCGCCTGCCCCGCCTGCAACGGCGCCGGCGTGAGCTGCACCGACCTGGCGACGACGGCAGGCGTCGCCGCCATCTCCGCGGAGTGTGAGGGCAGGCGATTCCAGGCATCGGTGCTGGAGCGGCAGCTCGGCGGCCGCGACCTCAGCGAGGTGCTGCCGATGCCGGTTCGGGAGGCGAGGGAGGTCTTCGGAGCCGGCGAAGCGCTGCCGCCGGCGGCGCGCGCCATCCTCGACCGCCTCGCCGACGTCGGGCTCGACTCCCTCAGCCTCGGCCCGCCGCACACGACCCGATCCGGCGGCGAGCGGCAGCGGCTCAAGCCGGCGACCCACCTGGCCGAGACGGGCGGCACCTGACCCGAGCGCCCGCGTGCCGGGTGCGATGCGCTCGCGTCCGCGCTCGCTCCTCCCGCTCCCCAGTCGGCGGGGCGTGGTCGGCCGCGCCCGAGCGGCCGAGCCGGGGCGACCCGGCGGGGACCGCGTGCCCCGCCCGAGGGCGGGTCACGACCTGGAACGGTGAGGCCGCGCGGGTCGTCCCGCGCACGCGGCGGCCGCCGAGCTCACCGGCCGGGACGCCCGCATCGCGCTGGCGAGGCGGGCCGGCTCCCCCCTCAGGTCGGTCCAGCTGCGGAGGGCGACTCGAATCCGCTGGCGCTCCGTGCTGGAGAGCCGGCGCCCGGTTGGGCTCGGGCGACCGCGGGCACCCCCAGGTCCCAACGAAGGGCTGGTGCCGGGAGCTCGCCGCCGCACCGTCGTGGGGACGCGCGGGCCGCGACGGGCATGGCACGCCGGCGGACGGCGTTCGAGGTCAGGCGCGAGGCGGTCGGCGCCCCCGTGGCCGCCCGGGCCGCGCGGCTGCGGGGCCGGCGCCACCGCTCCGAGCGCGGGGCATCGGGGTCAGAGGTGCACCCGCCCCAGGTCGATCACGAGCAGGTAGACGAGGAAGACGATGACGACCGCATAGAGCCAGGTCATCAGCCACCGCCGGGGGTCGTCGGCCCACCAGAAGGCGCGGATCGCCCGGACGTCGAAGACGAGCGCCAGGGCCGAGAGCAGGGCGCCGACCACCGGTCCGGCCCCGGCCACGGTGCCGAGGGCCGGCGCCACAATCGGCAGGACCATGTAGGTGAAGATGCAGCGCAGCGCCGACAGGCCAAGGGAGGTGCTGAACACCCGCTCGACGGCCGCCGCCGTTGGGGCACCGCCCCCGTCAGGGATGAGCAGCAGCCGGCGCATCGCGCAATCGGCCGCGGGACGGCCAGGCGGTGGCGGCTGGACGCGCGCGGCCCGTTCCACGCGCACGAGGCTACTGCGCGGCCCGCCCAGCTGTCGAGGGCGCGATCCGCCGCTCGTGCCACGAGCCGCTCCATCTCCCCCCGGCGCGGGGCCGGGCCTCCCTCGCGACCGGCCGGGCGCGGCTCCACGCGAGAAGGCCCACGGGCCAGCGCTGCCCCGGCATCCCTGGGAGCCGCCGCCGGCCCCTGCCCGGCGGCCGCCCGCCTCGCACGGGCCCCAGCCGCGCCATGAGAGCGCTGCGGCTCGGCCGCGTGCGCCACAATGGGCCGAACTGCCGCGCGCCGGATCCAGGAGACCCTCGTGGCCAGCTATCCCGTCGAGGCGATCGCCGAGGCGCTGTACCACGCGCTGGTCGCCGCCGAGCATGCCGGGTACTGCCCGGCGCGCCACAGCCGCCTGTACGACGAGGAGCGGCGGGTGTGGGGTCCCCCGGATCCCGCGCGGCACTGCGAGTGCGGCCGGGATGCCGCGCTCGCCCGGTACGAGGCGAGGCGGGAGGCCGCGGTCCGCTAGGCGCCGCGGGCAGGGCCGCCAGCCCCCGTCGACGGGGCCGGAGCGTGCACCATCCTCGGGGCGGCGGCGCTCGGCATCGCCCACCCGCCAAGCGTGCCAGCCGGAGAGTGCCCGTGGTCGTCGTCCTCCAGATCCTGCTCCGACGGGTGACGCGCAACCAGGCCCTGGGGCTGGCCGCGCTCGGGGTCGGCTGTGTCCTGGCCGGCGCCCTCGCCTTCGCCGCCACCCAGCGGGTGCCCCTGGGCACCGCGCTCTACTGGGCCGTGACCACCGCGACCACGGTCGGGTACGGGGACGTGACGCCCCACAACGGCGCTGGCCGCGTCATCGCAGTTGCGATGATGCTGACGGCCATCCCCCTGTTCGGATCGGTCTTCGCCGTGTTCGCCGGCATCGTCGCCAGCGTGCGCGTCACGAGGCTCCTCACCATGGCCCACCCGTTTCCGGACCCCCCGTACGCCCTGCTCTGCGGGACCCACCCGACGGTGCCCACGATCCTCGACGAGCTGGCGCGCGCCCACCTGGCGGTCGTGTTGGTGAGTGAGGCGACGGCCGACCCGCCCGCAGGCGTCCATGTGGTCCGGGGCGACCCCACCGAGGAGGCCGTCCTCCGCCGCGCCCGCCCCGAGCGGGCGACGCAGGCGCTGGTGGTCGGGGCGGACGACGGCCGGGTCCTGGTCACGACGGTCGTGCTCCGCCACCTCGCCCCCCAGCTGCCGGTCTCGGTCCTGGTCCAATCGCGGCGGGTGGCCGATGCGATCCGCGACCTCGGGGTCTCCCGCATCCTCTCCTCGGAGGACCTCATCGCCCACACCATGGCGAAGAGCCTGGAGGCCCCCCATGCGGCCGACCTCCTCTCCCGGCTCCTCGACGCCGAGACCCACCGTCTCTGTGAGATCGCCGTCGAGCCGGCCCAGGCCGGACGGCGTCTGAGCGAGCTGCGGCCCCGGCCGGCCGAGGTGATCCTGGCCCTCGTGCACGGCGATCGCGTTGACCTGGGGGTCGGGGCGGACCCCACCGTCGCGGCCGGCGACCGGCTCCTCGTGCTCCGTCCGGCCGAGCCGGGCCCCGGGGCCGGACGCCCCTGAGCCGCCGGCGGTCGGTCAAGGGCTGCCGGGCACCCCCGCGACCAGCCCGTCCAGATCGACGTCGACGACCGCGACCCGCCGCACCGGCCCGCGGAGCTCGGCCCGCGGCGCTCGGGGCGGCCCGACGAGCGCGACCGCCAGCGTCCCCCCGGGGTTGCGCACCTGGACCCGGTCCCCGACCAGGCCCAGGCTGCGGGCGGCGGCGGCGGCCGCGCAGCTGCCCGTGCCGCAGGCCCGGGTGATCCCGACCCCCCGCTCCCAGACGGCCAGGGCGAGCCCGCCGGCCTGCCGGTCGGGGACGACCGCCTCCACGTTGACGCCGCCCGGGCGCGAGCGCTCGAGGAGGGGACCGATGCGACGGAGGTCGGGCGGCCGGCTCGCGGTCCCCAGCAGCACGAGATGGGGATTGCCGACGCGCACCTCGCACCCCCGCCATCCCGGGGGTGCTTCAATCGGGGCCGGGTCGATGGCGAGCTGGCCCATGTCGCAGGCGACCTCGACCGAGCCCTCCCGGGCGCTGGGTCCGATCTCGACTCGGCGGAGCCCCGCCGGGGTCTCGATCGCGAGGGTGCGACCAGGCCCGATCCCCAGGTCGGCGAGGGCGACGGCCAGGCAGCGCAGGGCGTTCCCGCTCATCTCCGCCTGGCCGCCGTCGCAATTGAGCAGCTCCATCGTCGCGTCGCCGCCGTCCCTGGGGCCGGTCGCGCGGACGACCCCGTCGGCGCCCACCCCGGTCCGGCGGTGGCAGAGGGCGCGGGCGAGGGCCGGCGCGATCGGCGCCCGTCCCGGCCAGTCGAGGTGGATGAGGAAGTCGTTGCCCAGGCTGTGGAGCTTGGCGAAGCGCCAGGTGGCCATGGGGCCAGAGTCTGCGCCTGCCCCCCACCGGCCCGGACGGCCTCCCCGCCGTGCGGGGGCGGCGAAGGGGTCAGGCCGGTGGCCCCCAGCCGCCCATCCAGCCGAGCGCCTCGACGAGGGCGGCCCGATCCTCGGGTCGGGCGGTCGGGCCCCGCCAGGTCATCGAGCGACCGTAGCGGGTGACGCGGGGCGCCAGCGCCTCGAGCCGCTCCAGGGTGCGGTGGCGCTCCCCCCGGGGGGCCGGCCCCTGGAGGAGGTGGGGGCGGCAGCGCGGCCCGTCCCCCCCGACGCCGCATCCGGGGCAGCGCGCAGCGCTCCAGACCGCCGCGGCCGCCGCGATCCACGTCCGGGTGCGCGCCAGCTCCGCCATCGGGGCGATCGCCGTCCGCTGCGCCGGCCCCGGCTCCACCAGCGGGTCTGCGGGTCCGTGCCGCCCGGCCAGCTCGACGAAGTCGCAGGTGAGGCAGCGGCGGGTGGCGACCAGGCGCCGCCGTGCCAGCGGCCAGGGCTGGGTGCGGGCGATCCGCATCGCCCGCACCGCCCGGCCCATCAGGTCCTCATGGAGGACGGTGGAGGTGAGCGGGCTGCCGCCGCGGAGCTCCAGCTCGATCGCGAGCAGCCCCCAGGCGTGGCGCGGGCAGAGGCCCCAGCTTCGCCAGAGGTCGTGGCGCACCTCGACCACCATGATCGCCCCGCCCTCCAGCATCGACCAGAGCTGCCGCAGCTCCGGCACGGTGAGGGGATGGGCGGGATCGAGGCGGGGGGGCGCGGCGGGGCTCAGCGAGCGAACAGGACGATGATGAAGACGACGACGAGGTAGAGGAGGTACAGGCTGAGGCTGCCCGACTGGAGCCGGCCGGCCTGGCGGGCGATCCATCGGGCGGCGGCCACCGCGGGGGTGTAGAGGGACGAGGCGATCGGCTCGACCACCCGGTGGCGGTAGTGGATCGAGCGGGCGAAGTACGGCGCCTGGTGATAGGTGCCCTCCACCTGCCGCTGGCCCCGGAACACGCCCCCGAAGACTGAGCGGAAGAGGTTGGTGAAGGCGGTCGCCGTGTACTGCATCGCCGGCGTCGCCTCCTCGCCGGCCCCGGTCCAGACCGGGGCCTCACGCCGGCGAGGGCGGGCGAGGAGCCGAAGCAGGGCGGCGGTCAGGCCGACGACGGCGGCCAGGGTGCAGGCCAGGTAGGTCGGGGCGATGAACGCGTACCGGAAGCTGGTCGGGACGATGGTGAGGCCGCCAACCGGCAGGATCTGGCCGAGGAAGCCTCCCCCGAGCCGGACCGGGAGCGCGAAGCGGCCGGGATGGGTGAAGAACGGGGGGAGGACCGTGGCCTGGAGGCCGTGGACGTGGGTCGCCGCGGCGGCGGCGGCGGCGGCGGCGGCGATCCCCAGCGGCGGGACCAGGGCGGTGGCGACGGCGGCCGCCGCCGTCACCCCCATCCCCAGCCGCATCGCCGCCGGCACCTCGACCGCGTGGCGGGCCTCCCGGCTCCGGGGCCGCCCGAGGAACGCGCCCCCGACCAGCCGGACGTAGGTCGTGACCGCCAGGGCGAAGGTCAGGGTGAGGAGCATGCCCGCGCCCGCCAGCGCGACCCGGCCCTCGGGGCTGGCGAGGACCCGCGAGCGGATCAGCACCTGCAGGCCCAGCCACTCGGTCTGGAAGCCGCCGAGCGGCGGCACGCCCGCCAGCCCCATGGCGCCCACCACGACCAGCACGGTCGTCCAGCGCATCCGGCGGGCGAGTCCGCCGAGCCGGTCGACATCGAGCACACCGGTGGCGACGTCGACCGCGCCCGCCCCCATGAAGAGGGTCGACTTCAGCAGGGCGTGGTAGAGGGCGTGGAGGAGGGCGACCAGCAGGCTGGTGGCGGCGAGGAGGGGCTGGTGGGCGGCTCGGAAGATGAGGGCGGTGCCAAGCATCGCCACCATGAACCCGAGGTTCTCGATGGTGCTGCAGGCGAGCAGGCGCTTCAGCTGGGGCACCAGGAGCGAGAAGAGGACCCCGTAGGCGGCCGAGGCCACCCCGAGGGCGAGGACGAGGTAGCCCCACCACCAGGCCGGCTGCGGCAGGAGGACGAACCCGGTGAGGGCGAGGCCGTAGATCCCCGTCGTCACGACCACGCCGGAGAGCAAAGCCGAGATGTTGGCCGGGGCGGCGGGATGGGCCTCCGGCAGCCAGCCCTGGAGCGGCAGGAGCCCGGCCTTGACCCCGAAGCCGACCAGGAAGCAGCAGAACGACGCCGCCGCGACGCCGCCTGTGACCTGGGGATGCTGGGCGAGGGCGGCGAACCCGGCCCCGGGGCGCAGTGCCCCGAGGAGCGCGAAGCCCACGACCATCGGGACGAAGCCGATCTCGGCGAGCGCCAGGTAGAGGAACGCCGCGGGCGGCCGTCCCCGGCGGTCGAACTCGACCGTGACGAGCACGAAGGTGGCGAGGACCATGACCTCCCAGGCGATGAGGAAGGTCACGGCGTCCCCCGCCGCGGCCAGGACCGCCACCGCGGCGAGGGCCAGGTTGGCGAGGACGTGGCAGGTGGCCTGGCGGCGGGGCCCTGGGATGTGGGCGGTGTAGGCGGCGGCGTAGAGGGAGATCGCGCCGCCCACGACCCCCGTGACCAGCAGGAGCAGGCCCCCGAGGGGGGTCGCCCGCACCAGGAAGGCCCCGAGCGGGGTGGAGAGGGGGAGCACGAAGCGGCCCGGCGCGTCCGCCAGCCAGAGCGCGGCGGCCGCCGTCGCCACCGCCCCGGCGGTGGCGCCGGCGGCCGCCGACCACAGGCCCGCAGCCGGCCAGCGGACGACCAGCGCCCCGACCCCGGCGGCGATGGCGTTCAGGGCCAGCGAGGCGGCGAGGAGCTCAAGGGCCATCGGCCGCTCCGACGAGATCGAGGTGCTCTGCCGCCCGGTCGATGGCGAGAAGCAGGCCATGGAGGACGGCCTGGGGGGTGGGCGGGCACCCCGGCACATACACGTCCACCGGGAGGAGCCGATCGAGCGGCCCCTGGGTCATGGGCCCCCCGGCGAAGCAGCCGCCCTCGACCGCGCACGCCCCGCTGGCCACCACCAGCTTGGGCCCGGGCATCGCCTCGTAGGTGCTCCGCAGGGCCGCCTCCATGTTCCGGGTCACCACCCCGGTCACGAGCAGGACGTCGGCGTGGCGCGGGGTGGGGGTGAAGAAGAGACCGAGCCGGCTGAGGTCGACGTACGGCGTGGTCAGCATCTGGAGCTCGGCCTCGCAGCCGTTGCAGGAGCCCGCGTCGACGTGGCGGATGTGGAGCGAGCGCCGGAAGAGCGAGCGTCCCCGCCGGCGCACCTGCTCGGCCAGCTCCGTCGGCTCGGCCGGCGTGGGCGGCTGGCCCGGACCCCAGCGGACGTCGAGGGTCAGCCGGTCGCGGGCCCGGACCGCGACCCGCGGATCGGCGGCCCATGAGAACGCCTCGGGAAAGCGGCTGACGCAGCGCCCGCAGGCGATGCAGGCGCCGACGTCGAGGCACAGGCGGCCCCGGGTCGCCGATCCCGTCGCTGTGATCGCCCGGGTGGGGCAGGTGTCGGCCGCGGCCAGCGCCACCTCGGGCGTGAGCGCGCGCCAGCGGCAGGCGACCGCCGAGGGGGCCCCGTCGTCGCCGACGCCGGCGGGGTCCGGGAAGCGGGTGGTCCGGACCCCGGTGGCGAGCCCGAGGGCGATCCAGCGGCTCACCGATCGAACTCCGCGGGGGCGAGGGCGAAGCTGGCCTCGATCACCGGGTAGTCGGTGAGGTTGTTGCCGCTGGCGCAGGCCTGGGCGAACGGGTGCCAGTTCACGACCGCGGGCGGCCGCGCCCGCCAGCGCACGACCCGGCCGTCGAGGTCGAGCTCGAGGGCGTGCAAGGCCTCCCCGGCGGGCGCCTCGGCCCAGCCCAGGGCGGCACCCCGCCCCCGCCCCGGGTCCCACGGCGCGGGCGGCACCGCGCCGGCGGCGAGCTGGTCCAGGATCGCCAGCGCCTGGTCCATCTCGTCGAGGAGGATCGTGGCCCGGGCGGCCGCGTCGCCGGTCCCCGCCGTCGGGACCGGGAAGGCCACGGCCGCATACGCAGCGAAGGGGTGGTCGCGACGGCAGTCGCGGTCGAGGCCGCTCGCGCGCGCGACGGGGCCGACCAGGTGGTGGGCGGCGGCGGCCGCCGGCTCGAGGATGGCGGTGGTGTCCAGCCGATCGCGGAACGTCGCGGTGGCGTCGAGGATGGAGCGGATCCGGGATGCGCGCCGGGCCCAGGCCGTCGCCCGCTGGCCGAGCCGGCCCCACGCGGGGCCGTCGAGCCCGGCCCTGCAGCCGCCCAAGACCAGGCTTCCGCGAAGGTATCGGTGGCCGGTGAGCTCGGCCGCGAGCCGCAGGCTCTCCTCGGTGAGGAGCGCGTACTGGGCCGCGGCCACGCCAAGGCCGGTGGCCTCAGCCAGCCGCCCTAGGGCGTGGGTGTGGTGGCGGAGCCGCTCCAGCTCGGCGAGGGCGGTGCGTGCCCGCTCGGCCTGGGGCGCGACCGCCAGGCCGAGGGCTCGCTCCGCCGCCCGGGCGAAGGCGAGGGCGTTCGCGAAGGCGGAGGTCCCGGCCACCCGCTCTGCCAGCAGGAGGGCCCGGTCGGCCGGCAGGCCCTCCGCCATCCGCTCCACGGCCCGGAACTTGTAGCCGAGCCGCGGCGTCACTGCGACGAGGTCCTCCCCGCCGGAGCTGAACAGGAAGCGGGCCGACTCCTGGGGACCGCTCCGGACCGGTCCGAGGGGCAGCTGAAACACCCCCTGCCCCTCGACAGTGGGTGGCGCCTCCCACCGGGGCACGTGGGGCACCGCCCCCGGCGGGGTGGGCCGCGCCCCCATCGGGGGCCGGTCCGCGGGCCAGTCGTGGAGCCGCAGCGGGGCCGGCGCCGGATGCCCCTCCGCCTCCAGCCCGTGCATCTCCTGGATCTCGCGCTCGTACCAGCTGGCGGCGTGGACCGTCGGCGTCAGCGAGGGGAAGTCGCGGCCGGCGAGCTCGGTCTCGACGACCAGCCAGCGTGGGTCATGGGCGGTGTGGAGCACCGCCGTGAGCCGTGCCGGCTGGTCCGGGCGGGTGGTGGCGAAGAGGTCGGCGAGGATCCCCGTCTGGGCCAGCCGGCCGACGGCGGCGTGGAAGGTCGGGCCGTCGCACCGCGCCCGCAGCTCGGCCGGCGGGCCCGGCTCGGGCCTGAGGCCCGCCCCCGCCGCCATCGCCGCCAGCGCGCCCGTCATTGCCGGATCTCCCGGGCGGCGCCCGCCAGGAGCGCGTGCAGCGGCTGGGGCACGAAGACGCCGAGGACGAGCAGGCCGGCGAGCAGGACCGCCCCCGGCACCAGGATCGCCGGCCCGAGGGTGCGCCGGGGGCCGGGCGCCGGTGCGGGCGCGCCGTCTCCGAAGACCATCCGGCTGTACGGGGCGACCAGGGCGATGAAGCCAACCACGAGCAGGGCGGCCGCGAACCCCGCCGCGGCCCAGGCCCGGGTCGCGAGCCCGCCGCTGACGATCGAGATCTCGGCCAGGAAGAGCCCGAACGGGGGCGCGCCGGCCGTGGCCAGGGCCGCCCCCAGGACGAGCGCGGCCGTCACCGGGGCGGTGCGGATCACGGCCGGGACCTCGGCGACGGTGGTGGTGCGGAAGCGCAGAAGGAGCGTGCCAGCGTTGAAGAACATGCAGGCCTTGGCGAGGGACTGGGCGACCATCTGGAGGAAGGCCCCGGCCACCGCGATCGGCGAGCCGAGCGCGAGCCCGGTCGCGAGCAGGCCCATCTGCTCGACCGACGAGTAGGCGAGCAGGCGCTTGAAGTCGCGCTGGGCGATGAGGAAGACGACCCCGACCGTCATCGAGAACAGGCCGAAGGCGAGGAGCGCCTCGCGCAGCGCCAGCCCGCCGTGCTCGGCCGGGGTGACCAGCGCCAGGACCCGCATGATCGCGAGCATCGCGCAGTTGATCTCGGCGCCGGCGAGCATCGCGCCGACCGGCACCGGCGCTTGCTGATACGCGTCGGGCAGCCAGGTGTGCATGGGGGCGAGGCCCGCCTTGGTCCCGAAGCCCACCAGCACGAGGAGGAAGCCCAGGGTCCCCAGCACCGGCTCCAGGTGGGGGCCGGCCGCCTCCAGCACCGGAACGCTGAAGTCGTAGTGGCCACCCAGCCAGCCGATCCCGGCGGCGTAGAGGCAGAGGAAGCCGAACAGGGCGATGAGGTCGCCCGCGACCGCGAGGATGACGTATTTCCAGGCCGCCTCGAGGGGCTCGTGGGAGCCGTAGAAGTCCACCAGCGGCGCCGAGGCGAACGTCGTCGCCGTGACCGCGGTCCACAGCAGACCGAGGTTTCCGGCGATCGCGGCCGCGGTCATGGTGGCGACGAGAAGAAAGAACAGGGCGAGGTACGTGCGTAGCTCGTCCGTGTGGGTCAGCTGGGCTCGAGCCCGGGAGCGGAAGTAGACGACCGAGTAGGGCCCCGCCACCGCCGACACGAGGGTCACGACCAGGAGGACGACCGCGCCGACGTGGTCGAGGTAGAGCCAGTTGGCGAAGGCGGCAACCGTCCCCAGGTGGAGCACCCGCGCCACCAGGGTGAGCGTCAGCCCCAGGAGGACGAGGACGACCGGCAGCACGAGGGCACAGCGCCAGCGGTCCGACCGCACGACCCAGCTCAGGGCCGCGGCCGCGAGCGGCACCGCCACCACCGCGACCAGCAGCGCGGCGTCGATCATCCGCGCAGCCGGGTGAGCTCGGAGGTGTCGGTCGTGCTGACGGCCTCGTGCATGCGGGCGAGGAGGAAGGCCATCACCAGCGCCGCGATCAGGACGTCGAGGACGAGGGCGAACTCGATCAGCAGGCTCAGGCCCGGCTCCAGCACGAGGCCGACCACAAGGAGGCCGTTCTCGGCCGCCAGCAGGCCGGTGGTCTGGAGCACGCCGTCGCGCCGGGCGGTGGTGGTGAAGAGCCCGAGCAAGAGGACCGCGATGCCGATGCCGAGCACCCCGGTGGGCAGCAGGTGGGACGGGAGCGGCAGGCGGCTGGCGGCGACGAAGGCGGTGAGGCAGAGTCCGGCGCCGATGAGCAGGGCGGTTGGGAACCCCACGACGTAGGCGACCTCCCGGCCGGCCGCGGTCGCGAAGGCGGTGCGGCGGCGGAGGAGGAGCGGGACGACGACGCCCTTGAGGGCCAGGATCAGCAGGCCGAAGACGAGCAGCTCGGCGAGATGGGTGGCGGTGAAGAGGGCGCAGGCGATGGCGCCCAGGACCCACGACTGGGCCTGGTAGGCATTGACCGCGGCGGCGAGGCGGCGAGCCACGATCAGCTCGAAGGTGAGCAGGAGGAAGAGCGCCGCGAGGACGACCTCAGCGAGCATCGGGGTGGGCTCCTGTCCCCTCCGCGGGCCGGGCCGCGACCCCTGGCCTCAGCGCCCCAGCGTCCACAGCACCAGCCCCAGAAAGGCGAGCACGAAGCTGCCTCCGAGGTACTCGGGGACGCGCAGGATGCGGATCTTCGCGACCGCCGACTCGATCCCGACAAGGAGCAGGGCGGCTCCCAGCATCTTCACGGCGAGGGTGGCGATGGCGACCAGAAACGCCGGGGCGGTGAGCTGCTGGGCCAGTCCCAGGGGAAGGACGAGGACGTTCAGCCACACGACGAGCAGGACGAACAGCTTCATCGCCCCGCCCCACTCCATCAGCGCCTGGTCCGGCCCGGCAAACTCGAACTGGCGCGAGGCCTCGATCATCGACAGCTCCTGGAGGCTTTGGGGGTTGTCGATCGGCAGTCGGCCCGCCTCTGCCAGCACCACGAGGAGGAAGGCCGCGGCGATCAGCGCATGGCTGGGGAGGATCCGCGCCGAGCTCGTGAACAATGTCTGGTTGACCACGAACGGGACGGTGCCGCCGGAGATGAAGCCGACCGCGAAGAAGACGACGATGAAGGTCGGCTCGGCCAGCGAGGAGACGAATCGCGACCGGCTCGCGCCCAGGCCCCCGTACACGCTGGCACTGTCCATCGCGGCCAGGTTGGTGAAGAAGCCGCCGATGCCGATGACGAACCCGCTCCCCACCATGTCGGCCATGAACGCCCAGCTCAGGGGAGCGGCGGTGAGGACCGGGATCAGCATCGCAAAGGCGATGGGGGTCGCGAAGACCGCATAGGGGGCGAGCCCGAAGACCCAGGAGGCGGTTGGCGGCACCGACCGCTCCTTGGCGAACAGCTTGCGCAGGTCGCGGTAGGGCTGCAGCGGCGACGGGCCGCGGCGGGCCTGGACCCTCGCCTTCAGCCACTCCACGACCCCGCGGAGTAGGGGCGCGAGCCCGACCACCGTCGCGACGGCCACCAGCTGGCCGAAGGCGGCGGCTAGCATCGGCCCCCCGCGTGGCTTGCGGTCCGCACGTGCCCCAACTCCGAAAGGCCGGTTCGGTCTTCCCGGTCAGGGGCCATCAGCTCGACCGAACGAGCGGAGCGGCACGGGCGCCGAGGCGAGCCCCATCGCCTCCTCGGCGGGAGGATACCGAATCGGGGGGTCGCCCGTGGGCGGCCGGTGGCGGGCTGGATAATCGGGCCATGCCCGCGACCGATCCCCTGGTCCACACGGCGCGCTGGCGGGTCCGCCACTACGAGTGCGACCCCAATGGGCACGTCAACAACGCGGTCTACCTCGGCTGGGCCGAGGAGATCGCGATCGAGCATGCCGACCTCAGCGGCTTCGGGCCGGCCTGGACCGCCGCGCAGGGTGGCCAGTGGGTGATCCACCGCCAGCAGATCACCTACCACCATCCCGCGGTCTACGGGGACGAGGTCGCGCTCACGGTCCGGGTCGAGCTGGTCCGTGGTGTGCGCGGGCACCGCCGGACCGAGATCCGGCGCGGGCGCGACGACCGCCTCCTCGCCGATGTCGCGACCGAGTGGGTGTGGGTGCGCCGGGGCGACGGGCGGCCGGCGCCGGTGCCGCCGGCGGTGGTGGCGGCCGCGCGGGCGGCGACCGAGGCGACCCTCGCCAGGCGGCGGCGCGATGCGCCCCGTACGGGTTCGACGGCGGGACGGACGGGATGAGCCGGAGGGCCTTGCCCTATCCGGGCCTGAGCGGGCCCGACTACGACCGGGCGTTCGCCGAACGCGCCGCCTCGGGCCACAACGTACACGGGGAGGCCGACTTCGTCGTCGGGCTCGGGCCCGCGACCGTCCTCGACGCCGGCTGCGGCACCGGCCGGGTTGCGATCGAGCTGGAGCGCCGCGGGGTCGCGACCGTAGGCGTCGACCGGGACCCCGGGATGCTGGAGGCAGCCCGAGCAAAGGCGCCCGATCGCGCCTGGATCCTGGCCGACCTCACCCAGCTTCGGATCTGCCAGCCGGACGGGACCCTCCGCCGGTTCGGCTGCGTGCTCATGGCGGGCAACGTCCTGCTGTTCGCCGACCCGGGGACGGAGCCCCAGGTCGTGGCCCGGTGCGCCGACCACCTGGAGGCCGGGGGATTGCTGGTCGCCGGCTTCCAGCTCCGCGCGCCCGGGCCGGATGCGACCGGGTACGACGCGTGGTGCCAGGCCGCCGGGCTTCGGCTCGAGGCCCGGTACGCGAGCTGGGACCGGGAACCCTTCCGCCCAACCGCCCCCTACCAGGTGAGCGTCCATCGCCGGTTCGGCTGAGGCCCTCGGGGCCGTCGTCACGGGGTCTCGATACCCTCTCGCCCTGGGAGAGTCCGACCACGTCCGACGGTCCGTCCCCACTGATGGCATGCGGCGCGGGGGATGACCCGCGCGAGACAGTCGTCGGCCCGAGCGCCCGGTCGATTCCACGAGCTGTGCGGGGGTTGAGACGGCCGACGCTGAGTAAGCCTGGATCCACGTGTGCCCTGCCAAGGGCTCGACCGCCAGCGGGTGGGAGTCCCGCCGGGGTAATGGCCAAGACGCCCCGTAGCAAGTGGCCGGTGCCGGGAGAGATCCTCGAGCCGAAGCGCCACGTTCATGCCTC
>DAHUZI010000098.1 GCA_027306595.1 Candidatus Dormiibacterota bacterium | reverse complement strand
GCCGGCTCAGGCGATCGCGCGGCTGAACCGCCGCACCGCCACCGCCACCGACAGGGCGGCCAGGACGGCGAAGATCACCACCCCCTCGGCCACCGCACGGGTGCCGATGTGGTCGAGGAAGATCGCGCGCGCCGCCGTCACCGCGTAGGAGAGGGGGTTGGCCGCCGCGATGTCGCGCAGCCAGACGGGCGCGAGCGAGAGCGGCAGCAGCACGCCGGAGAGGAGGAGGAGCGGCAGGCTGGCGGTGAAGATCAGGGGGGCGTAGCTGTCCTCATTGCCGAGCCAGAGCGCCAGCGCGTAGGCGATCGAGCCCATGGTGAGCCCGATCAGGGCGACCAGCGCCAGCATCACCAAGAGGCCCAGGCCGTTGATCCGCAGCCCGAAGGGGATCGCGACCCCGATCAGGATCAGCGACTGCATCAGCAGCGTGAGGATGTCGCGCAGCACCCGCCCCAGCAGGAGCGCAAGACGGCTGACCGGCGTGACCCGCAGCCGCTCGATCACGCCGGCGCGCAGGTCGGCGATGAGGCCGAACCCGACCCCGGTCGAGCCGAAGAGCCCGAGCTGGATCAGCAACCCGGGGACGAACCAGTTGTAGGCGCCCCCGCGGGGCAGGGACGGGGTCGCGATCGACCGCAGCAGCGGCGCGAACAGGAGCAGGTAGAGGAGCGGCTGGACCGTCCCGATCGCGACCCAGGCGGGGTTGCCGAGGAAGATCCCGAGGTAGCGGCGGAAGACCAGCCAGGTGTCGCGCGCGGTCTTCATCTCAGGCGGCCTCCTCGCGCAGGCGCCGCCCGGTCTGGCGCAGGAACACGTCATCGAGGCTCGGTCGCGTGAGTGAGAGCGAGAGCAGCTCGATGCCGGCGCCGTCGAGCAGGCGCAGGAGCCGGGGGGTGGTGGTCTCGCCGTGGTCGACCAGGCAGCGCACCGACCCCTCCAGCGCCGCCGCCTCGCGCACGAACGGCTGCGAGCCGAGCAGGGCGAGCGCCCGGGCGGGGTCGCCCTCCACCCCGAGGGTGACGATGTCGCCGGCGATCTCCTGCTTCAGTCGGCTCGGGGTCCCCTCGGCGACGATCCGCCCGTGGTCGATGATGGTGAGCCGGTCGCAGAGCTGGTCGGCCTCCTCCAGGTAGTGGGTGGTGAGGAAGATCGAGGTGCCGCCGTCGCGGAGCCGCCGGACCTCCTCCCACAGGTGGGCGCGGCTCTGGGGGTCAAGCCCGGTGGTGGGCTCGTCCAGGAACAGCAGCTGGGGCCGGTGGACCAGGCCGAGGGCGATGTCGAGCCGCCGCCGCTGCCCCCCCGAATAGGTCCGGGTGCGGCGGTCCGCGCAATCCTCCATCTCCACCGCGGCGAGCAGCTCGGCCGCCCGCGCCCGCGCGGAGCCGGCGCCGAGGCCGTGGAGGCGCCCCTGGAACTCGAGCTCCCGGCGCCCGGTCACCGCCGGGTCGCACCCGCCCCTCTGGCTGACGTAGCCGATCCGCTCGCGGACCCGGGCCGGCGCGCCCCGGAGGTCGGCGCCGGCAACGGTCGCGTCGCCGGCCGTCGGCGGCAGCAGCGTCGCCAGCATCCGCAGGGTGGTGGTCTTGCCCGCGCCGTTGGGGCCCAGGAACCCGAAGATGGTCCCGGCCTCGACCCGGAGGTCCACGCCGGCGACGGCGTCGACGGGGCCCCGCCGGGTCGTGAACGTCCGTCGCAGCCCTCGCGTCTCGATGATCGTCGGGCCGGCGGCGGCCGGCTCCTCTCGGCTGGTCATGTGGACCCGTCCTCCTTCCGTGGGTGGATGGTGGTGGGCAGGGGGATGCCGTCCGGGGGCGGGGGCGCCGCGGCGGTCCACGTGCCGCTCCCGGCCCACCAGCGCTCCCAATCAACGGTGAGCGCGCCCCGCTCGAAGTCGGCGGCGACCGACGCCACCCAGACGAGCTCGGCCGCGAGCCGGGCCCGCGCCGCCTCCAGCTCGAGGAGCGCGAGCCTCGGCAGCCGGAGCTCCCGCTGCAGGTCTGACTGGACGGTCTCCAGGCCGGCCAGCGTGGCCCGCAGCGCCACCTGGCGCAGGCGGAGCGCCCGCGCCGCCTCGGCCGGCGGAAGGTACCCGAGCAGGCTGGTCGCTGCCTCGAAGATGGGAAGCTCGCGCACCGGCGTCTCCACCAGCTGGACCAGCCAGCTGTGGAGCTCCTCCCGCCCAGCATCGGTGATCCGGTAGAGGGTGCGCTCGGGGCGGTGCCCCTGGCGCGACGTCTCCGCCGGCTCGATCCACCCCGCCTCGGCGAGCCGGGCGACGGCCCGATAGAGGGTGCGGGCGCTGCCGAGGGCGAAGGTCTTCCGCCGCTCGCGGATCAGCCGCTGGATCGCGTACGGGTGCAGCGGCTCCTCGCTGAGCAGCCCGAGGACGGTGAGCGCGAGGAGGTCCTGCGAGGGGCCTCGGGTATTATCCATCGCCATAGTGCGCAACGCACTATAGCATGGCGCCACCACATCCGCAACCGGCCGGCGGTGGCGGCCGCCACCCCGCGGGCCCGGGCCCGGGGGTCAGCCTCCGCCGTGGACCCAGCGCTCCCCGTCCCGCTCCCAGTCGATCAGCTCGTCCGGCCCGAAGTAGAGGGCGATCTCCTCCTCCGCCCGCTCGGCGCCGTCGGACCCGTGCACGACGTTCTGCCCGACGTCGATCCCGTAATCGCCGCGGATCGTCCCGGGGGGCGCGGCGGCGGGATCGGTCGCGCCCATCATGGTCCGGACCAGGGCGACCGCCCCCGGTCCGGTCCACACCATCGCCACCACCGGCGACGAGGTGACGAACGCCACCAGCTGGGGGAAGAACGGGCGGGCTCGGTGCTCGGCGTAGTGGCGCTCG
>DAHUZI010000091.1 GCA_027306595.1 Candidatus Dormiibacterota bacterium | reverse complement strand
GGCGTGCTGCGTCATGGGCGCGGCGCGGGGTTGCCCGCGGCCCGCGCGGCGGCGGCCGTGCCCGCGACCGCACGGGCCACGGCGAGCGCCGCCCCGCCCCGGGTCTCACCCGGATTCACCCGCTGCTCCCCTCGGGACAGGGCCCGGGTGCTCGCGATGGCCGGGAGCGGCGGGCGGGGGGCGGCAGGGCTTGGAGCCTTCGCGAGCCGGTCAGCCCTCGCTGGAGGCCGCGACCCCCTGGCCGGGTCGGCCAGGGGGTCGCCAACCGACGGCGACGCCCACTAGCCGCTCACGGTCCAGGTCTCGGGGTAGATCTGCTCCATCGGGTCCTGGGGCCGGGTCCCATGAAGATGGGTCGTGATCTCGGACAGCTGAGCGGGGGTGCTGGGCACCCAGAGCAGGGGCAGCTGCTGGGCGGCGTACGTCTCGTAGCGGAAGAGCGGCGCAACCCCGGGTTCGCGCTGGGTCGCCTGGATCAGCTTGTCCATCGCGACGCTCGAGTAGCCACCGGGGTTGGAGGCCGCGCCGCTCGCGAGGACCGACTCGCCGGTGGGCAAGTAGTCGGGCGAGTAGACCCAGTCCAGGGCCGTCGAGTAGAGCCAGAAGACCCAATGGCAGCCGAGCCCGCTCTTGGGATCGCAGGGGTGGTCGGCGGCGAGCAGGGCGTTGGAGGACTGCGAGGACAAGCTGGTGCGGATGCCGGCCTGGGACCAGGCCGAGGCGATCGCCTCCGACTCCTGCGCCGCCGTCACCGACCCGCTCGGGTACTGGAAGGGGAAGGCGAGCGGCGCCCCCCGTCGGATGCCGGCCCCGCAGTCGCCGGCCACGACCCCCGGCCGCCGGCAGGTGTCCACCCCATTGGGATGGATCGCCCACCCGTGGGCGGCAAGCAGTGCCCGCGCCGCCGCGGGATCGTAGGTGTACGGGCTGCGGCGCTCGGCCGCGTTGACGTACGGGTTCGCGGGCGTCAGCGGCACCGGGCCGTAGTTGGCCTGTCCGTACCCCCTCAGCACGTCGCGCACGATCGCCGGCTGGTCGATCAGGCGCTGGAGGGCCTGGCGCACGTAGAGCTGGTCGAGGATCGGTCCGGCGGTGGGGTTGGTGAAGTTCACCGTGATCGCGTTGAACGACCACAGCGGCCAGGGTGCGAAGCGGTAGCCGTGGGCCTTGAGATAGCCTCGCTGGCTGAGGTCCTGGACCGGCAGGTAGCCGTAGTCGAGGGCGCCGCTGCGCAGGGCGTCGAACTCGGCGGTGTCGCTGGTGAACGGCACCTCCTCGAGGCGCGCGATGCGGGGTTTGTCGGGACCGGCGTAGCTCGAGTTCGGCACCATGGTCGTGTAGCCGGTGACGGGGTCGAAGCCGGTGAGATGGAAGGGGCCGTCGACCACCTGCCAGAGCGGGTTGGTGGCGTAGCTGGCGGTCTTGCGCGACTGGGCGTCGAGGAAGCGGTAGACCTGGCGCGCCCCCGACGCGGTGAGGTCAAACCCACCGACCGGTCCGCCCGCCTTCGTCCGGTCCCAGGCGTGCTGGGGGATGGGGATGATCTGGCTCAGCTCGTTGGCAAGCAGCCAGGTGGGGTTGTAGGCGCGATTGAAGGTGAGGGTGAACTGCTGCGGCGTGCGCGCCGGGAACTGCATGCTGACGACGTTGCTGGGGAACCCGCCGGGCACGGCTGCGTACCAGTCGCCGACGTTGGCCACGAGCAGGTGCATCCAGAACGCGACGTCACGATTCGTCACG
This sequence comes from Candidatus Dormiibacterota bacterium, assembly GCA_027306595.1. Lineage (GTDB taxonomy): Bacteria > Chloroflexota > Dormibacteria > Aeolococcales > Bog-877 > DAHUZL01. The sequence continues at coordinate 2,355 of DAHUZI010000091.1, read as the reverse complement.
GGCCGGCCGTCCGACCACCGGTAGCGGTTGAGGGTGATGGTCACCGTCCGGCCGTGGTTGGAGAACACCGGGGCCCGGCCGACGCTGAGCCGGGGGTTGAACAGGGGCTGACCGCCGCGCCCGAACCAGTAGAGCGGGCGCCACATCAGCTCCTGGAACTGGGCGATGTTGACGATGCTCTCGTCGGCCGCGCTGGTCAGCGGGAGGATGTAGGTGGGCGGGACACCGGTCTGGAGCGCGAACGTGACGGTCGCGCCGCGTGCGGTGCTGGCCGCCGCCGCTCCGGCCGGGCCGCCGATGGCGACGACGGCACCGGTGGCGGCGATCGCCGCCAGCCATCGAGGCCAGTGCCTGTGAATCATTCCCATCCCCCACCGTTTTCACCACGCGCGACTGTCGGGCATGCTACCGCCCAGGCGGCGCGGGCCGCTGGCGGCGCTTCGCCGACAGCGCCGGCGGCGCATGCCCCCGCGTGGGATCACGCTTGGTCGCCCGAGTTCAACCGGGCACGCTCGACCCAAGGGCTGGATGAGGTTGTGTGCAATGCCCACCCCCGACGTGGGGAGCGGACCGGTTGGCCCAGACCAGGCCGACCCCGACCTAGGCGGACGAGTCCCCCCGCGCGGGGTGGAGCTCCTCGTCCAGCCCGCTTCCAACCACGACTCGGCGTTCACGGCCGCAGAGCGCGCCGCCCTCGGTCTCGAGGGGCTTCTGCCCTGGCGGGTGCTCACGATCGAGGAGCAGGTCGAGCTGGAGATCGAGCACCTCCGCCGCAAGGGCGATGACCTCGAGCGCTACATCGGGCTGCGCGCCCTCCAGGACCGCAACGAGACCCTGTTCCATCGCGTTCTCCTCGACCACCTCGAGGAGCTGGCGCCGATCGTGTACACGCCCACGGTCGGGCTCGCGTGCCAGCGGTACAGCCACCTGCTCCGCCGCCCCCGAGGGCTCTGGATCACCCCCGACGACGTGGACCGGATCCCGCGCCTGCTCGGCAACGCCGGCCGGTCCGACCTGCGTCTGGTCGTCGCCACCGACAACGAGCGCATCCTCGGGCTGGGCGACCAGGGCGCGGGGGGGATGGGCATCCCGGTGGGCAAGCTGGCCCTGTACACGGTCGGGGCCGGGCTCCACCCCCGCCACACCCTGCCCGTCTCGCTCGACGTGGGCACCGACAACCCGGAGCTCCTCGCCGACCCCCGCTACTGCGGCTACCCGCATCCCCGGCTGCGGGGCCCCGCCTACGACGCCTTCATCGAGGCCTTCGTCGCGGCGCTGCTCGCGCGCGCCCCCCACGTCATCCTCCAGTGGGAGGATTTCAAGCAGCACAACGCGATCCGGCTGCTGGACCGTTACCAGCACCGCATCGCCAGCTTCAACGACGACATCCAGGGCACGGCGGCGGTGGTGCTGGGCGGGGTCCTGGCGGGGTTGCGGCTGCTGGGCCGGCCGCTCGCGGCCCAGCGCTTCGTGCTGGCGGGGGCGGGGGCGGCCGGCATCGGCATCGCCCGCCTCCTCGGCGACGCCATGCGGGCGGCGGGGATGGACGCGGGCGCGATCGGCCGGGCGATCGTGTGCCTCGACTCGAAGGGGCTGATCCACGCGGACCGCCCGCAGCTGGAGCCGGACAAGCGGCCGGTGGCACTCGACCGCGCCGCCCTGGCCGCACTCGACCTGCGGGCTGACCCGCCGGCCGATCTCCTCGAGGTGGTCCGGCGGGTCGCGCCGACGGTCCTGATCGGGACCAGCGGCACCCCCGGGACCTTCAGCCACGAGGTGGTGCGCACCATGGCCGAGCGGACGCCGCGCCCGATCGTTCTGGCCCTCTCCAACCCGACCAGCCAGTCCGAGGCCCGCCCCGGCGCCGTCTTGGCCTGGAGCGACGGTCGGGCGCTGGTCGCGACCGGGAGCCCGTTCGACCCCGTCGTGGTGGGCGGCGAGGTCCGGGAGGTGGGGCAGGCCAACAACGTCTTCATCTTCCCGGGGGTGGGCCTCGGGCTCACCGTCGTCCGGGCCCGGGCGGTCACCCCGGCGATGTTCCTCGCCGCCGCCCGCACCCTGGCCTCGCTGGTCTCGTCGGCGCGGCTCGACCGGGGCGCGCTCTATCCCCCCATCACCGACCTCCGACGGGTCTCGCGCGCAATCGCCACGGCGGTGGCCCGCGAGGCGCGCAACGCCGGGCTGGGCGATCACGTGGGGGACGAGGAGCTCGAGGCCCGCCTCGAGGGGGCGATGTGGCTGCCCGCCTACGGGCAACCCCGACCCGGCCCCGGCGCGGGCGCCGACCGTCCGACCCCCACGCCCACGGCCCGGGTGGGGCCAGCTGCGGTTCGCCTCGGGTCATGACCCGACCCG
>DAHUZI010000088.1 GCA_027306595.1 Candidatus Dormiibacterota bacterium | reverse complement strand
GGTCGACACCAGGGGGGCGATGCGATAGACCCCGGCGGCGCTCACCAGGCAGTCAGGCGGCCCCCCCAGCTCGCTGGCGGCGGCCGCGAGGGCCGAGTCGACCGCGGCCTCGTCCTCGACGCGGCACGGGATCCGGTCAGGGCCGGCCTCGGGACCGTTTGCGCTCCCGAAGCGCCGATCGAGCGCGACCACCCGGGCCCCCGCCCCCTCCAGCCGCTGGACCGTGGCCCGTCCGATCCCGGATGCGCCCCCGGTGACGACCGCCCGGCGCCCTTCGAGCCCAGGCGTCACGAGAGCCAGATCCCGCCGTTGACGGCCACGCTCTGGCCGGTGACGTAGTCGGCGTCCGGCGAGATCAGCCAGGCGACGGCGCCGGCGACGTCCTCGCCGGTGCCGAAGCGTCCCCAGGGGATGCCGGCCGCCACCCGCTCCCGCTCCGTCTCGAAGGTTGTGCCGTGCCGAACGGCACGGGCGCGGAGCTCCTCCCAGTGCATCTCGGTCGCCATGTTGCCGGGAGCGACGGTGTTGACCCGGATGCGATGGGACGCGAGCTCAAGTGCCAGCGACTGGGTGAGCTGGCGGAGCCCACCCTTGGCGGCACAGTAGCCAGCGCCACCGCCAACCGCCTGCTCGCCGAAGACGGAGCCCACGTGCACGAGCGAGCCGCCGCTGCCCTGGCGGACCAGCTGGCGGGCGACCGAGCGCGCCATCAGGAAGGTGCCGACCAGGTTCACCTCGAGAACCTGGCGAAAGTCGGCGAGCGCGGTGTCGACGACCTCGGTCGCAGGACCGCCGATCCCGGCCAGGTGGACGAGCGCGTCGACTCCGCCGAACTGCTGGGCCGCCAGCGCCACCGCCTGCTCCACGGCCACCTCGTCGCTGACGTCGGCCGTGACGGCGAGCACCGCGCCCTCGCCCGCGGGGTGGAGCTGCGCGGCGAGGGCGTGGACCCCGTCATCGCGGTCGAGGAGCAGGAGGTGGTGGCCGTCGGCCGCCAGCCGACGGGCCACGTCGCGGCCCAGCCCGCCCGTCGCCCCGGTCAGGATGGCGCGCATCAGTCGACCGCGGCCGCGATCGCGCCGCAGGTGGCGAGCCAGATGTCCCCGTGGGCGCGGACCCGCTCGACGAACCGCTGGAGCAGGGGCAGGCGCGACGGCCGCCCGGTGATCTGGGGGTGCATGGTGAGGATGCAGGCGCCGCCGAGGGTGCGGATCCCCTCCAGCTCCCCCTCCCAGATCTGAGCGACCGTCTCCGGGGCGGCGATCGCCTTGCTCCAGACGTCGGCGGCGAACCAGAAGTGGGGCGCGTCGTCGAGCGTCCAGTGCACCGGAAGCTCGATCACCCCCTGATTGGGGTGGCGGTAGGGCCGGATGTCGTCCATGAGGTTGGACGAGTAGACGATCCGATTGGCGGCGAGGATCCCAAGCGTGTTGGGGCTGAAGTCCCAGGAGGGGGAGCGGTAGCCCTGGATCACCGGCTGGAAGCGCTGGAGCGCCAGCAGCCCGCGGCCGAACTCGTCGGCCTCCTCGTCGGCGGAGAGCCGGGTGGGCGAAACGTGGCGGTAGCCGTGGTGGGCGAGCTCGTGGCCGGCGGCGACGATCGCCTCCACCCGCTGGGGGTGACGCTCCACGACCCGTCCGGGCACGAAGAAGGTCGCTCGGACGTCGGCCCGGCGCAGCGTCTCGAGGATGAGCGGGACCGCGACCCGGGCGCCGTACGTCCCCTGGGAGAGCACGCCGGGCCGGTCGGCGTTGGCGGGATCCTCGCCCAGCCACACCTCCTCGGCGTCGAAGTCGAAGGTGAGGGCACAGCAGCTGGCGGCGCCCGGCGGGAGCCTCATCGGCGGCCGGCCGCCCGCCCGCCGGCGGCCAGGGTCATCCGGAGAGGGTCCAGGTGGCGGGGTTGATCTGGGCGTAGATGTCCTGCGGGAGGGTGCCGTGAAGCGTGGTGCGGATCGCCGAGATCTGGTAGTCGGGGAGGGGCAGCCACAGCCCCAGCGCCTGCTGGGCGATGTACATCTGCAGGCGGTAGAGGGCGCCGAGCCCGGGAGCGGTCCGGACGGCCGCGATGAGCCGGTCGACCACCGGACTGCTGTAGCCGCCGCCCCAGTAGTTGCCGGTGCCCCAGATCTGCTCGGCGCTGGGGTAGGCGCCGCCCGGGCCCCAGTTCCACTGCGCCGGCGAGTAGGTGTTGAGCTCCCAGTTGCAGGGCTTGGCGGTCGGGCAGATGCCGGTCAGCGAGTACATCTCGCTCACCGAGTGCAGGGAGAGATTGATGTTGACGCCGGCCGACGAGGCGGTGGACTTGTAGGCCTGCACCTCCTCATCGAGGGGAACGTCGCCCGAGGAGTAGATGAAGGTGAGGGCGAGCCGGGTGCCGGCGGCGATGCCGGCGCCGCACTGGCCGGTCCCCGTCCCGGGGTGGGAGCAGGTGTCGGTGCCCCCCGGATGGATCGTCCAGCCGTGGCTGGCGAGGAGCTTCTTGGCGGCCTCGACGCTGTAGGGGAACAGGTTGTGGTGCTCCGCGGGGGCCGCCAGCGTCGAGCCCCCGACCGTCGGCACCGGACCGTAGGTAGGCGTGGCGTAGCCCTTCCAGATGTCGCGGATGTACAGGGACTGGTTGACGAGGTGTTCGAGCGCCTGGCGGACGTAGAGCTGGCTCAGGATCGCCTTGGTCGGGGGGTTGGTGAAGTTGATCTCAGCCATGCTGGTCGTCTCCCACTGCCAGGGAGCGATCCGGTAGCCCTGTCGCTTGAGGTACTGGATCTGGCTGATGTCGGTGAAGGGGACGTAGCCGTAGGTGAGCTGGCCGCTGCGCAGGGCGTCGTACTCGGCCGAGTCGCTGGTGAAGGGAACGAGCTCGAATTGCGCCAGCTTCGGGCGGTCGGGGCCAGAGTAGGAATGGTTGGGGCGGAAGATGCTGAGGCCGGTCGTGGCGTTGTAGGCCGTGAGCCGCCAGGGACCGTCCACGACCTTCCAGAGCGGGCTGGTCGCATAGGTGCTGGGGGTTCCCGACTGGCCGGCGAGGAACTTGTAGACGGCGCGGGCGCCGCTCTTGGTCCGGTCGTAGTTGCCCACGGGCCCCCCCGCGGATGTCCGGTCCCATGCCTGCTGGGGGAGCGGATCGAGGAACGAGAGCTGCTGGAAGAGCAGCCAGGTGTGGCTGTAGGCCTTGTTGAAGGTCATCACCACCGTGCGCGCGCTGGGGTAGCTCACATGGGTGAGCGTCGACGGGAAGAGCCCGGGCAGGTAGGGACCGTACTGTCCCTCGTTGGCGGAGACGAGATTGATCCACATCTCGACGTCGCGGCTGGTCACCGGCTGGCCGTCGGACCACCGGTAGGGCTTGAGGGTGATCGTGAGCGTCCGGCCCCCGTTGCTGTACACAGGCAGGTTCGCGAGGCTGAGCTGGGTGTTCACGACCGGCTTGCCGCCCCGGCCGACCCAGTACAGGGGCCGGTAGAGCTGCTCCTCCAAGAGGAAGTTGTTGACGTACCAGGTGTTGGGGGTGGGGATGGGGAGGATCCAGTAGGGATTCCGGCCCGGGCTCATGGCGAACGTGGCGGTGCCACCGCCGGTGGCGGTGCGGTGGGCCTGGGCGGTGCCCCCCGCGAGCAGCAGCGCGGCGGCGAGCGCCGCTCCCCATCCGATCCGATGCATCCGCGAGGCCGATCGACCCACCATGCCTGTCCCCCTTAGCCCCAGCGTCCGGGCGGCCCCGCCGCCCGGCCCTCGGTACCCATCGATCCCTCGGCCCCGCCGGGGCGAGCCCGGCTAGGGTGTCGGTTCGATTCTCGCACCGTGCCGCCATGCTGTCCAATGCTCGCCCGGATGCACGGCCATGCTCTGCGGGTATGATCGCGGCCGGCCGGCGCCCGCCCGCATCGGGGTCGGCGGGCGGGGGCACGATGGAGCTCAGGGTCCTTCGCTATCTGGCGGCGGTCGCCGAGGCCGGCTCGGTGACCCAGGCCGCGCGCCTGGTGGGCGTGGCCCAGCCCTCGCTCTCGCGCCAGCTCCACCAGCTCGAACGCGAGCTCGGGGTCCCGCTGTTCGCCAGGACCAGGGGCCGGCTCGGCCTGACCGCCGCCGGCCGCCAGCTGCTGGAGCCGGTCCAGGAGGTGCTGACGCGAGTCGACCATGTCCGCGTCACCGCCACCGAGCTCCGCACCGGCCAGGTCGCGCACCTCAGCCTGGTGGCGCCCGCGGTCGCGATCAACGACATCGTGGCCCCGTTCCTCGCCGTCCGGCGCACCCGGCGGCCCTTCCTGCGCGTCCTCGACGAGGCGCCCGAGCGGCTGGCGACCGCACTCAGCCGGGGGGCCGACATCGTCATCGCGGCGACGGCGCCGGTCGCGCCGGTGCAGGTCGCCTGCCTGGTTCGGCTGCCGATCTTCGCCTACGTCCCCGAGGGGCACCCCCTGGCGGACCGGGAGCGGGTCGGCCTCGCCGAGCTGGCGGCGGGGCCCCTCCTCTTGCCCACCGTCGAGCACACGACCCGCCGGCTGGTCGACGGCGCCTTCCAGCAGCTGGGGCTGGTGGGGCGGCGGATCACCGAGTGCCGGCTGCCCCAGGTGGCCCAGGCCCTGGCCGCAACCGGGCACGGGGTGGCGGTGGTCTCCGACGACCCCCGCTTCGGCCTGCGGGCGATCCCCGTCGACGGGGCCGCCGGTGGGCTCCGGCTGCCGCTGTACGCCGCCTGGGAGCGGCCCCACTACGCCGACCGCACCATTCGCGCGGTCGTGCGGGAGCTGGCGGACTACTGCGTCGCCCGCTACGGCGAGGCCGTTCGCGGCGGCCCGCCGCCGGCGGCCCGGCGGCGCACCCGCCGCCCCGCTCCGACCGCCTGATCGGCGCCCGCCGCCACTTCGCCGGTTGGGCGTCCGGCCCCACCCCGCCTATGCTCGGACCCGGTGCTGCGGCGAGGACACCTCGCCCGAAGCCCCGCCCGCCCCCGCCACCGATGCCAGTCCCCCCCCCGCGCGACCCGAGCCGATGACGGCCCCCCGGGACGGGTCCGCGGCGGGGTCGGTGCGGCGGGTGGCCGGGCCCGATCTGCCCAACCTGCCCTGGCAGGACCGCCCCAAGGGGTCCACCGAGCTGGTCTGGCGCTTCCGCGCCAATCCGATCATCGATCGCAACCCCATCGGCCAGGTCGCGCGGGTGTTCAACAGCGCGGTCGTGCCCACCGAGGGCGGCTTCGTCGGCGTCTTCCGGGCCGACCACCGCAACGCCCGGCCCGACCTCCACGTTGGCCGCAGCGCCGACGGCCTGCGCTGGACCCTCGACCCAAAGGTGATCCCCTGGCAGGACGAGGCCGGGCGGGCGGTGCCCAACCGGTACGCCTACGATCCGCGGCTGGTCGCGATCGACGGGACCCACTACGTCACCTGGTGCGACGACTTCCCCGGGCCTTCGATCGCCCTCGGCCGCACCCTGGACTTCCGCACCTTCGTGAAGATGGAACGGCCGCTCATGCCGTACAACCGCAACGGCGTGCTGTTCCCCCGGCGCATCGGGGGCCGCTATGCGCTCCTCAGCCGGCCCAGCGATGCCGGCCACACCCAGTTCGGCGACATCGTCGTCTCCTACAGCCCCGACCTCACCTACTGGGGCGGGCATCGCCTCGTGATGCAGCGCCGCCCCGACAGCTGGTGGGAGAGCACGAAGATCGGGGCCGGCCCGGTGCCGATCGAGACCCCTGCGGGGTGGCTGGTCTTCTACCACGGCGTGATCACCACCTGCAACGGCTTCGTGTACAGCGTCGGCGCGGCCCTTCTGGACCTTGAGGACCCCAGCCGGGTGCTCCATCGCACCCGCGACCATCTCCTCGCCCCCGAGGCGCCCTACGAGACCTGCGGGTTCGTGCCCAACGTCGTGTTCCCCTGCGCGGCCCTGACTGACGCCGCCACCGGCCGGATCGCGATCTACTACGGCGCGGCCGACACCACGACCGCCCTGGCCTTCTGCCAGGTCGACGAGATCCTGGCCCACCTTGAGGCAGCAGCGCCGATCTGAGCGTGGGCGGTCGGCGCCGAGCGCCGGGCGCGATGCGCCGGCCCCCGGCACCAGGACGACCCGGCCAAGGGCCGCGACCGCCGGGATCGCGCGGGGCGGCGGCGGATGGGCCTTCCGGCTCGGCCGCGCCGCTCAGGGGGCCGGCGCGACCGCGGCTGGCTCGTCCGCCCTGGGATCGAGACGCCCGTGGACAACGGCCGCGCCGCAGCCCCCGATCAGCGGGGCGACGATGAACACCCAGAGTTGGCCGAGCGCCGGCCCACCGACGAAGAGCGCCGGCCCGATGCTCCGGGCGGGGTTGACCGAGGTCCCGTCGATCGGGATCCCGATGAGGTGGACGAGCATCAGCGAGAAGCCGATCACCAGCCCGGCGACCGCGGCGTTGCCCGCCCGCCGGGTCACCGCCAGGATCACCAGGACGAACACGAAGGTGAGGATGACCTCGGTGGCGAACGCGCCGGCGGCGTTGGCCCCGATCCTCGACCGTGACCCGTACCCGTCGGCGCCGAGCCCCATGCTGGGGCGGTAGCTCGAGGCGGAGCGGACGATCCCGAAGAGGGCGGCGGCACCGGCGATGCCCCCCACGACCTGGGCGACCCAGTACCCGACCGCCTGCGCGATGGTGATCCGCCCGGCCACCAGGAAGCCGATCGTGACCGCGGGGTTCACGTGGCATCCCGAGATCGGGCCGATGCCGTAGACCAAGACCAGGAGCACGAGGCCGAAGGTGAGCGCGGTCGCGACCACGCCCGCGGACGCACTGCTCCCGGCGAGCTTGAATCCGAAGGCGAGGGTCGCCGCGCCGGCGCCGAAGAACACCAGGAGCGCGGTGCCGAGGGCCTCAGCCAGCAGTGGCCGTGTCTTCACGCGTGACCTCCTTCTCCCCCACCCGGCTCGGGTGGGTCGCAGGATGACGGGGCCGAGGCGCCCGGGGACGGCCTGGTGATCGCAGCGCGGACCGGGGCGGCGAGCCGCCGCCGGCGGGCGCGCCGCCAGCCCGCCGCGAGCGCACACCGCCCGCCCGGGCGGGATGCGGTCGGCGCCGCGGGCCGTCGGGCCAACGCGGCGCGTCGCCGCTTGCGCACGGGTGGTGGCCAGCGCCCGGCCTGGCGGCGCGGTCGATTCGGGACGGGGGTGCGCGCCCACCGCCCCGAGCCCATGGGGCCCCTTGACGGTCAGGCGGGAGCGGGCCGGGCCGCCGCTGTCCGCATCTCGGTGTCGGTCGACTGACGCCCGGCGACAAGCTGGCCCGCCCGCTCCGCCCACACCGGCGCGCCCAGCTCCGCGAAGATCTCGGCCGCCGTGGTCGTCAGGGGCGCCGCCCTGGGGTCGTCCTGCTCGGCGAGGACGGTTGCCTGATCGAGCTGCGCGCGCGCCTGCCAGTACGGGTAGCCGAGGGCCGAGAATCCGTCGACCGCGATGCCGAGCTCCGACACCGCCATCCCCTGGCCCCCGCCCCAGGCCGCGGCGGCCAGGCCCCGCATCCGCGCCAGCTGGGCCAGCAGGTACGGGGGCACGAGCCCCGGTGGCCGGCTCCCGAGGTCCGCGAGCCATCGCTCGGCCAGGGTCCGATCCCCGCCGGCGATGGCCGCCTCGACCGTGTCGGGCCAGAGCTGGCGAACGGCGTCGTGGCTGATCCCGAAGGCCGCGACCGCCTCCTCGAGACGGGGCGCCGCGCGCGCGAGTGCGGCCGCCGGCTCGCCACTGCCCAGGGCGGCGGCGGCGAGGGCCGCCGCTGCCAGCGAGCGCATCTGCGTGTCCCCGCTCGCCTCCGCCGGCCCGAGGGCCGCGGCATGGGCGGCGGCCGCCGCCCGGTCCGCCCGCCACCCGTTGAGGATCGCCAGCCGCAGGTGCACAGGGACCCGCTCCATCGGCGGCAGCGGCGAGCGCTCGTCGTCGAGGAGCTCTTGGGCCAGGTGCTCCGCGTCGGCCCAGCGCCCGCGGAGCGACCAGATCCACATGAGGTTGCTCGCCGCGTTGCCCAGGCCGCTGCGGTGCCCGGTGCGGCGCGCGAGCGCCAGCGCGGTCTCGAGATGGGCCTGCGCCTGGGGTCGATCCCATTGCGCCTCCAGATCGCCCAGGTTGCCGGCCGCATTCATCTGGTCCGCGAGGCCCCGGCCCTGGGCGCCCAGCCGAAGGCTCCACTCCATGAGCACGAGCGCCTCCTCGCTCCGACCCCGGCGAGCGAGCAGGCTGGATCGCACGTCCGCTCCGAGCCGCAGGGCGTCGGGTTCGCGGAACGCCTGGCCGGCGTCGAGCGCGAGCTCGGCCGCCTGGTCGGCGGCATCCGGCCGCCCGAGCGCGTGCTGGGTCGCAGCCAGCCAGGCGTACATGCGGGCCGACCCGGCGTCGGCGGGCCGGCCGGCGCGGGTGGCCAGGGCGGCCTCCAGGACCGCGACCTGCTCGAGCCGCCGGCCGAGCGCCCCGTAGGCGCGGGCGTGTTCGATGACCCGGGCGACGACGCGCGGCTCGTACGGATCCTCGGAGCCGGACGGAGCGGCGCTCATCGCCAGTGCCGCCTCATAATCGCCGGCGGTCCGCGCCGCCTCCGCCGCGGCGAGGCGCCAGTCGGGTGCGCTCGGATCGTCGGGCGCGAGCGCCTGCGCCCGGGCATAGGCGGCCAGGGCCTCGGCGGGTGCCCCCACGGCCGCTGCCCTGGCGCCCGCCCGGGCGTGCGCCGCCGCCGCCTCGGCTCGGAGCGGGTCGGCATCGGGGCCGGGGGCCGTGGCGGCGTGGGCGGCCTCGAGATGGACCGCAATCGCCTCCGCCACCTCCGCGCCGGCGTCGGGGAGCGCCTGCTGCAGGTATGTGGCCGCCGCCAGGTGCGCGGCCCGCCGCTCGGCCAGGCCGAGTCGGTCGTAGGCGGCCTGACGGAGCAGCCCCTGGGTGAATCCGTACTGGCCCCGGTCAGGCGCCAGCGGGTCGGCCCGCACGCTGAGGACCTCGGCGCGCCGCAGCTCGGCGATCCCAGCCTCCAGCTCCGGCCCACTCACCCCAGCCACGGCGGCCACGGCGGCCGCGGGCAGGGTGCCGGCGAAGACCGCGAGCCGGCTTGCCAAGGCCCGGGCGCCGGCGCTCAGGGTGTCCAGCCGTGCGGCGAGGAGGGCCGTGAGGGAGGCGGGCACCGGCAGATCGCCGGGGGTGCCGATCAGCTCGTAGCGCTCGCCCTGCCGGGCCAGGGTCCCCTGCTCCGCCAGCGCCCGCACCAGCTCGACCGCATAGAGCGGGATCCCCTCGGCCGCCGCCAGGATCCGGCCGAGGGTGGCCGGCGGCAGGTCCGGCACGAGCCCCTTGAGGAGCTCAGTCATCTCCGGTGGCGTGAGCGGCTCGAGCGCCAGCGCCACTGCGTTGCGCCGTCCCGTCCCCCAGCCCGGCCGACGCTCGCTGAGCTCGGGCCGGCTCAGGGTGACGACCAGCAGGGGCGACTCCGCCGCCCAGTCGAGGCACGAGTCGAGGAAGTCCAGCAGGCCGGCGTCCGCCCACTGGCAGTCGTCGACCACGAGGACGACCGGGGCCTGGACGGCCAGGAGCTCGAACAGCCGCCGCCATCGGGCGAAGAGCTCCGATCGCTCGACCGCCGGCCCCTGGAGACCGAGCAGCACCCCGAGCGCCTCGCGCAGGGAGGGCAGCTCGGCCTGGGGCAGCTCGAGGGCGGCGAGCCCCTCGTCGACCGCGGCGGCCATCTCGGTCCCCGGGAGCTCCTCCGGGAGGCGAAGACGGCCGCGCACCATCTCCGCCAGCGGCCAGAAGGCCACCCCCTCCCCATACGCGAGACAGCGCCCCCGGTGCCAGAAGGTCGTCGCCTCCAGGCCGTCCAGGTACTTCTCCAGCTCCCAGGTGAGGCGCGACTTGCCCACCCCGGCGAGCCCGGTGATCGAAAGGAGGCGCGCCCGCCGTCGCTCCGCCACGTCGTGGAACAGGTCCTTGCACCAGGCGAGCTCATGGCGGCGTCCGACGAAGGGCGCCTCCCATTCACCACCTCGCCCCCCGCCGCCGACGCGCGCCCGAACCCGCTCGGCCCGCCACAGGGTGACCGGTTCCGCGATCCCTTTGAGATCGTGGGCCCCAGCCGGCGCATAGGTCACGCCGGCGTGGCTCGCGTCCCGGGTGGGGCCGTCGACGTAGACCGTCCCGGGCTCCGCGGCGGCCTGGACCCGGCTGGCGAGGTTCACCCGGTCCCCGGCGACCAGCCCCTCCCCCGCCCGCGCCCAGGTGGCGACCGGGCCGGTCACGATCCCGACCCGGGTCGCGAGTCCGGGGCGCCGGCGGGCGTCGCCGTACGCCTCGACCTGGGCCACCAGCTCCAGCCCGGCACGGACCGCCCGCTCGGCGTCGTCCTCGCTCGTCGCCTGGGCGCCCCACACCGCCATGACGGCGTCACCGATGAACTTCTCGACCACCCCCCCGGCGCGGGTGACGACGGTGCGGGCGACGTCGAAATAGCCGCTCAGGAACTCGCGGACCAGCTCGGGATCCTCGGCCGCGACCAGGGGGGTGAAGCCCACCAGGTCGGCGAACAGCACCGAGACGACCCGGCGGCCCCCGGACTCGATCGGGATCCCGAGGGCGGGCAGTTCAGCGGCGGGGGACTCGACCGTCGCCGGCGGCGGGACGCTCCCAGCCGGGACGCCGGCGGGCCGGCCGCACTCCTCGCAGAACTTCGCGGGCACGGGCAGGACGTGCCCGCACCCGGCGCAGCGGCGCTGGAGCGGCGTTCCGCACTCGGGGCAGAACTTGGCCCGGTCCACGACAGCCGTCCCGCAGTTCGGGCAGTCCACGCCCACCTCCCGTGCCCCGTGCCTGCGACGCAGCAGACAGCCTACCCGGCCCAACCGGCGCGCAGGGAGGATCGGCCAGCGCCCGGGGCCGGGTCAGCCTCCGGGGCCAGGTGGAGCGGAACCGCCGACCGGCGGATCGACGCTGCGCACCACGAGGCCGACCGGGATCACATGGGCCTCGGCGACGCGCTGCCCGCTCCGAGCGCCCGGCCGGCTCGGCGCGTCCGCCAGAGACGCCACGCTGGGCCTGGGGCGATCGCGCCGCCCGGGTCGCGCCCCGGCGGCCGATGCGGGACCGCCGCCCCGCGGGCCACCCGGACCCGCGGGCGCGGCGCTGGAGCGGAGCCCGATCCCGTCGCACCTGCGGGCCGCCGTCGGGTGTCGCCCTCCCCGGCGGTCGGCAGGCGACCGGTCAGCTCCGTCACCGCTCTCCGGATCCGAACCCGGCGGCTCCGATTCGACGAACCCGCCGGGCGCCTGCGGGGATCGGAGGCGGCGGCCCCCCCTGGCGGGCCGCGGGGCGGCATGCGTCGCCCCGCCCTGCGGCCGGGGCCGGGCCGGTCCCCTGTCCTCCAGGGCGCGACCGGGACCGCCACGGGGTTGGGCGGGCGACGGATGCGCCCAGCCGCACTCACGCGGTCGGGAGTCCCCTGGCACACCGCAGGTCCGCGCGGCAGGGACTGGAGGGACCCAACGAACGTGCGCGACGGGTGGCGGCAACTGCACCGCCACGTCCCACACATCGGCTTGACAGTCGCGACGGTCGCACCTACCGTGTGCGGCGCTGCTTATATCCGTGCAGGAGGGTTGGCGGAAGCCGGCCCACGCCGGTGGCGTGTCGGCCCCGCTTGACTTCCTGTGGGAGGAGGGACGTCCGTGGGGCACCGATGGAGCATTGCAGGCCGTGTCGCGGTCTTCGCCGCGGCCGTCGGGATCGTGCTGGGTGCGGGCGGTTCGGCCATCCAGGCCAAGCAGGCGACCGGGACCCACGCCGCGCCGCACGGCACCGTGACCTTCGCCGAGTTCGTCGGCAGCGGTCCGACCTGGATCCTTCCCATCTACACGGGCGCGGTCGAGGAGTTCAGCGAGCAGGCGTGGTTCGAGTATCTGTTCTGGCGCCCGCTCTACTGGGCCGGCTACCAAGGCACCACCGCCTACAACCCGCAGGTCAGCATCGCCTACGCACCCCGCTGGTCGCAGGAGGGCCGCGACACGGTCGCCACGATCAAGCTGCGGCCGTACCACTGGTCCGACGGCGCCCCCGTCACCACCCGGGACGTCACCTTCTGGGAGAACCTGATCGTCGCGAACAAGTCCCAGTGGGCAGCCTACGTTCCCGGTGAGTACCCCGACAACGTGCGCCAGCTGCGGGTTCTGTCGCCGACGACCTTCCAGGTCGTCTTCAATGGGACGTACAACCACAACTTCCTGGAGTTCGACGAGCTCAGCCAGATCACGCCGCTCCCCCAGCAGGCGTGGGACCGCGCCTCCGCCACCGGCCCGGTCGGCAACCTGGACCAGACCACCGCCGGGGCCAAGGCGGTCTACACCTTCCTCGACAAGCAGGCCAGCGATCTCGCCACCTACGCCACCAATCCGCTCTGGAAGACGGTGGACGGCCCCTGGCAGATCAGCGCCTACAGCCCCACAACCAACTATGCGGCGATGACGGCCAACCGCCTGTACTCCGGCGCCAACAAACCCCATTTCGCCCGCCTCGTCGAGGAGCCGTTCACCAGCGACACCGCCGAGTTCAACGCCTTGGAATCGGGCCAGCTCGACTACGGCTACGTTCCCTACAACGACGTCGCCGCCATCCCCTCGGTGAAGGCCAAGGGCTACCAGATCGCGCCCTGGCCGCAGGAGACATGGAACGGGATCCTGCCCCAGTACGCGCGCAACGACCCGATGGCGCCGGTGCTCGACCAGCTCTACATCCGCCAGGTCCTGCTCCACCTCATCAACATCCGCGCCATCACCCAGCGCCTCTGGCACGGCTACGCGTACTACGTCTCCGGGCCGGTCCCCGATCCCGGATACCGCAGCAGCCTGGTGACCAGCTACGAGCGGCGTGACCCCTACCCGTACAGCCTGGTCGCCGCCACCAGCCTCCTGCGCGCCCACGGCTGGACGGTCCACCCCGGCGGCACGACCACCTGCATCCGGCCGGGGACGGGGGCGAACGAGTGCGGCGCCCGGATCGCCACCGGGACCAAGCTCAGCTTCACCATGCTGGCCGTCGCCGGCAATGTCACCCTCCAGGCGATCGAAGCCACCGTCCAGTCGGCCTGGGCGCAGGCCGGCATCCAGCTCGCGATCCGCCAGGAGGCCGCCACCGCGGCCGACACCGATGCCGCCTCCTGCATCCAGCGCTCCCACTGCAGCTGGGACTTCTTCCTCGGCCGCGAGTTCTGGCCGTTCGGGGCGCCCGGCTTCTACCCGACCGGGCAGGAGGCGTTCGGCTGCGGCTCGTACAGCAACTACCAGAACTGGTGCAATCCCGCGACCGAGCGGGTGATCCAGGCCAGCCTCACGGCGCCGGGCGTCTCCAGCCTCTTCGCCTACGAGAACCTGATGGCCCGACTCCAGGTCGTGCTCTGGCTGCCGATGCAGGACTACGCCGTCTCCGCCATCCGCCGCGGCATCCAAGGGGCCGTGCCCCAGGATCCCTATCTCGGCATCTACCCGGAGCAGTGGGCGAGCAAGTCCTAGTGGCCGCGCCGGCGAGCTGATCCGTCCGCGGCCCGGT
>DAHUZI010000086.1 GCA_027306595.1 Candidatus Dormiibacterota bacterium | reverse complement strand
CCTGCGGCCCCGCTGGCGGGCGGCGGCGCCGGCGGTGGCGGTGGCGGTGTTCTGGGTCAGCTGGCGCAGCGATGCCAACTACCTCGCCCAGCTCTTCCTCCTCACGGTGGCGATGGTGGTCGGCCTCGAGCGCGGCCGCCGTGCCGGGCTCGGCGAGCCCGCCGCTCCCCCCCGGGGACGCTCGGACGTCGTCGCGGTGGCCCGGTGAGCCCGGGGCCCGCCTCCGGGCCCGCCGTCGCAACCGGGATCGACCACGTCGGCCTGGCGGTCGTCGACCTCGAGGCGGCGATCGCCCGTCACACGAGATGGCTGGGCCACGGCCCGCTCCTGCGTGACGAGGTCGAGCCGGACGGGATCACCGCTGTCCTGTTCGCGGTCGGCCCCTCTCGGATCGAGCTCCTCGCCAGCCGCCGTCCCAACTCCCAGGTGGCCCGCTTCCTCGAGCGCCGCGGCGAGGGGCTGCACCACCTCGCCTACGCGGTCGAGGACGTGGGGATCGCGCTCGCCCAGTGGACGGCGTGGGGGGCGACCCCGATCGACCGGGAGCCGCGGCCCGGGGCCGGGGGCCGGCTGGTGGCGTTCGTCCACCCCCATTCGACCGGGGGGGTGCTCGTCGAGCTCTGCCAGCGGGTGGAGGAGGTCCCCTGAGCGCCGACCTCCCGCAGCCGCTGGCGACCGACTCCGGGCTGCCCCTGGACCCGGTGTATCGGGCCGGGCCCACCGGCTCCGTACCCCAGCCGGGCCCGGGGTGCTTCCCGTTCACCCGCGGGGTGCGTCCGGACGGCTATCGCAGCCGGCTGTGGACGATGCGGCAGTACGCGGGCTTCGGGTCCGCCGCGGAGACGAACCGCCGCTTCCGCTACCTGCTCGAGCGCGGCGAGACCGGGCTCTCGACCGCATTCGACCTGCCAACCCAGATGGGCTACGACTCCGACGCCCCCGAGGCCCGAGGCGAGGTCGGCCGGGTGGGGGTGCCGATCGACACCCTCGACGACATGGCCCGGCTCGTCAAGGGTCTGCCCCTGGACCGGGTCACGCTGTCGATGACGATCAATGCGCCGGCGAGCGTGCTCCTGCTCCTCTACGAGCTCGCCGCCCTTGGCCGGGGGTTTGCGCCCGAGGGCCTCGGGGGGACGATCCAGAACGACATCCTCAAGGAGTACGCGGCCCGCGGGACCTACATCCTGCCGCCCGAGCCCAGCCTGCGGCTGATCACCGACACCTTCGCGTACTGCAGCCGCCGGCTGCCGCGCTGGAACCCGATCTCGATCTCCGGCTACCACATCCGCGAGGCCGGGGCGACGGCGGTCCAGGAGATCGCCTTCACCCTCGCCGACGGGATCGCCTACGTCGAGGCCGCCCGCCGGGCGGGGCTGGCGATCGACGCCATCGGTCCCCGCCTCAGCTTCTTCTTCAACGTCGGCAGCGACCTCTTCGAGGAGGTCGCCAAGTTCCGGGCGGCCCGCCGCCTCTGGGCCGCGATCATGCGCGACCGGTTCGGCGCTGCCACCCCCCGCGCCCAGCAGCTGCGGGTCCACGCCCAGACGTCGGGGGCGGCCCTCACCGCCCAGCAGCCGCTGAACAACACCGCCCGGGTGGCGCTCCAGGCCCTAGCCGCGGTCCTCGGCGGGGTCCAGTCCCTGCACACGAACGGCTATGACGAGGCGCTCGCCCTGCCCAGCGAGCAGGCGGCGGCGATCGCGCTCAGGACGCAGCAGATCGTCGCCTTCGAGTCCGGGGCGGCCCGGGTGGCGGACCCGCTCGGGGGCAGCCACCTCGTGGAGGCCCTCACCGAGCAGCTGGCGGCGGAGGCCACCGCGCTCCTCGAGGCGGTCGACCGCCGGGGCGGCGCGGTGGCGGCCATCGAGCAGGGGTTCTACCAGCTCCAGATCCAGGAGGCCGCCTACCGGAGCCAGCAGGCGCTCGAGCGGGGGGCGCGGGTGGTGGTGGGCGTCAACCGGTTCGTCGAGCCGGAGCAAGGCGCCATCCCGATCTTCCGGCTCGATCCTGCCCTCGAGCGGGCCCAGCGCCGCCGCCTGCGGGCGGTGCGGCGGCGGCGGAGCCCGGGGGCGGTCGCGGCCGCCCTGGACGGGGTCCGCCGGGCGGCGGCCGGCCGGGATAACCTGCTCGACGCGATCCGGCCGGCCCTGGCCGCCGAGGCCAGCCTGGGGGAGGTCTGCCAGGCGCTCGTCGACGTCTTCGGCCGCTACCGGCCGCTGGCGCCGATCTGATCGCCGCCCCCCCGGCCGGCCGGGCGCCGGGGGGTGGTCGGCAGCCGGGAGCGCAGGACGCTCGGGTACCTGGCGTCGTGGAAGAGCTTGGCGGTGAGGGGGCCGCGGCCGGGCCCGATCACCCGGACCGCGAGCGCGACCGCGAGGGCGCCCGCCACCGGCCCCACCCCGTACACCCACAGGTCGCCCCAGCGGCCGGCGAGCAGGGCGGGCCCGAGCGACCGTGCCGGGTTGAGGCTCGTGCCCGTGTATGGCGCCCCCCGCCAGACGAGGCAGGCGACGACCAGCCAGACCGCGACCGGGGTGAGGCGCGCGGTCCGATGGTGGGAGACGCACAGGAGGATGGTCGCGACGAGGATCGCGGTCATCAGGGCCTCGATCCCCACCGCCTGGACGGCGCCGACGCCGGGGCCGGGCCGGGTCGTGCCGTCGCCGACGCTGGCGGCCACCGGGCCCCAGGCGCGCACGAGGAGCCCGGCCCCCAGGATGGCGCCCAGGAGCTGGGCGGCGATGTATCCGGCGAGGTCGTCCCGGTGCACGTGCCCGGTGACGAAGAAGGCGAGGGTGACGCACGGGTTCAGGTGGGCCCCGCTGCGGCGGCCCAGGGGGGTGACCGCCACCAGGCTGCCGGTTCCGGCGAACAGGAGCCCGGTCACGAGCAGCCGCCAGGAGCTGGACGGCAGGAGGGGGGCGACGGGGCTGCCCCGTCCGAAGTCGAGGCACACGGCGCTCAGCCCCCCGAGCACCAGGATCGCCGTCCCCGCCAGCTCGGCCGCCCACTCGGCGGGGTGGACCCCGCCGGTGGGCGCCTGCTCGGTCGGGGTGCCGCCGCCACGCGCCGGGTCGGCCGCCACCACCCCCGGATCATGCCGGCCCGGGCCACTACCATCGCTCGGATGGCTCCCTCCCCCTCGCCCCTCACCGCCGCCGACATCCTCCGCGTCGACCTCGGCACTGTGTTCAGCCCCGCGGGCGAGCCGGACTCCGGCGTCGCCTACCCCGTCCACGGGTTCGCCGTGACCCATCCCGAGGGTCTGGTCCTGGTCGACACCGGGGTGGGCGAGCCGGGCACCACGTTCGTTCGTGACTGGCGCCCGGTCGCCCGCCGCATCGACACCCAGCTCGCCGCCATGGGGCTGGCCGCGGCCGACGTCCGCCTGGTCGTGAACACCCACCTGCACTGGGACCACTGCGGCCAGAACGCGGTCTTCACCCAGGCGCCGTTCGTGGTCCAAAGGCGGGAGTACGAGACCGCCCGCGAGCGGGAGGGCATCATCTGGGAGTGGTTCCAGGTCGCGGGCGCCCGGTTCGAGCTCGTCGACGGCGCCCGCGAGCTCCTGCCCGGGATCCGGGTCCTGCCCGCCTTCGGCCACACCGTCGGCCACCAGGTCGTGGTGGTCGAGACCGACCGAGGGCCGGTGGTCCTGGGCGGCGACGCGGCCGATTCGGTCGACGGCTTCGAGCAGGAGGCGCTGGCGCTGGCGACGGTCCCCGAGGACGCCGAGGCCTGGCGGGCGGCGCTGCGCGAGCTCAAGGCGCTCGAGCCCGCCGCCGTCCTCCTCTGCCACGACCCCGCGCCCTGGCATCCCCGAGCGGCGCGGGGACCGGCGCCGGCGCGCCCCTGAGATGGGACGGCGGCGGATCCCGCCGGCCGACGCGGGCGACCGCATCCCACGATCCCCGGTCGAGCCCGGTCCCCCCGCCGACGGGCCCGGGCGCGGCCGGGCCGAGCGGCCCGCGGGCGCGGCTGCCCGCGCGGCGGGCCTCGCGCCGGCTCCCACCGAGACCGAGCGGCTGGTCAACCAGCTGCGCAAGCGCCGCTACGACGCCATCCACCGGGGGGGCGCCGCCGAGCGGCTCCAGCACCCCAAGGGCAAGCTGACCGCCCGCGAGCGGCTCGCCCGCCTCCTCGACCCCGCGTCGTTCGTCGAGCTCGACGCCTTCGCGCTCCACCGCTCCACCCCGTTCGACATGGCCGAGCGCCGGATCCTCGGCGACGGCGTCGTCACCGGCCACGGGACCATCGACGGCCGCCGGGTCTTCGCCTTCGCCCACGACGCCTCGGTGATGGGGGGGTCGCTCGGCGAGGTGTTCGCCGAGAAGGTGTGCAAGGTGATGGACCTCGCCGAGCGCACCGGCTGTCCCGTGATCGGCCTCAACGACAGCGCCGGGGCCCGGATCCAGGAGGGCGTGGTTGCGCTGGCGGGCTATGCCGACATCTTCCAGCGCAACGTTCGCCTGAGCGGGGTGGTCCCCCAGCTGTCGGTGGTGGTCGGGCCCTGCACCGGCGGCGCCGTCTATTCGCCGGCGATCACCGACTTCGTCTTCATGGTCCGCGGCGTCGGCTACATGTTCATCACCGGCCCCGAGGTGATCCGGGTCACGACCGGCGAGCAGGTGACGTTCGAGGAGCTGGGCGGGGCCGACGTCCACAGCGTCCGCAGCGGCGTCGCCCACTTCGAGGCTGACAGCGAGGACCAGGTGTTCGACCAGGTGCGCCGCCTGCTCGCCTTCCTCCCCGACAGCTGCCGCCAGCCGCCCCCGCGGCGCCCGACCCGCGACGACTGGCGCCGCGCCGACGACGCCCTCCAGACCGTGATCCCCGACGAGCCGAATCGCCCCTACGACATGCGGGCGGTGATCACGCGGGTCGTCGACGACCAGGACCTCCTCGAGGTCCAGCCGCTCCACGCCGCCAACCTCGTCGTCGGCTTCGCCCGGCTCGACGGCCAGCCGGTCGGGGTGGTTGCGAACCAGCCCCGGGTCCTGGCGGGGGCGCTCGACATCGACGCCGCGATCAAGGGCGCCCGCTTCGTGCGCTTCTGCGACGCGTTCGGGATCCCGCTCGTCACCTTCGTCGACGTGCCCGGGTTCCTGCCCGGGACCGCTCAGGAGTACGGCGGCATCATCCGCCACGGGGCCAAGCTCCTCTACGCCTACTGCGAGGCGACCGTGCCCAAGCTGACGGTGATCACCCGCAAGGCCTACGGCGGCGCCTACGACGTCATGTGCAGCAAGCACGTCGGCGCCGACTACAACGTCGCCTGGCCGACCGCCGAGATCGCGGTGATGGGGGCGGAGGGCGCGGCCGGGATCATCCACCGGCGGGAGATCGCCGCCGCCAGCGACCCGGGGCGGCGCACGGCCGAACTGGTCGCCGCCTACCGCGCCGAGTTCAGCAACCCGTACCGCGCCGCCGAGCGCGGCTACCTCGACGACATCATCGAGCCCCGCCAGACCCGGGCCGCCCTGGTGACGGCGCTCCGCATGACCCAAAGCAAGCGGGTGGACCGGCCGCCCCGCCGGCACGGCAACATCCCGCTCTGACGCCGCGCGGGCTCACCCGCAGCGGTAGGCGCCGCTGAGCTCCACCGCGATGCTGTTGCCCCCCGTCGGGTCCAGGTACAGGTCGAGGTATCCCGAGCGCCCCCCCGCCGCCACCGTGACCAGCCCGGAGCCGGGGGCGGTCGGGCTCCCCGCCAGCCAGCGGCCGAGCCGCCCGTGGACCGGGGTCCCGGTGAGGGTGACCGTGGTCCGGGCGCCGGCCCCCGCCTGGGGGAGGTGGACGGTCGTCCCCGGCCGCGCCCCGGTCACGACCAGGGTGGCGCTCCCGCCCCCGATCGACCCATGGAACTCCAGGGTGTGCCCCCCGTCGCGGCAGGCGGCGCGGCCGCTGAGCGCCCCGCCGAGGTCGCCGCTCAGGTGCAGGCCGACCGGGACCGGGGTGGGCCGGGGGGTCGGGGTCGGGCGGGGGGTGTGCCCCGCTGCCGGGGGGACGGTGGGGATGACGGGGGTCCGGCCCGCTCGGGCGGTGGGCAACGGCCGCCGGGCGCTCGGGGTCGGCCGCGCCGTCGGGTGCGCGGGGGCCGACGATCGCCGCGGCCGGGGCCG
>DAHUZI010000081.1 GCA_027306595.1 Candidatus Dormiibacterota bacterium | reverse complement strand
CGGCCGCCACGATCCGCCAGGCCGCGGCCCGCGGGGCGTCGGCCGCAACGACCCGCGGCGGCGGGCCCGTGGGCCCCGGCTCGGGGACGCTCCCCCGACCGCGGTCGGCTGCCACCCGGACCAGGTCGGACAGCACCGCCGAGCTGGTCGGCCGCCCGCCCGCCCCGGTCCCGGCGAGGACGGTGCGGCCGGCCAGGTCGGAGTCGAGGACCACGGCGTTGCCCGCGCCCCGAGCGGTCGCCAGGGGGTGGGCGAGTGGGACCAGCATCGGCTCGACCGCCAGCGTCAGCGTCGGCGGGGCCCCGGGATCCCCCAGGACCTCGGCCTGGGCGACCAGCCGGATCGCCCGGTCCAGGTCGCGGGCGATGGCGCTGTCGGCAGGGGTGAGGCGGCCGATCCCCTGCCGCGCGACATCGCCGAGCCGGGCCCAGCCGCCCCAGAGGAGGGCGGCGAGGACGACGAGCTTGGCGGCCGGGTCGTGCCCGTCCAGGTCGGCGCTCGCGTCGGCCTCGGCCAGCCCGGCAGCCCGCGCCGCCGCCAGCGCCGCCGCCATGGGCTCCCCGGTCGCCATCCGATCGAGGATGAAGGTGGTCGTCCCGTTGAGGACCGCGAGCAGCCGCTGGGGACGGTCGGCCCGCAGCCCGCTCCGCAGGCAGCCGACCACCGGCATCGCCCCGCCCACCGCCGCCTCGTAGGCGAGATGGGCCCGGTGGCGCGCGGCCAGGGCGGTGAGCCGGGCGCCGTGCTCGGCCAGCAGCTGCTTGCCGGCGGTGACGAAGGCGCCGCCCCGCGCGAGGGTCGCCTCGGCCAGCTGGAGGCCGAGCGCCACGTCCCCGGTGCACTCGACGACGACGTCACAGCCGGCGTCGAGCAGGGCCGTGGGGTCGGCCGTGAGCGTGACCGGCCCGTCCCCAGCTCCCGCGCCACCGGCGGGGCTCGCCGCCGGTCGGTGGCGGGCCGGATCGCGGACGAGCACCAGGACGAGGTCGCCCTCGGGCACCGCCCGGCCGAGCTGTCGAGCCACCGCGCCGCCGACGGTCCCCAGGCCGGCCAGGCCGATCCGCAGCCTCGGGGCGCCGGCCGGCGCCGTCACCGGCCCGTCCTCACGCGGCCGCGGCGTCGTCGAGGCGGAGACGCTCGACCACGTCGGCGATCGCCCCCGCGCCCGGCCGGCCGGCGCTCCAGTCGGCCGCGGCGACCACCTCGGGCACGGCGGTGTCGACCGCCACCGCCGTGCCCGCCACCGCCAGCATCGCCAGATCGTTGGGGGCGTCCCCGACGGCCACGACGTCGGCCAGGGCGACCCCGGCGTCGCCGGCGACCCAGGTGAGGGCGGCCCCCTTGTTCACCCCCGGCGCGGTGACCTCGCAGAACCCTGGGTACGAGCGAGTCACCTCGGCCCGGCCGGCGACCCGCTCGGCGACCTCGGCCACCGCCCGAGCGAAGCGGTCGGGGTCGGGAACGACGACGACGAGCTTGGTCGTCCCCCGCTGGATGCGGGCGTCGAGGTCGGCGGCGACCGTGATCGGCACCCGCGCGATCCGGGTGTAGTAGTGGGTGGCCTCGGTCTCGCGCTCGACGAGGAGGACGTCGTCCTGATAGACGTTGCACGTCCATCCCCGGCGCCGCGCGAGGCGGAGGAGGTCGGCGGCCACGGCCGACTCCAGGCCGCGCTCGAAGCGCAGGCGGCCCAGGGGAACGCCGGTCGCGGGGTTGACGGGATCGGCGGGCGTGGGGCGGTCGCGGATCACCGCGCCCTGGTAGCAGATGAGCGGCAGCGCGACGTCCAGGGCGGTCGCGAACGGCAGCGCCGACCGGTACATCCGTCCCGTGGCCAGCCCCACCAGGGTGCCGGCGGCCTGGGCGCGGGCGACGGCCTGCCGGTCCTGTTCGTCGATGGCGAGGGTGTCGTCGACGAGCGTGCCGTCGATGTCGCAGACGAGCATCCGACGTCCCACGCGCTCATTGTGCGGGCGCGGCCGGGGCCGAAGGCCGCGGCCGTCCCCGATCGGGCCCCGTGGCGACCTCGGGTATCATGAGGAGGCGTGCCCATCCGTTCCCGCCGACCCTTCCGCCCGTCCCCGCGTCCGCTCCGCCCTCCGGCCCCGCCGGCCGCCGGTCCCGAGCCGCCCGCTGCGGCGCCGCCGACCTTCGCCGAGCTGGGGCTCGCGCCCGAGCTGGTACAGGCGACCACCGAGATGGGCTTCGAGCGGGCGACCCCGATCCAGGCCCGGGCGATCCCGGTGGCGCTGGCCGGCCGCGACCTCGTGGGCCAGGCCCAGACCGGCAGCGGCAAGACCGCCGCCTTCGGTCTGCCGATCCTGGAGCGGCTCGAGGTGCCGGGGCCGCCCACCCAGGCGCTGATCCTCTGCCCCACCCGGGAGCTCACGGTCCAGGTGGCGGAGGAGGTGGGCCGGCTCGCCAGCCACCGCGCGGTTGGGGTGCTGTCGATCTTCGGCGGCGACTCGATGCGGCGTCAGCTCACCGGGCTGCACCAGCACCCGCAGATCATCGTGGCCACCCCGGGACGGCTGCTCGACCACCTCCAGCGCCGCTCGCTCAGCCTCGGCGAAGTCCGCTTCGCGGTCCTCGACGAGGCGGACCGCATGCTCGACATGGGCTTCGCCCCCGATGTCGAACGCATCCTCCGGCAGACTCCGCCGTCCCGCCAGACCATGCTGTTCTCGGCCACGATGCCGGAGTGGGTGCGCCGGCTCGCCTCCCGGTACATGCGCGACCCCGAGACGGTCTCGGTGACCGGTCACACCGAGCTGGTCCCGACCGTGCGCCAGTGGTACATCGAGTGCTCGTGGGCCGACAAGGTCGAGGCGCTCACCCGCCTGCTGGACAGCCCCGCGGTGCGGGTCGGCCTGATCTTCACCGAGACCAAGCGCAACGCCGACCTCCTCCACTCGGTCCTGCTCACCCGCGGCTACGACGTGACCGTGCTCCACGGCGACCTCTCCCAGCGCGACCGCGACGCCGCCCTCGAGCGCTTCCGCAGCTCCACCGTCCGCTTCCTCATCGCCACCAACGTGGCCGCCCGCGGGCTCGACATCGAGGACATCTCCCACGTCATCAACTACGACGTCCCGGCAACGCCGGAGGAGTACGTCCACCGGGTGGGGCGGACGGCGCGAGCGGGGCGTGAGGGGGTCGCCCTCACCCTCATCACCCCGATCGAGATCCTCAAGCTCCGCGACATCGAGCGGCACACGAACACCCGGGTCGAGCGGCACACGACCGGCGAGCTCGACGAGCTGGTCGGCGCGGGTGTGGGCGCCGCCTGACCCGGGGCCGCGGGCCGGCGGGCTGGAGCCTGCCGACCTCGGCCCCGACCCCCTGACAGCGCTCCGCGCCTGGCTCGAGGCGGCACGGGCGAGCGGCGAGCCACAGCCGGAGGCCATGGCCCTGGCCACCGTCACCGCTGACGGGCGGCCGCGGGCCCGGATGGTCCTGCTCCGCGAGCTGGGGCCGGCCGGGCTGACCTTCTTCACCAGCTACGCCAGCGACAAGGGGTGGGAGCTCCGCCAGCGCCCGCTCGCGGCGGTCGTGTTCCACTGGCCCTCCCTGCACCGCCAGGTCCGCTGCGAAGGGACGGTCCGGCGCCTGACCCGGGCCTTGTCGCGGGCGTATTTCGACACTCGGCCGCACGGCTCGCGGGTCTCGGCCGCGATCTCGCCCCAGAGCCGGCCGGTCCCCGACCGCGCCTGGCTGGAGCGAGAGAGCCAGGCATACGCGGCCCGCCACCCGGATCGGGTCCCGCTCCCTGCCGACTGGGGCGGCTTTCGCCTCCGGCCGGATCGGATCGAGTTCTGGCAGGGGCGTCGCGACCGCCTGCACGACCGGATCCGCTTCAGCCGCCGGCGCGGCCCCCGGCGGATGGGGGCCCTGTGGTCGGTGGAGCGGCTCGGGCCCTGAGCCGGGGCCCTCAGTCCGGGGGGGCGCCGGGGTCCGGGGCGATCGCCAGGACCGCGGCCCCGGTGAGACGGCCGTCCGCGATCTGCTCCAGGGCCTCCCCCGCCGCCTCCAGGGGGAAGGCGCGGGTCGTGGGGCGGAGCCGGACGCGGGGGGCGAGCTGCAGGAAGGCCTCGCCGTCGGCGCGGGTGAGGTTCGCCACCGAGCGCAGGCTCCGCTCCTGCCAGAGGAGTCGGTAGGGCAGAGGCGGCAGGTCGGTCATGTGGATCCCGGCCAGGACCACGGTCCCGCCCGGCGCCACGGCCGAGAGGGCGCGGGGGACCAGCTCGCCGGCGGGCGCGAAGATGATCGCGGCGTCGAGCAGCTCCGGCGGGCGCTCGTCGGATCCCCCCGCCCAGCCGGCGCCGAGGCTGTGGGCGAAGGCCTGGCCGGCAGCGTCACCCGGCCGGGTGAACGCATAGACGGTCTGGCCCTGGTGGCGGGCCACCTGGCAGACGAGGTGGGCCGACGCCCCGAAGCCGTAGAGGCCGAGGCGCTCGGCCGACCCGGCCAGGCGCAGCGCCCGATACCCGATCAGCCCGGCGCACAGGAGCGGCGCAGCCTCGATCGCCCCCAGCTCAGGGGGCAGACGCAGGCAGAAGGCCGCGTCCGCCACCATCCACTCGGCGAAGCCGCCGTCCCGGTGGTAGCCGGTGAACTCCGCCCGCGGGCACAGGTTCTCGCGCCCCGACCGGCAGTAGCGGCAGGTGCCGCAGGCCCAGCCCAGCCAGGGGACCCCGACCCGGGTCCCGATCGGGAACCGGGCGGGCCCGGGGCCGTGGCGGCGCACGAGGGCGACCGCCTGGTGCCCGAGCACCAATGGCAGCCGGGGCTCGGTGAGCTCGCCGAGCGCGATGTGGAGGTCGGTCCGGCAGACGCCGCAGGCCAGGACCTCGAGCAGGACCTGGCCGGGGCCGGGGACCGGCCGAGGGCGGTGCTCGAGCCGCAGGGGGAGGCCTGCGGCGTCGAGCACCATGGCGCGGCTGGGTGGCGCCTCGGCAGAGCTCAGCGCCGACGCCGCTCCATCTCCACCGGCACCGGCACCGGCATCGGGGTGCGCGGCCGGGGCGCCGCCAGCATCGCCGCTTCGAGCGCGAACAGGCGGTTAGAGAGCCGGCGGATCGTCCCCCGCACCGGTGGCCGCCGCCGCCCCATCGGGGCTCCGGCGCGCTGGAGGGCGATCAGCGTCCCCTCGACCCGCCGCCGCACCTCGAGCGGGAGCGTCTCGTGGCCGGCCAGCCGCAGCCGCTCGAGGTCGTTGAGGATCGCGTCGACGGCGGCGACGTCGGTGCGGCGCTCGGCTCGGGCGGCGACCCGCTGGGCGGTCGCGGCCCGGTCGTGCCAGAGGGTCTCGGTCACGGTGCGGTAGGCCCCGCCCTCCGGACGGGGTGCCAGGGTGATGGTGCTCGGGCGCACGGCGGTGTCTCCTCTGCGGGCCGGGACGGGCGCCCCGCCTCACCGGCCCGTTCACACCCTCGCACCGGCCCCCAGGGGGCCAACACGTGGTATCCACGCGCCCGCCGGCACGCGGGACCCCCCGCCGGGCCTAGCCCGGCTCGCCGCCGACGCGCAGGGTGCCGAGGGGGGAGGGCCCCCGCCACGCCTCGGGGTGGAGGAGCCGGGCGAGCAGCTCGGTCCCGTCTAGGACGCGGGGCCCGGGCCGGCTGAAGTACCAGGGGCCGTCGACCGCCACCACCCGGCCTGAGCGCACGGCGGGGAGCCGGCCCCAGCCGGGCAGCCCCATCAGGGCGGCCGCCGCCTGCTGGGCCTCGGACGCCCGGAGCCGGCTGGGCATGCAGACGATCACGTCGGGTCGGGCCCGCTCCAGCTCCGCAGCCGTGACCGGCCGGCCGGCCGCCCCCGGCACGCCCAGGACGTCCTGGCCGCCGGCGATCTCCACCTGATCCGGCACCCAGTGGCCCGCCACTCCGAGGGGGTCGAGGGCGCCCAGACACACGACCCGCGGTCGCGGGCGCCCGGCGACCGCGCCCCGCACCGCGTCGATGCGGGCGGCGAGGGAGCCGACCAGCTCGCGCGCCCGCTCCCGGGCACCGGTCAGCTGGCCCACCTCGAGGATCGTGCGTAGGACCGCCGGGATCGAGTCCGGGTCGAGCGCCACCACCCGGGGGTGGCCGGGGAGTGCCCGGGCGGCCTCCAGGACCTCTGCCAGGGGCACGGCGCAGGCGGGGCCCCGGTCCTGGGTCAGGATCAGGTCGGGCCGGACCCGCTCGAAAGTGGCCTGAACGAGGCTCACCGGTCCGCCCGCCGCCCGGCCGTCCCCGCCGGGGTCGGCCGCGGCGCCGCCGGCGGCTCGGGTGAGCCTGGGCTTGAAGGCCGCCTGGGGGGGGAAGTCGCAGGCGTGGCTGACCCCAACCACCGAGGGGCCGAGGCCGAGGGCGAAGCAGATCTCGGTGCCGCCGGGGACGAGGGTGGCGATCCGCACCGGTCAGCTCCCGACCGAGGGGGCGACCCCGGAGGGCGGCGACGAATCGGCGGGGGCGGGGCCACTCGGGGTCTCGCCCTCAGCGCTGCGCGAGGCCGCCGCCTGCGGCGCCGACGGCAGCCAGGGGGCGAGCCGAACGATCCGGACCCCGCGCTGGGCGGCCCAGTCGGCGACCCGGCGCTCGTGGGAGAAGACCACGACCTGGCTGGCGCCGGCCAGCTCGTGGATCGCGTCGAGCAGGGCCGCCAGGCGCCGGTCGTCGGAGTTGACGAAGGGGTCGTCGAACACCAATGGGAGCGGCTCGCCGCTCGGCGACAGGAGGCGGGCCAGCGCCATCCGCAGGCAGAGGTACACCTGCTCCTGGGTGCCCTGCGAGAGGTCGGCCAGCGCGACCAGGCCGGGGGCGGCGGGGCCGGTCAGCCGGACGGCCAGCGACTGCGGGTCCACGGCCGCCCGCGCATACCGCGACCCGGTGACCCGGGGCAACCACTCGCCCAGCGTGGCCGCCAGCTTGGGGGCGAGGGTGCGGTGGATCAGCTCCTCCGCCCGTTCGAGCTCGGCAAGGGCGAGGTCGATCGCCGCCCCCACCGCCTCCAGCTCACCCGCCTCGAGGAGCACGGCCGCCCGCTCCTCCTCGAGCTGCGCGAGGTCGTGCTCCCCCGCGATCCGCTCACGCAAGCTGGCGGTGAGCGGGAGCAGCTCGCGGCGCAGGCCGTCCGCCTCGCCCCGCAGCTGGTCGAAGCGGGCCCGGGCCTGCTGGGCCGAGCCCATCGGCGGCGCGTCCGGCGGCGCCTCGGCGGCGGGGGCGGGCAGGCCGCGGCGGAGCTCCTCCGCCCGGG
>DAHUZI010000078.1 GCA_027306595.1 Candidatus Dormiibacterota bacterium | reverse complement strand
GCGTGGCGTCGTCGGTCGGCGGCGGGTGTGTCGGCGGCGTTCAGCCGGTCAGAGCTGGGGCGGCTCGAGCCGCCGTCGGGCAATCGGCTGCCAGATGCCACGCACCCGTGCCAACGCCTCCCTCCGGCAGCAGCCCACCGGCGGCGCAGTGGCCAGCGCCCCATCCGGCCGCTGACGACGGAGGTGGCCACTCGGCGGGCCGCGCCGGTGATGATGGTATGATGAATCATGACGCGCACGACGCTGAATCCGGATGACGACGTGGCCCGTCAGCTCGCCGATCAGGCTCGGGGCGCCGGGCGGTCGGTGTCGCGGGTGGCGAACCATCTGCTTGGCGCGGGGTTCGTCGCGCGGCAGCAACGGCGGCGGCTCTCGCCCTATCTGCCTCCCGAGGTGGACACCGTCCTGCCCCTCGTCGACGTGACGGACGTCGGGGAGGCCCTGGAGAGGCTCGAGGCCGGCTGAGCTCATGGCGCCGGTCGTCGATGCCAACCTGATCCTCTGGGCGCACCACCGCCAGTTCCCGCGCCATTCACAGGCTCGGGACTGGTGGGGGCGGCTGCTCACCGAGGTGCCGTTGGTCGGCATCCCCTGGCCCTCGATCCTCGCCTTCACCCGCATCTCGACGCACCCGCGCGCCCTTGAGCGCCCGCTCGGCGTTCCCCAGGCCTGGTCGATCGTGGCGAGCTGGCTCGATCGTCCCAACGTGTGGATCCCCGTGCCGACCGAGCGCCACCGGGAGATCCTCGCCGACATGCTGCTGGCCGGCTCCGCGACGGGGAACCACGTGCCTGATGCGCACCTGGCCGCCTTGGCGGTCGAGTGGGGCCTCCAGCTCCTCAGCGCAGACCGGGATTTCGCCCGGTACCCCAACGTCAATTGGCAGGATCCTCTCGCTAGCGTGGGTGACGCCCCGGGGTGAGCCCAGCCCAGCCGGTGGCAGGCGGGGTCGTGAGCGGTTCGGCGGCGCCTGGACCACCGCTGGCGAAGCGGGGCCGCCTCGCCCAGCGGCCTGGCGAGCCCCAGGGGCGGGGTACAGGGCCAGCCGTGGACCGCGCCGCCAGCGGCGCTTCGGATCGCGAGCTGGCCTGCTGGGCGCGCCGCAGGATGCCCCCGACTCGGGCGGCGGGCCTGCTGCCGCGAGAGTCGAAGGTCTTGCCGCAGCCCAAGGCTCGGGCAGGTGGTCCGGCGCGACCCGGCGCGATGCGCTGCGTTCCGAGGCGCTGTGCCTCCGGAGCCGCTGGCTCGGGGTCGGACCCGCGTCTCAACCGGCTCCATCAGCGCCATGGCGGACCCGGTCGGACTGGGCCAACCGCGTCAGGACGCATCCGCGAGGAACGGCTGCGAAGCGCCCCCGCAGCACTCCCTGATCAGGGCCCATCGACCCGTCCCTGGAACCAGCGGATCGTCTCCATCAGCCCGTCCGCCAGCGTGACCGTCGGCGCCAAGCCCAGCTCGGCCGCGGCCCGGCCAACGTCCGGACACCGGCGGCGGGGGTCGTCGATCAGCGCCGGGCCGCGCACGATCGGCGACGATGACCCGGTGAGCCGGAGGATCAGCTGGGCAAGCTCCGCGATCGTGCATTCCTCGGCCCGCCCCAGGTTGATCGGCCCGACGACGCCCCGCCCGTCGATCATCGCGGTCAGGCCGCGCACGAGGTCGTCGACGTAGCAGAGGCTGCGGGTCTGGCGGCCGTCGCCGTACACGGTGAGCGGCGCCCCGGTGAGGGCCTGGGCGATGAAGTTGGAGACCACGCGACCGTCGTGCGGCCTGAGGCGCGGCCCGTAGGCACGCTGGCGCTTCCCGCGCTCGTCCCGCTCGCGACCCCGCAGGGCGCCGCCCCCGTCGCCGGTGCGCCCCAGGTGGCAGCCCGAGTCCCCTCGTCCGGCCACGGACACGGGGGCGGGGGCACCGCAGTCGGCTGGGCCTCCAGCAACTGGTCGGGATACGCGATCGGCGGCGGCCGGTACACGAGCATCGCCGGCAGCTGGGTCGTGCCGACCGTCCAGCCCAGCTCGCAGGCCACGTACTCCGCGAGCTGGGTTGGGATCGACGGGTTCAGTAACAGCGACCTCATCCAGGCCGGCACCGAGCAGGACTTCGTCCAGGGGGTCGCCCAGTACCAGGCGTGGTGGGAGATCCTCCCCGCCCCGGAGACGCTGATCCCGAGCGTCACCGTGCACCCGGGCGATCACATGACCGTCTCGATCGCCGAGGTCGGCCCCGGCAGCTGGGCGATCACCCTTGTCGACTCCACAACCGGTCAACAGTTCAGCACCACCCAGCCGTACACCGGCCCGGGCACGTCGGCGGAGTGGATCGAGGAGGCCCCAAGCGTCGGCGGCCGGATCGCTCCGCTCGCCGACTACGGCACGGTCCCGTTCGACCCCGGGAGCGTCGATGGCGGCAACCCGAACCTCACCTCGAGCGACTCGGGGGTCATGATCCAGAAGCGCAGCCTGGTCTCGACCCCGTCGCCGCCCGACGCCGACACCGACGGCTTCGCCGTCGCCTACGGGGCGACGGCCCCGCCCGCCCCGAGCTCGTGATCCCCACAGGCAGGCCCGCCCGCCCCTCCCAGAAGGACCCTTCGTGCGCGTCCCCGCCCGCCTGATCGCGCCCATCGGCGCGCTCGCGATCGCCCTCGTCGCCGCGCCGGCCTTGGCCGCCACCCCGTACGCGGGGGCCGGGTACGACGCCTCCAGCGCCCAGTGCGGGAGCCCACCCCCTTCGGGCCAGGCGTTCGCGATCGTCGCCGCGACCGGCGGGCGCCCCTTCAGCCCCGACCGCTGCGCAGCCAGCCTCTGGGCCGCCGCCACCGGCGCCATCCCCCGCGCCCTCTACCTCAACACCGGCTACTCCGGCGCCTACGGGCGCGACATCACCCCCGCCTGTCGGGGGCTGGCGGCGGCGGCCGGGTACGCCCGGGCGGCCGCCAAGGCGTACGCGATCGGCTGCAGCGAGGCGGCCTACGCCGCCGGGTACGCTTCGGCGCAGGGGGTTGGAACCCCGGCCGGCTGGTGGGCGGACGTCGAGACCGCCAACAGCTGGTCCAGCTCCGACCTCCACCTCAACCTCGACACCCTTACCGGGATGGCGGCGTGGTTCACGCAGAACCGCGCGGGGGTGCCGTTCGGCCTGTACGCCACCGCGGCCGCCTGGCAGACGATCACCGGCGGGTCGCCGCTGCTCGCGGCGCTCCCGGAGTGGACTGTCGCCAGCGTCGGGGCCTCCTGTCCCTCGACCGGCTTCGGCGGCGGGCCCGTCCTCCTCCAGCAGTCGGGGACCCAGACCGACTCGGCCGGCGTCGCGTACGACGAGGATCAGGGCTGCTGAGGCCCCGGGCCGGGGCCGACCTGGGGGCCTGAGCGGGTTCGGGTGGCGGGTGCCGGCGCCCGGCCCCGACGCGGCGAGCCGCCGGGCCGGTTGACGCCCGGC